>NZ_VIUJ01000022.1:0-105988 GCF_007993905.1 Pseudomonas sp. SJZ077
ATCTCCCACAGTCTGTACTGCGTCAACAGTCAGAATCGAGCCTTGTCCCTCCTCCTCCCTTCAAGTCCTACCATACAAGCGAGCCTGCTCGCGAAAGCGGTATCACATCA
The DNA here is from genome assembly GCF_007993905.1 of Pseudomonas sp. SJZ077. Lineage (NCBI taxonomy): Bacteria > Pseudomonadati > Pseudomonadota > Gammaproteobacteria > Pseudomonadales > Pseudomonadaceae > Pseudomonas > Pseudomonas sp. SJZ077. Next base: position 111 of record NZ_VIUJ01000022.1, read on the forward strand.
AACATCTATGTGACTGACACTCCGCCTTCGCGAGCAGGCTCCTCCCACAGGAAATCTGCGGTGAACAAAAAAGGGCCTGCATGTGCAGGCCCTTTTTTTATTGTCCGAATCGTCCTACGGCTTGTGCGCCCGGGACAGGAATTCGTGCGACTGCATTTCCAGCAGACGGCTGAGCGTGCGCTGGAACTCGAAGTTCAGACGACCGCCGGTGTAGAGGTCCTTGAGCTCGACTTCAGCCGAGATGATCAGCTTGACGTTACGGTCGTAGAACTCGTCGACCATGTTGATAAAGCGTCGGGCGATGTCGTCGGTGGTGACGCTCATCTGCTCGACACCGCTGAGCAACACGGCGTGGAAAATCTTGCCCAGCTCGATGTAATCGTTCTGGCTGCGCGGGCCGTCGCACAGTTCGCGGAAGTCGAACCAGGCCACGTCATCGCAGGTGCGCACGGCGCGAATTTCGCGGTTCTCGATCATCAGCACGTCATTCTCGATGGCGGCCGTGCATTCCGGAGTCAGGGCGCGGAAGCTTTTGCGCAGGCTTTCCTGAGCGGCTTCGTCCAGAGGGAAGTGGAACAGCTCGGCTTGCTCGAGGTGGCGCAGACGATAGTCGACGCCGCTGTCGACGTTGACGATGTCGGTGTTCTGTTTGATCAGCGCGATGGCCGGCAGGAAGCGCGCACGTTGCAGGCCATCCTTGTACAGACCGTCCGGCACGATGTTCGAGGTCGCAACCAGGGTCACGCCATTCTTGAACAGCTCTTCCATCAGCGTGCCGAGGATCATCGCGTCGGTGATGTCGGACACGAAGAATTCATCGAAACAGATCACCCGGGCTTCATCAGAGAAGCGCTTGGCGATGATGGTCAGCGGGTTCTTCTCGCCGCCGAGGGTCTTCATCTCTTCGTGCACGCGCTTCATGAAGCGGTGGAAGTGAGTGCGGACCTTTTCCTTGAACGGCAACGCTTCGAAGAAGGTGTCGACCAGGTAAGTCTTGCCGCGACCCACGCCACCCCAGAAATACAGGCCCTTGACCGGTGCCTGATCTTTCTTGCCAAACAGTTTGCCGAGCAGGCCCGGCTTGGTGTTCGACGCAGCGACCAGATCGTCGTACAGGCGCTGCAAATGACGCACGGCGGTTTCCTGCGCGGCGTCATGGAAGAATTCCGGGCGTTTCAGATCAGCTTGATATCGTTCTAGGGGCGTCATAATTCGTTAGCAAGGCAACAAAAACGGGCCGTCACTGTAGCGACGGCCCGTGGGAATGGCAATCGGCCCTTGGTCGGGTCGAGCCGTTGATTTATTCCTGAACCGGTGTCAGCGCAACCCGCAAGGCGTCAATGGCGACGTCGCGAGCGGCGTTGTCAGCAAAGGTCGGGCTGTCGGCCACGCACTCACCTTCCAGCCAGACGCTGAAGCTCTGCTCTTCACTGCGCACATCCAACGGCTGGCCCGATTGCAGCTGCTTGGTCACTTGACCAGCGGTTTTGCCGTCGGCGAAGTTGCGCGACAACAGCAGTTGCTCGCCATCGGCCGCCAGCAGACGGAAACGGAAACTGCTGTCTTCTTCGCGGAAGCTGACAAAACGCGCGGCTTTCGCGGCTTTCTTCTTGGTGGTGGCAGCGACCTGAGTCTGAGCGACGAAAGAGCGCAGGCCGACCGCTTCGCGCAGTTCGTGGAGGAACGGCGTGGCGACCGAACGGGCTTTTTTCGCGCCGAGTTGCAGCATGTCTTCCAGGTCCGCCGGGCGTTCGATCAGTTGGTGATAACGCTCGCGGGACTCGCCCAGCTCGCTATCGAGCAGTTGGAACAGGCGATTCTTCGCCTCGCCCCAACCCAGGCCCTGCAACAGTTCGCTGCGGAATTCATCGGACTGTGCCGGCGTGGCAAACGCCTGGAACAGGGTGAACAGGTGCGAGTTGTCCGGATCCTTGGCTTCGCCCGGCGCGCGGGAGTCGGTGACGATCCGCGAGATCGCGTCCTTCATTTCCTTGGCGCTGCTGAACAACGGAATGGTGTTGTCGTAGCTCTTCGACATCTTGCGACCGTCGAGGCCTGGCAGCGTGGCGACGCTTTCTTCGATCAGCGCCTCCGGCATGGTGAAGAATTCTTTGCCCTGGCCAAACAGGTGGTTGAAGCGCTGGCCGATGTCGCGGGCCATTTCCACGTGCTGGATCTGGTCGCGACCGACCGGCACCTTGTGGGCGTTGAACATCAGGATGTCCGCGGCCATCAGCACCGGGTAGCTGTACAAGCCCATGGTGATGCCCGCATCCGGGTCTTCGCCTGCCTCGACATTCTTGTCCACCGAGGCCTTATAGGCATGGGCGCGGTTGAGCAGGCCCTTGGCGGCAACGCAAGTCAGCAGCCAGGTCAGCTCGGGGATTTCCGGGATGTCGGACTGGCGATAGAACGTCACACGATCCACATCCAGGCCACCGGCCAGCCAGGTCGCGGCGATTTCCAGACGCGAGCGCTGGATGCGCAGCGGGTCGTCGCATTTGATCAGGGCGTGGTAGTCGGCCAGGAAGTAGAACGAATCGGCATTGCTGTCACGGCTGGCCAGGATCGCCGGGCGGATGGCGCCGGCGTAGTTGCCCAGGTGCGGCGTGCCGGTAGTGGTGATGCCGGTGAGGATACGGGTACGAGTCGTCATGGGTAATCGCTTGTCAGACTGCAATCAATTCGAAAGGCGCGGCAGGATCAGATCCTTGAGATCGGTCAGCTTGCCATGAAAAAAGTGTCCGCATTCTGCCACTTTCAGCAGCTCATGGGGGCGTTCGAGCTTGTCGGACCATTCGTAAACAAGTGGCGGATCGATCACTTCGTCGGTTTCCGGCTGGATCAGGGTCAGTTCACCCTGCTGCGGCAGTTGATCCTGATCGCCCAGGCGCATGACAGCCGGCGCGACCATGAACAGATGCTTGAGCTGTTCGCCCTTGGCTTCCAGGCGTCCGCCGAGACTTGCTGCAACAAAACCGCCAAAGGAGAAACCGAACAGGGTCAGCGGCAACTCGGGGTGTTTGGCCCGTAGCCATTCGGCAACGGCTTGAGCGTCGTCGACTTCGCCGGTGCCCATGTCGTGGGTGCCTTCGCTGGCACCGACGCCACGGTAGTTGAAGCGCAAAGTAATCAAACCGGCGTCGCGCGCGGTGCGCTGCAGGGTCGATACGACTTTATTGAGCATGGTGCCGCCCTGCACCGGGTTCGGGTGGCAGATCAGCGCGATGCCGCGCGGCTGCTCATTATCAAGATAAAGGGCTTCCAGTTGGCCGACCGGGCCATCAATCACTACAGGGGTTTCGCGCATAAGCAAGGAAGGAACTCCGTGACCTCGAATCGGGTCGACTCGTCTAGCAAATTGTCTGTGCCAATCTATTGCGAGTGAATCGCGGTATACAGCGCAGGTTCGAGCCGTTAACGTAAAGCAAAGCCGTTTATAGAGGAAGGACTCGTGGAACACTCGCTCTTAGTTTGGTTGTTGCCGACTCTTGCCCTGGTTGTGGGTGTCGCCATTGGTTTCCTGATCGCTCGTTTGGTGCCGAATGCCGCGCCTAGCAGCACCCAACGTCAGCTGGATGACATTCAGGAACGTTTCGACAGTTATCAGAACGAGGTGGTCACCCACTTCAACAGCACTGCAAACCTGGTCAAGAAGCTGACGGCGAGCTATCAGGAAGTGCAGGATCACCTCGCCGAGGGTGCCAACCGCCTGGCCCTGGACGAGCAGACTCGTCAACGCTTGCTGGCCGCCCTGCACGCCGATTCGGCACAGGCTCCACGGGAACGCCTGACGCCACCGCGCAATCAGGAGCCGCCTCGCGACTACGCCCCCAAAGCTCCGAACGCGCCGGGCATGCTCGATGAGCATTACGGCCTGAAGAAGTAATCAGGTCTCGCGCGACACAAAAAACCTCGGACGAGTGATTGTCCGAGGTTTTTTTGTTTCTGATCGAGGATTTTTGGTGCCTGTCAGGGCCTCTTTGCGGGCCTGAACAGGCGACGCAAAAAAGCCCGCCCGATCTGTGAATCGGACGGGCCCTGTTCAACCAGGCTGGGGATCAGCCAAGCACTTCGCTGGCCACCTGATCCACCGCGCTCTTGGTGATGTCGACGATCAGGTCGGCTTCTTCCTCGGTCAAAATCAACGGCGGCGCAAAGCCGAGAATGTCGCCGTGAGGCATCGCCCGGGCAATCATGCCGCGCTCGAGACAGGCCGCCGAAACTTTCGGGCCGACCTTCAAGGCGGCGTCGAACGGCGTGCGCTGCTCGCGATCGGCCATGAACTCGACGGCGGCAAGCATGCCGTCACCGCGCACTTCACCCACCAGCGGATGGCCTTCCAGGGTTTCGCGCAACCGGCGGTTCAGGTAGCTGCCTACTTTCTCGGCGTTGGCGGTGAGGTTTTCCCGCTCCAGAATATCGAGGTTGGCCAAGGCCGCGGCGGCGCAGATCGGGTGACCGGAGTACGTCCAGCCATGGCCCATTGCACCTTGTGATTCAGAGGCTTTTTCGATTACGTCCCATACTTTTTCGCCGACGATCACTGCCGACAATGGTGCATAGGCGCTCGTCAGGCCCTTGGCGGTGGTGATCAAGTCCGGCTGCATGCCGTAACGCTGGCTGCCCATCTTCGAACCCAGCCGACCGAACGCGCACACCACTTCATCGGCGATCAGCAACACGTCGTATTTGTTGAGCACCGCTTGAATCGCCGCCCAATAACCCGCCGGAGGAACGATGATGCCGCCGGTGCCCATCAACGGCTCGCCGATGAACGCGGCCACGGTGTCCGGCCCTTCGGCGAGGATCATTTTCTCCAGTTCGTCGGCGCAATAGCGCACGAACGCCGCTTCATCCATGCCGGCCGGCGCCTTGCGGTACCAGTGCGGGCAAACGGTGTGTTTAACGCCTTCGGCCGGCAGGTCGAAGTGCTGATGAAAAGTCGGCAGGCCGGTGAGGCTGCCGGTCATGATGCCCGAGCCGTGATAACCGCGATCGCGGGAGATGATTTTCTTCTTCTGCGGGCGACCCAATACGTTGTTGTAGTAACGCACCAGTTTGATCTGGGTTTCGTTGGCGTCAGACCCGGACAGACCGTAATAGACCTTTTTCATGCCCTGCGGCGCCCAGTCCATGATGCGGCTGGACAACTCGATGATCGCCTCGGTCGAATGCCCCACATAGGTGTGGTAATACGCCAGCTCCTTGGCCTGCTTGTAGATCGCATCGGCGACTTCGGTACGGCCGTAGCCGATGTTCACGCAGTACAGGCCGGCGAAGGCATCGATGAAGTCGCGGCCCTCGTGGTCGCGGATGCGAATGCCCGACGCACTCTTGATGATGCGTCCCTTGAGCGCGCCGCTGGCGTGGTCATGGGCGTGGGTCGAGGGGTGCATGAAGTGCGCGCGGTCTTGTTCGAACAGGATATCGAGTTCTTGGTTCATGACATGTCTCCTTAGAACTGGCCTTGATGGTGCAGGCAAAAGTATTTGGTTTCGACAAAGGCTTCGAAGCCCTCGGTGCCGCCTTCGCGGCCCAGCCCCGAGGCTTTCATGCCACCGAACGGAATTGGATGGCCGGTGAACTTGACGCCGTTGACCGCGACCATGGCGTGGTCGAGTCGGCGAATCAGCGGGTAGATCAGGTCCAGGCGATTGGAACAAATGTAGGCGGCCAAACCGTATTCGGTGTCGTTGGCCATTTCGATGGCGTGCTCAAGGGTGTCAAAAGGCATCACCCCCGCAATCGGCGCGAAATTCTCTTCTCGGTAGATGCGCATCTGCGGGGTGACATCCGCGAGCACCGTCGGCTGGTAGAACAATCCCCCCAAGGCGTGAGCCTCGCCGCCGACCAAGCGTTGCGCACCGAGTTGAAGGGCGTCAGCCACACGCTCGGCCGTCACCTCGAAAGCGGCCCGGTGCATCAACGGGCCGATGTCGACAGGTTGTTCTTGATCGCCCACCAGGGCCGGACCGACCCGCAGCTCGCGAACCGCAGCGGCAAAGCGCTGGAGGAATTCCGGGTAAATCGAGCGCTGCACCATGATCCGGTTGGCCGCGCAGCAATCCTGACCCGAGGTCTGGAATTTGGCTTCTACGGCGACTTTCACCGCCAGCGCCAGATCGGCATCGGCGCAGACGATGAACGGCGCATTGCCGCCCAGTTCCAGCGAGACTTTCTTCACGTCCTGCGCTGCCGCTTGCAACACCAACTTGCCGACGCGGGTCGAGCCGGTGAAGCTGACCGAACGCACGCGGCTGTCCTGCACCAGGGTTTGCATGGTCATCTGCGGCTCGCCCAGCACCACGTTGAACACGCCCGCCGGGAAGCCCGCCTCCTCCGCCAGTTGCGCCAGCGCCAATGCTGAAAAAGGCGTTTCATGGGCCGGTTTGATCACTACGGTGCAGCCAGCGGCCAGGGCGGCGGCCGCTTTGCGGGTGATCATGGCCGACGGGAAATTCCACGGTGTCAGCAGTGCACAGACGCCGACCGGCTCCTTGAGAGTGCCCAGATGTGCACCAGGAATGTGGCTGGGAATGTTTTGCCCATAAAGACGCCGTGCTTCCTCGGCGAACCAGGGAATGAAACTCGCGGCGTAAGCGATTTCCCCACGAGACTCGGCCAGCGGCTTGCCTTGTTCCTGACTGAGGATGCGTGCCAGGTCTTCCTGATGCTCAAGGATCAACGCCGCCCAGCGCCGCAAAATCGTCCCACGCGCATCGAGGCTTTGTTCGCGCCAGCCGGCAAAAGCCCGGTGCGCGGCATCGACAGCCGCGACAATCTGCGGCTGATCGAGCATCGGCACGTGGCCGATCAATTTCAGGTCGGCAGGGTTATGCACGGCGACACTGTGACCACTGTCGCTGTGGACCCAATGCCCATCGACGTAACACAGTGCCTTGAACAGCAGCGGATGTTTGTATGTCATGGCGGTTACTCCAAACCGTGTGCGTGGAACCATGCTAGGGCAGCTCGGCTCGGGTTATTGGGTGTTTGGCGGGGCTTGGCAGGCGGTTTTTTCTGATTGAACAGCGCAAAACCGAAGATTTTGCGGTGACCCTTAACGAACACTGTTCTTTCAGTCAGACAAGCAGTCATGTGGGAGCGAGCCAGCTCGCGAAAGCGGCGTGTCAGTCAACGTGAGCAAGCCCTCTCCCACACGGATCTGTCGTGTTCAGGGCTCTTGTGCCAGCTCCGCTGGCAAGGCGCCGGCGGTCTTGATGGTCTTGGTCACGATGTAGGTGAAGTAACGCTCGATGCCCAGATCGTCGAGCAGCAGCTGGTCGATAAACCGCTGGTAGTGATCGATGTCCGGCGCCTGGATCATCGCCATGTAATCCACCCCGCCACCGGTGGCGTAACAGAACGCCACTTCAGCCGCCTCGCACATGCGTTGCTCGAACCGGCGCATATCCTGTGCGGTGTGTCGGGCCAGGGTGATTTCGACCAGGACCTGCTGACTTTTGAATACCGCATTCCAGTCAATCTGCGCCCGGTAGCCCTTGATCAACCCAAGCGCTTCCAGTTTGCGCACGCGCTCCCAGGCCGGGGTCACCGATAGATTGATCGCGTCGGCCAGGCTCGACTTGGTGATCCGCCCGTCTTCGGCAAGGATTCGCAGGATTTTCAGGTCGTAGCGATCAAGCTTGTGCATGGGCCGAGGAACTCCTGTGCCATTGGGACCTTGTGGGAGCTGACGTGACCGCTCCCACAAGGATTGTGTTACGCCAATACTTCGGCGATGACTGCCACGGTGTCACCGCACTGCACCAACCCGGGGAAATGCCGCGCCGCCAGTAAACCGCTGCGGGCCGCACGATATTCCACCGGAGCAACACCGCTGCGGGTGGCGTCATAAACCCGGGCAATCACCTCGCCCTTGCTCACGTTGTCACCCAGATCGCGACACATTTCCAGCAAGCCGTCATGTTCGCTGGCAATGAAGCAATCAGCATCCGGCATGTCGAGCATGATCGACGCAGCGGTCTGGACCTCGCCTTCGAGAATCCCGGCATGCACCAGCAGATTGCGCACCCCGCGCTCGGCGATCGCCACACTGCGTGCGCTGGACGAACCACCGCCACCCAGTTCGGTGGTGACGAAAACTTTGCCCTGTCGCTCGGCGGCTGTGTCGTACATCGCCCCCGCATCCAGCTCCAGCATGCGCATGCTGTAGGGGGCATTGAACGCGCGCATGCCGGCTTCGCATCGGGCTTGCTGGTGTTTATCGGGCAGCACATGACTCGCGGCGAACGGCAGGAAATCCAGGGTGCGGCCGCCAGAATGAATGTCCAGCACGATATCGGCCAAAGGCAACAAGGTCCGGTTGAAGTAATCGGCGATTTTCTCGGTCACCGTGCCGTCCGGCTTGCCGGGAAAACTGCGATTCAGGTTGCCCTTGTCGATGGGCGACGTGCGCCGTCCGGCGTGGAACGCCGGGGTATTCATGAACGGGACGATGATCACCCGCCCGCTCACTTCACCAGCCGTCAACCCCTGCGCCAGTTTGCTCAGCGCAACCGGGCCTTCGTATTCGTCGCCGTGGTTACCGCCGGTCAGCAGCGCCGTCGGTCCCTGACCACGCTGAATCACCGTCAGCGGAATCATCACCGCGCCCCAGGCCGAGTCGTCCCGCGAATACGGAAGTTTGAGAAACCCGTGCTGCACGCCTTCGCGGGCGAAATCCACCGTGGCGCTGATCGGGTTATCAGGCAATTCGCTCATGGCTCAATCCTTCACGAACAGTTGGCGTGGCACGTTGCATAACGTTTCGACACCGGTCTCGGTGATCAAAATGCTCTCGGTGATTTCCAGCCCCCAATCGTCCATCCACAGGCCCGGCATGAAGTGGAAGGTCATGCCCGGTTGCAACACGCTGGTGTCGCCGGGACGCAAGCTCATGGTGCGCTCGCCCCAATCCGGCGGATAACTGATCCCGATCGGATAACCGCAACGGCTGTCCTTGTGGATGCCGAACTTCTCCAGCACTTTGAAAAACGCGACGGCAATGTCACCCGTGGTGTTCCCTGGCTTGGCCGCTTCGAGCCCGGCGGCGATGCCTTCGACCACGGCTTTTTCGCCGTCGAGGAAATGCTGCGGCGGTTTGCCCAGGTAAATGGTGCGCGACAACGGGCAGTGATATCGCTTGTAGCAACCGGCAATTTCGAAGAACGTGCCGGCGCCCTTTTCGAATGGCGTGTCGTCCCAGGTCAGGTGCGGCGCGCTGGCATCGGCGCCGGTCGGCAACAGCGGCACGATGGCCGGGTAATCACCGCCATGACCGTCGGCGCCGAGAATGCCGCTGCTGTAGATCTCGGCCACCAGTTCGTTTTTGCGCATGCCCGGCTCAATGCGTTCAAGGATCCGCGCGTGCATGTTTTCAACGATGCGCGCGGCGATGCGCATGTAGGCGATTTCCTGGGGCGACTTGATCGCCCGCTGCCAGTTCACCAGCCCGACCGCGTCGATCAGCGTGGCCTTTGGCAGGTGTTTCTTCAGCGACAGATAGGCGGCGGCGCTGAAGTAATAGTTGTCCATTTCCACGCCAATGGTCAGCGCGTCCCAGCCGCGAGCGCTGATGACTTCGCGCGACAGGTAATCCATTGGATGGCGTTCCCGGGACTGCACATAAATGTCCGGGTACCCGATGATGTTTTCATGCTGCATGAACACGGTGCGCTTGGCGCCGTTGGCATCTTGCCCGCGCCCGAACCAGACCGGCTCGCCGTCGAGCGCCAGCAACACACATTGATGGACGTAAAACGACCAACCGTCATAGCCGGTCAGCCAGGCCATGTTCGATGGATCAGTGACCAGCAGCAACTCGATGCCCTGAACCTGCATGGCCGCTCGAACCCTGGCCAGACGCTGGGCGTATTCCTCCCGTTCGAACGGGAGATTGACGACTATCTGAGACATGCACATGCCCTCTGATAAATGACGCACGGATGAAAAAACGGCTTAGCTGCCGAACTGGAAACCCTTGCCGGCCGAGCGCGCACGCTCGAAGGCCAGATTGGCGATGGCGGTGTCTTGAGCACCGGTACCGGTGAGGTCACACACGGTGATCTGTGCCGCATCGGTGCGGCCGGGACGTTGCCCGGCCAGCACCTGACCCAACTCGACCAGGCGCGATTCCTCGGCCATGACGCCGGCCGCCAAGGCGTGATGCAATTCACCGAGGAGGCGGGTCTGGCTCAAGCGATCAGCCACGTAGAGGTCGGCCTGCGCCAACGCCTGGGGCGAAATTTCGTTTTTGTGTTCGGCGTCGGAGCCCATGGCAGTGATGTGCAGGCCGGGATGCAAATGGCGCGCTTCAATCAAGGGTTCACGACTGGGCGTGCAAGTGATCGCAATGTCCGCGTCGGCCATGGCCTCTTCGATACTCGCGCAAGGCGTCACCGCCAGACCGCTGCTGCGCGCCAGTTCTGCGCTGAAGCTGTTTGCCTTGGCGCTGTCACGCGCCCAGACCCGCACCGATTCAATCGGACGCACCAGGCGCAAGGCCTGCAACTGCAGCGCGGCCTGCTCGCCGGCCCCGATCAGCGCAACGTTGCGACTGTCGGGCCGCGACAGTGCCCGCGCCGCCACCGCACCCGCCGCCGCAGTGCGCACGGCCGTCAGGTAACCGTTATCCAGCAACAAGGCCTCCAGCAAACCGGTGCGCGCCGACAACAGCATCATCATGCCGTTGAGGCTCGGCAGGCCGAGTGCCGGGTTATCGAAAAAGCCCGGGCTGACCTTGATCGCAAAACGCTCCAGACCCGGCAGATACGCGGTCTTCACGTCCACTTCGCCGTTGTGCTCCGGGATGTCCAGACGCAGGATCGGCGGCATTGCCACGGCGGCCGTGGCCAGCAGCACAAAGGCTTGCTCGATGGCTTCGATACTCGGCAAATCCAGCGCCACACAGGCGCGCAAATCCGCTTCGCTCAATAAAGTAATGTCACTCATCAACGCAGCGCTCCAATCGGATGGTTATTGTTGTGGGGTTCACGCATCGGCTCCGGCGAGCACGCGTAAATGCTGATCGACATCGACGTTACGGCCGCTGACCACCACCACGATCGGCCCACGCGGCTCAATCAATCCGTCGAGCAACGCGGCAATACCGACCGCCGCCGCGCCTTCGAGCACCAGACGCTCTTCGCGGTAGGCATGGCGGATGGCATTGGCGATAGAGGCTTCGCTGAGCAAATGCAGGTGGTCGCACAGGTTGCGGGTCATGTTGAAGGTGTAACGATTGTCCAGACCGATGCCGCCGCCGAGCGAATCGGCCAGGGTCGGCAACTCCTCGACTTCGACCGGATGCCCGGCTTCAAGGCTGGCGTGCATCGCCGCGCCACGCTGCATGCTGATGCCGTGAGTGACGATGTGTGGATTGGCGCTTTTGATCGCCAGTGCCACGCCGGCAAACAGACCGCCGCCGGATAACGGCACCAGCACTTGCGCCACCTCTGGCTGCTGCTCGAGGATTTCCAGCCCGAGGGTGCCTTGCCCCGCGATGATCGCCGGGTGGTCGAAGGGCGGCAGCAATGTCGCGCCCTGCTCGCTGGCAATCCGTTCGGCTTCGCGCTGGGCATCGTCCTGAGAGTGACCGACGATGCACACCTCGGCCCCCAGATCCCGAATGGCCTGCACCTTGTTCGCCGGCACCAGGCGCGACAGGCAAATGGTCGCCCTCACACCTTGCCGGGACGCGGCATACGCCAGCGCCCGACCGTGATTGCCGGTCGAGGCGGCCACCACGCCACGGGCCTTTTGCTCGACATCAAGCTGCGCCACGGCATTGCTGGCGCCACGCAACTTGAAGCTGCCGGTCAGTTGCAGGGATTCGAGCTTGAGAAACACCGCCACACCCAAGCGCTGCGAGAGGCTGGGTGAATACTCCATGGGCGTGCGCCGAACCAACGATTCGATCCGCTGGCGAGCGAGGTAAATATCGTTCAATTGCAGTGCTGACATGACCGCATCCCAACCGAGGTGTTGGGCGCAGTCTAAGAGGGCTGGATTGTCGCGATGAATGTACTAGGGCAATTTAGCCGACAAACTTTTCGCGAACTTTTTCTCGCTCAAAAGTCATGGATCTGCGGGTACTGGCCGAAGATCTCGCGCATGCCGATCAGCGCAACACGCATTTCTTCATCACTGCATTCGGCGCCCACACAGACCCGCACCGCTCGCGGCCGAGGCGTGCCGCGCACGGTGAACGGGTCAGGTGAAGTGACGGCAATGTGTTTGTGGCGCAATGCCCGGACCAGGCTGTCGATTTCCCAATGGGGCGGAATTCCGATCCAGGCGTTCAAGGCATAGGGGTGCTGGGCGATCAGGTATTCGTCCAGATACTCAGTGACCAGCGCCTGGCGGCCCGCCAGGAGTTTGCGCTGCAGGCCCACCAGGGTGTCGGCGCGACCATCACGAATCCAGCGCGCCGCGATCTCGGACACCATGGGCGTGGCCATCCAGCTGTTGACCCGCAAGATACTCTCGGTGCGCAGCGCCAGCCGCTTGGGCACGACCAGATAACCGATGCGCAAACCGGTGAGCACCGACTTGGTCATGCTGGTGCAATAGAACGACAGCTCCGGCAGGTAATGACTGATCGGCGGCGCGCGTCGCTCATCGAGCAACGGGCCGTACACATCGTCTTCAATGATGTGCACCCCGAAGCGCCGGGCGATCTCGGCGATTTCACGCCGGCGGCTATCCGGCATCAGGCTGGTGGTGGGATTGTTCAGGTTCGGTGTACAGACCAGCGCGGTGATGCGCTCGTTACTGCACATGTCTTCAAAATGCTCGGGGTCAATGCCGTAACGGTCCATCTCCAGGCCTTTGAGGGTAAACCCCAGCACCTGGGAATTGCCGATCACACCGTGGTCGGTGACGCCCTCGCACAGCACCACATCGTCCGGGCCGGCCAAGGAAGCCAGCGCGAGAAAGATGCCGTGGGCCGCGCCGTTGGTGATCAGGATGTCGTCACGCTCGACCCGTAACCCTTGTCGCCCGATCCAGTGCATGGCCGCTTCCCGGTGCGATTCGAACCCGGCAATCGGACGAAATGCATGAATCCACGGCTGATCCTCTTCGGTGCTGAGTTCGCGGCAGGTCTCGCGCCAGAACTGGTCATGCTCACGGGTGTGCATGATCCGGGTGATGGAAAAATCCACCAGGGCCCGCTCGGGGCTGTCGAGAATATAGGTGGCGACCCGATCGCTCATGCGTCGCGACACAAAGCTGCCGCGCCCGACTTCGCAACGCACCAGGCCCTGGCGCTCCAGCTCCTTATAGGCGTTGGTGACCGTCTGCACGCTGATGCCCATCGCATCGGCGACGTGCCGTTGCGGCGGCAGGCGCTGATCGTTGGCCAACACGCCTTGCTCGATGTCGTCGGCGATGGCCTGCACCAGGATCTTGTATTTGGACTCACCGCTGCGGGCGACGTCCAATGCTGCTTTCCACTTATCCATCGGCGCTAAAACCCGCGTAGGTACCAGTGCGCACAGCATCCCGCGAGAATACATGCAAAGCAATTGTCCTAGTGCAATGCCACGATGCCTGAGGCTTTTGTATGCTCGGACCAAGGTCGATGCCCGGGCACGTTTCAAGCCCCTACAACAAAACCAATCGACCTGTATCGGAACTGCGTCCCGCGCCATGGATCAGTCCTTATACGCTTTGCTCTTGTCACACTGCCTCCTACCACAGAGCCGTCACAGACGGGTCCACAAGAAACAGGAGATTTTATCGATGAGCAATTTCCCCACCCGCACCCCCCATGTTTTGCGTCGTCTGTTCGTGGCGTGTGCCTTGTTCGGCCTGGCCGCCAGCGCCCACGCCGCCAATACGCTGGAAACCGTCAAACAGAACAGCAGCATTCGCATCGGTTACGCCAACGAAACCCCTTTCGCCTATACCGAAACCGACGGCAAGGTTACCGGCGAATCGCCGGAAATCGCCAAAGCGATCTTCGAGAAGATGGGCATCAAGAAAGTCGACGGCGTGTTGACCGAATGGGGCTCCTTGATCCCGGGACTGCGCGCGGGGCGATTCGACGTGATTGCCGCCGGCATGTACATCACCCCGGCTCGTTGCAAGCAGGTGCTGTTTACTGATCCGCAGTACCAGCTGCCGGATGCCCTGCTCACGGCCAAAGGCAACCCGAAGAACCTGCACAGCTATGAAGACATCGCCAAGAACCCTGATGTGAAGCTGGCGATCATGGCCGGCACGGTGAACCTGGCCTATGCGCGCGACTCCGGCGTGAAGGATGCGCAAATCCTTCAGGTGCCGGACACCACCGCGCAGCTGCAAGCCGTGCGCGCCGGCCGTGCCGACGCGGCAGTGGGCACGCAACTGACCATGAAAGGCCTGGCCGCCAAGGGCGGCGAGAAAGTCGAAGCCGTCACTGAGTTCAAGGACGATCCGTCGCACATCGGCTACGGCGCCCTCGCTTTCCGCCCGGAAGACAAGGACCTGCGTGATGCGGTCAACGCCGAGATGAAAAAGTGGCTGGGCTCCGAAGAGCACCTCAAGGCGGTCGCCCCTTTCGGCTTCGACAAATCCAACGTGACAAGCAAAACGGCTGCCGAGCTCTGCGCTCAATAGTCGAAACAGGCATGGCGCCACGGCGCGATGCCTATTTCCCCTGCTTACTCCGGATGGCCAGGTTGAATCATGGGTGAATTACTTCCGCTGTTGATACAAGGCGCCTGGGTAACCCTCCAGGTGACATTCTTCGGCTCGCTGCTGGCGATTGCCGCCGCCATTCTGGCGGCACTCGGGCGCATGTCGCCATGGCGGGCACTGCGCTGGTTTTCGATTGCTTACATTGAAGTGTTCCGCGGCACGTCGTTGCTGGTGCAATTGTTCTGGCTGTTTTTTGTGCTGCCGTTGCCGCCGTTCAATATTGAGCTGAGCCCCTACAGCGTGGCCATTGTCGGCCTCGGCCTGCACATCGGCGCTTACGGCGCCGAGGTGATGCGCGGCGCGATCAGTTCGGTCGCCAAAGGTCAGTACGAAGCGTCCACGGCGCTGAACTTCAGCGGCTACAAACGCTTTCGGCGGATCATCCTGCCGCAGGCCTTACTTGCGGCCATCCCACCCGGCACCAACCTGCTGATCGAATTGCTGAAAAACACCTCGCTGGTGTCGCTGATCACGTTGTCGGACCTGAGCTTTCGTGCCCGGCAACTCGATCAGGCAACCTTCCAGACCCTGGAAATCTTCAGCCTGGCGCTGGTGATCTACTTCGTCCTGGCGCAAGCCATCAATATCGGCATGCGCCAGATAGAGCGGCGTCTGGCTCGCGGGCGGATGCGTGGAGGTCTGTCATGACACTGTTCGACTGGACCTACGCCTGGCAAATCCTCCCCGATTTGCTGCGCGCTTCGCTCAACACCGTGGGGATTACCCTGATCGGTTTCCTGATCGCCATTGTCCTGGGGCTGTTCCTGGCGATTGGCCGACGCAGCCGCAGAGTCTGGTTGTCGTGGCCGGCGACCGGGGTGATCGAGTTCATCCGCAGCACGCCGCTGCTGATCCAGGTGTATTTCCTCTACTACGTGCTGCCCAATTACGGCGTCAGCATGACGGCCATGCAAGTCGGGATTCTCGGCATCGGCCTGCATTACGCCTGCTACATCGCCGAGGTGTATCGCGGTGGCCTCGACGCCGTGCCGCGAGCGCAATGGGAAGCGGTCACGGCGCTGAACATCGCGCCCTACAACGCCTACCGCAACATCATCTTGCCCCAGGCCCTGCGGCCGATCCTGCCGCCATTGGGCAACTACCTGGTGGCGATGCTCAAGGACACACCGGTGCTGTCGGCGATTACCGTGGTGGAAATCATGCAACAGGCCAAAAACATCGGTTCCGAGAACTTCCGCTACCTGGAGCCGATCACCATGGTCGGTCTGTTTTTCCTCGCCCTGAGCATCGCCTTGGCTTATCTGGTACGGCGCCTTGAAGTGCGCCTGGAGCTACGCTAATGACTTCTCCACTCTCGACACCTACCGACCTTTCCCGGCGCAGCCATCCGTCACCGCTGCATCCGCAGGAGGCCACGGCCATGCATGAACCCAATCCGGTCAAGCCGATTGTCAGCTTCCAGGACGTCACCAAGAGTTACGGCAATTTCACCGTACTCGACCACCTGAACCTGGACGTTACGCCAGGGGAGAAAGTCGCGATCATCGGCCCCAGTGGCTCCGGCAAATCCACGCTGCTGCGGGTGTTGATGACGCTTGAGGGCATCGATGACGGACTGATCCGCATCGAGGATGACCTGCTGACCCACATGCCTAACCGCAATGGCGTGCTGGTACCGGCCAATGATCGGCATATCCGTCGCGTTCGCGGCAAGATCGGCATGGTGTTCCAGAGCTTCAACCTGTTCCCGCACATGACGGCGCTGCAAAACGTCATCGAAGCGCCGGTGCAGGTGCTCGGCATGAAACCGGCCGAAGCGCGGGAACGGGCGGCAGATTTGCTGGAACTGGTCGGGCTGGGCAGCAA
Organism: Pseudomonas sp. SJZ077; assembly: GCF_007993905.1. Taxonomy (NCBI): domain Bacteria; kingdom Pseudomonadati; phylum Pseudomonadota; class Gammaproteobacteria; order Pseudomonadales; family Pseudomonadaceae; genus Pseudomonas; species Pseudomonas sp. SJZ077. The sequence continues at coordinate 16,626 of NZ_VIUJ01000022.1, forward strand.
ACTGGGGCACTACCCTTCGCAGCTGTCGGGCGGGCAGCAACAACGGGTCGCGATTGCCCGGGCATTGGCGATGCGGCCCAAGGTCATGCTGTTTGACGAAGTCACCTCGGCGCTCGACCCGGAATTGTGCGGCGAAGTGCTCAACGTGATCCGCAAACTCGGTGCCGAGCACAACCTGACCATGCTGATGGTCACACACCAGATGGGGTTTGCCCGGGAGTTCGCTGATCGCGTGTGCTTCTTCTACAAGGGCCAGATCCATGAACAAGGCACGCCGCAGCAGATCTTCGAGCACCCGCAACAGGAACGTACTTGCGCGTTTCTCAGCGCGGTAAAAGAAGCCAACTAGGAAAGTCGCGACAGGCCAAAACCAAATGTGGGAGCGAGCCTGCTCGCGAAAGGCGGCGTGTCAGCCCAACCTGATTGTTGTCTGACACGCCGCCTTCGCGAGCAGGCTCGCTCCCACAGTTTTTTATTGCGCAGATGTTACGGGTATTGCTGAACCGTACCCGGCTGTTGCTGACCACCGTACTGCTGACCCGGAATCGCCTTCAGGTTGACTTCAACGCGGCGGTTCTGCGCCCGGCCATTGACGTCGCCGTTGCTGGCAATCGGGTTATCCGGCCCGGCACCGCGAGCCGACAGGTTGGCGCCGCTGACACCTTGCGAGGTCAGATAGGTCGCCACGCTCTGCGCACGACGTTGCGACAGGTCCATGTTGTGCTGGCGGCTGCCGGTGCTGTCGGTGTAGCCGACGATTTCGATCTGGTTCTGGCTGAACTCCTTCAGCGAGCCGGCCAGATTGTTCAGCGGCTGATAGAAGCTGGAGGCGATATTTGCCGAATCGGTGGCAAACGTGATGTTGCCCGGCATGATCAGTTTGATCTGGTCACCCTGACGCTGCACCTCGACACCGGTGTTGGCCATGCTGGCCCGCAGCTTTTTCTCTTGCTGGTCAGCGTAGTAACCGTAACCGGCAGCGGAAGCACCCACCACGGCAGCGCCAATCAGCGCGCCCTTGCCACGGTTATCATGACCGATGGCGGCGCCAGCCAAGGCGCCAGCCAGAGCGCCGAGGCCACCGTATTTAGCGGTTTTGCTCATGCCCGTGGAGCCACTGTCAGCCTGGCCCTGGTTGTCATAAGGGTTAGGCGAGGCGCAGCCAGACAGCAAGGCCACAGCCGTAGCGACGATAATCAAACGCTGCTTGGTGAACATGAAGAGCTCCTACTTTTTGCATTCTGGGGTGCAACGGACAAAGGCATTGGACCTTTGCGGGTGTTGGATCATTTTGGCCGACGAAAATTCCGTCGATTGCCTTCAAGCCCGCACAAACGGGTTCTCGCGCATTTCATCGCCCAAGCGCGTGTCCGGACCATGCCCGGTCACGACCGTTGCTTCTTCGTCGAGCGTATAGAGTCGCTGCTTGATTGACCGCACGATGGTCGCTTGATCGCCACCCCACAAATCCGTACGCCCTACCCCGCGACGAAACAACGTGTCACCGGCAATCAGCAGCTTGGCCTCGGAAAACCAAAAGCTCATGGAACCCGGGGTATGACCCGGCGTGTGCAACGCCACGCCGCAACCGCAAGCCAGCTCTTCATCGTCGGCCAACCAGCGATCCGGCGACGGCACCGGCGTGTAAGGCACACCGAACATCTGGCACTGCATCTCCAGATTGTCCCAAAGGAACTGATCTTCTTTGTGCAGGTGCAGGGTCGCGCCGGTTTTCTCCTTGAGCTGACCGGAGGCCAGAAAGTGATCCAGGTGCGCATGGGTGTGGATGATGCTCACCACCTTCAGGCCCAAGGCATCGAGGCGCGCGAGGATCAGTTCGTGGTTGCCGCCTGGGTCGACCACGATGGCTTTTTTGGTGATCGGGTCGCCGATGATCGTGCAGTTGCACTGCAATGGGCCGACGGGGAAGGTTTCGCGGATCAGGGTGGGCTGCTGGGACATCGGGGCATGCTCGGAAAACAGGGATGGGCAATTTTGGCACAAAACCGTATTCCGTCATTTAGCGGACCCGGTAGATCTTGAAAATGCGCTACTCCAGCACCCTTAACTCTTTAGCCCGCGCCACCGCCTGCGTGCGCCGCTCAACCCCGAGTTTGCTATTGATGTGACTGGCGTGGGTCTTGACCGTGTGCAGCGAGATGAACAGCTGATCGCTGATTTCCTGGTTCGAGCACCCTTGGGCGATCAGGCGCAGGACGGCCAGTTCACGCGCGCTGAGCTGTTCTGTTGCGGGGGATACTTCCAGTGTGGGGCGAGCGGCCATGGCTGGTAGTTTTTCGGTCAGTTCCTGCGAAACGACTGTAGGAGCGCATAGTTGCAGTTGCCCGCGCAGCCAGTCCGGGTGTTCGGCCAGCAATCGGTCGAACGGTTGCAGGACGCCACCAGCTGCCGCTTCCAGTGCCTGGGCAAACGCCTTGCGCGCCTCGGGCTCACGCCCGGCCGAAAGCAACAGGGTGATTTTCTGAGTCAGCGCCATCACGCTGAGCATTTGCCGTCCCGATTTCTGCCCATGCTCAAGCAGCGCGTTCAAACGCCCCTCGGCCAGCATCGGCTGCCCCTGGATCACCTCCAGCAAGGCTTGCTGCAATTCGATATGCAGCGGCAGCTGTGGATGGAATTCCGGCGGCGCTGCCGCGTGCTCGCCGTTGTAGGTCTGTCCCAATCGCGCCAGCCAGGCTTCGGCCAGATCGGTACGGCCCTGGGCCAGCCAGAGCTCGCATTTGACCAGGGTGATCATCGCCAGGTAGTAGATCGGCGGCACGTCCCAGATGTGCATCAGGCGTTCGGCTTCGGCGAGTTCGGCGAAGGCTTTGGCGAACTCGCCGCTGCTGCCCTCGAGCCGGGCGATCACGCAGTGGCCGATCAACACGCTGATATCGCGACAGGCTCGGGCTTCATTCAAACCGGCTTGTAGACGCACCCGCGCGGCTTGCGGCTGCAAGCGCACGGCCAGCAAAAAGCCCTCGTACAAGGTCAGGCGTGCACGCACGGCGTAAAGCCGTTGCGGGGATAACCCTTGCAGGCGTTGCAGCCCCTGACGGACCTCCTGCAACGAGCGCAGAATTTCTCCGCGCGCTTGCAGAACACGTGCGCGGTCGTAATGGGCCAGCGCTTCGAACAGTGGGTTGCCGACCCGTTGCGCCAATTCCAGCGATTCGCGGTTCAAGCTGCGTGCACGCCACAGGTCGCCGTCGGCGATCGCCAGGTTGGACAGCGTCGAAAGACACATCAGCCGTTGCCCGTAGCGCTTGGCCGGCAGACTATCCAGCGCTTCGGTGCAGTAAAGTTGCGTGAGCGCGCGATTGCCTCGCCCCCGGGCGATGATGCCACTCAGGGCCAGCCATTGCGCTAGCATGGACTTCTGCGCAGTGGCCGACGGGGCTGGCAGGAAACGACTCAAGTGCGCCGCCAGCTCCTCGGCAGCGTCCAGCTGACAGGCCAGTCCCAACGCCCAGCTGTAGAGCACAATCAGGCGCGGTGTGCTGATCAGCAGGCTGTCGGGCAAGTCCATTTTCCAGCGCAGCAACATGCCGACATTCTGTTCGGCGAGCAGTTGTTCTTCAGAGAGGTTTTGCACCAGGTTCGCTGCAACGTCCAGGTGTCCGGCGCGCAGTGCCTGCTCCACCGCTTCGTCGAGCAACCCCTGCGCATTGAACCAGCGACAGGCGCGCAGATGCAGGCTGGCGGCCGGCACGATTGACTGGGCGGCGGGCCGGGTACGCAGCAGGTCGGAAAACAAATGGTGATAGCGATACCAGTGCCCATGTTCGTCCAGCGGCACCAGAAACACTTGGTGCGCCTGAAGGAAACGCAGGATTTCGGCACTGTCATGGGCCTCGCGGACCGCGTCGCAGAGCTCGCTGCAAAAACGTTCCTGAGGCGCGGTGTCGTACAGGAACGACTGCACTTCGGCGGGCAGGCAATCGATGACTTCTTCGAGCAGGTAATCGCGAATCAGCCCTTCTCCGCCGTGCAACGACTGCGGCAATGCTCCGTCGGTACCGGCTTCGGACGCCGCCAGCAACCAGAAACGCAGGCCGGCGACCCAGCCTTCACTGCGCTGGATCAGGTTTTCCAGTGCCTCGCCACGCAATGAACTGCTGTGTCGATCGAGCAACGTGAGGGCTTCATCGTGGGTCAGTCGTAGGTCCTGCTCATGCAACTCAAGCAATTGCCGCGACAAGCGCAAACGCGCCAGATGCCAGTCCGGACGCTGTCGGCTGGTCACCATGACCAGCAAGCCATCGGGCAAATGATTGAGGAAAAACTGCAAACAACGATCCAGCACAGGCCCCTGTGCCAGGTGATAGTCATCCAGCACCAGCAGCAATGGTGTCATTGGCGAAAGGTGGATGGCCAGTTCATCGAGCAACCCGTCCAGCCATTCTTCGAAGGCGAAGGGCTGATGGCGCTGGCGCATTTTCAACAGACCCAGGGCCTGGCTGCCGAGCTTCGGAAAGTAATCCTGAAGACCTTCGAGCAACCGCTCGAGGAAACGCCCCGGATCGCTGTCTCGAGGACTCAACCCCAACCACAGACTGTGCCAATGGGCCGGCAGCCCCTGACAGAACTCCACCGCCAGTGAGCTCTTGCCGAACCCGGCGGGTGCACTGACCAGCAACAGCCTGCCACCGAGGCCAGCACTCAGGCGCTCGCACAGGCGAGGCCGCAGCACATGGCCGTCGGGCAACGGGGGCCGAAAAAAGCGCCCGTCCAGTGCCGCGACGGCAACGCTTGCAGGGCCCGGGAGTGGGGACAGATCAGTCATGGCCGGCTCTTGTTTGAATTGCGGGTGGCGGCGTTGCAGATGTCCGCAGACTATCGGTAAACGAAGAGGGAATGAAGGTTATTGCTACAAATGGCTACAAAAAGAATACAAGCAGAAGTTGCGGGGCTTGAGATGGCGTTTTCCTGACAGACCGTATCGCGTCTCCATCGCGAGCAGGCTCGCTCCCACAGTTGACCGCGCGCTCATGGAACAGCGCGCTACCTGTGGGAGTGAGCTTGCCCGCGATAGGCCGTCATCGACACTGAAGATTCACAGTGAGAAATCCGGGCAAAAAAAAACGCCCCGAACCAGTCGGGGCGTTTTTCGAGGATGCGGCCTCTGTTCAGTGCAGGTTAACGAACCCCGTCCTGACGCAGCGCAGCGGGGGTGAAATCGCTGGTGGTCGCGGTGAAGCCGAAGTCATACGCCGACTTCTCTTCGTTCTTCATGCCCAGTGCCAGGTAACGGCCCGATTGCAGGTCGTACAGGGTTTCCAGGGTGTACCACGGCACTTGCACGTTGTAGTAGTTCTGGGAGTGAGCTTCCGCCACACGCCACAGTTGATTACGACCGTCGTAGTGGTCGATCACCGCGGCTTGCCAGGTGTCTTCGTCGATGTAGAAGTCACGCTTGGCGTAGATGTGACGCTGACCTTCCTTCAAGGTAGCCACCACATGCCAGACCCGGCGCAGCTCGTAGCGAGCCAGGTCCTGGTTGATGTGACCGGCCTTGATGATGTCGTCGTACTTCAGTTGCGGCGAATCGAGCTTGTAGCTGTCGGAGGCAATGTACATCTCTTTCTTGCCTTCGAGTTTCCAGTCGTAGCGATCCGGCGCACCGTTGTACATGTCCAGGTTGTCGGAGGTCCGCAGGCCGTCAGCCGCAGTACCCGGCCCGTCATAGGACACTTGTGGCGCACGACGCACTCGACGTTGACCGGCGTTGTAGACCCACGCCGAACGTGGCTCTTTAACCTGATCGAGGGTTTCGTGCACCAGCAGCACACCACCGGCCAGACGTGCCGGCGCGGTCACTTTCTGCTTGAAGTAGAACAGGATGTTGCCCGGATTCGCCGGATCGTAGTCCTTCATCTTGTCGCGGAACACGAACTGATCCTGGAAGTACACCAGGCTGTAAGAGCCGTTCGGTTGCGGCGTCGCCTGGGTCACCAGGCGGGTCACGCTGCCTCCGCGATAACGGGTGATGTGGTTCCAGATGACTTCAACGCCGGTCTTTGGAATCGGGAACGGTACGGCGGTTTCGAAGTTTTCCAGGCCGTTGCCGCCAGACACGAGGTTGGTGTTGGTGGCGTTTTTCTTGATGGAGGCGAACACGGCATCCGGCACGGTCGCGCCACGATGGGACGGGTAAACCGGCATCTTGAAGGTTTCCGGGTAGCGCTTGAACATCGCGTACTGGCCCGGAGCGAGCTTGTCTTTGTATTGGTCGACGTTCTGCGCAGTGATGGTGAACAGCGGTTTTTCACTGGCGAACGGGTCAGACAGGAAGCCTTTGCCGTCGACGGTGCCGGCGTTTTTCGCCATCGGTTTCCAGGCCGGGATCGAACCGTCAGCGTTGCCCGCCATCTCGGCGCCCATCGGCGTCAGGCTCTTGCCCAGTTTGTCCGCTTCGGCAGCAGGCACTGCCGCCATGACGCTGGTCGCCAGCAGCGAAAGCCCCAGAACTCCAGCGTGGAACAGACTCTTTGTTATTTTCATATGTGTGTTCGTCCTGAAAAAACAGTGCTTAGAAGTTCACGCCGAAGCTGAGCGCAACGAAGTCGCGGTCATCGACGGTGGTGTACTTGCCATCAAAGAAGTTGGTGTAGGCCAGGCTCGCGGTGTAGGTGTTCTGGTATTCGGCATCGACACCCAGGCTCACGGCTTTGCGACCTTCTTCGAAGTTGCCGCCAGGGCCTGGCGAGTAACCGTCCACGTCGTGGGACCAAGCCACGTTCGGCTTGAGGTTCACGCCGGCGAACACGTCGTTGTATTCCCAGATGGCGCGACCACGGTAGCCCCACGAAGTCGACGTGGTGAAGCCGTCACTGTTGCAGTTGCGGCTGCGGTTGTTGGTTGGAGTGCCTGGGCCGGCACCGTTGATGGTGCTGGTGTTGAGGGCCACACACGTATTCGCCCCGCCAGTGGCTGGCAATGCACCCGGACCGTAGACCGGATCGCGGCCATAACGGAGGTCGGAAGTGCTTTCCAGGCCGCCGACGTGAGTCACGCCCACTTCGCCCACCAGGGTCAGACGGCTTGCGCCCATGACCTGGTCAAAGAAGTGCGTCAGGGTGGTCTGGAATTGGGTGATTTCTTTACGACGATAGCCGTGCAGGTCTTGACCCGGGCCGGCAGAGAGCAGCGAAGCGTTACCCAGGGCACCGCCCAGAGGTCGTACACCGGCGAACAGAATGTCGGTGGAGTTGAGCTGCACCGGTGCGTTCGGACGGTAGCTCAGTTCACCGCTCCACGCCGTACCGGTAGGCAGGGTGGTAGAGAAGCTCAGGCCGTAGAGGCGAATGTCTTCAGGGTATTCGATGAAGTATTTCGAATTACCTGCCACCAGCAGCGGCGCGAGTGCGGCGAACGGTCCTGGCAGAGAAGCCGCGGTGTTATAGACCGACTGCGGCGCACCCGTGGCGCTGAAGATCGGCGCACGGCTGTGGTAGTTCATGAAGTAGGCACCGAACTCGGTGTCCAGCGGCTCGAACATGTACTTGAGGGACGCGCCCCACTGGCCGCTGTCGCGAGCATCACGATCGCCGCCACGCTGGACCAGCACACCTTCCTCGTTGACATTGACGCCGTTGGCGGCCAATGGACCCAACGCCACGGCTGGAATCTGCGAACGCTTGTTCAGCACGCGCAGGTTGTTTTCGCAACCATCGGCAACAATGTCCGGCTGCGAGAAGAACGTGCCGCAGTTATCGACAACGGTCTGGTCCCATTCCAACTGGTAGAAGGCTTCTGCCGACAGGTTTTCGGTCAGGCTCTGGGACACATAGAACATGTTGACCGGGATCAGGCCTTCCTTGATCTCGGCACCCGGACGACGGAACGCAGACACGTCGATCGGGTTGATCGAGTTGATGCCGCCGCCGATGAAGGTACTTTCACCCCAGCTCACTACCTGCTTGCCCAGACGCACGGAACCCGGCTGATCGGCAACGGAGTAGTTGTGGTAGACGAAGGCGTCGAGGATTTGCCCGCCGGAGGACTTGGCGCCTTCCTTGCGGTTGTTGTCGCTGATGTCCTTGAACGGACGGCTTTCGTCCTTCAGTTCAAAGTCGTACCAGTATTTGCCACGGACGAAAACGCCAGTGTCGCCATATTTCAATTCAAGGTCATGGATGCCCTTGAAGATCTTCGAGAAGGTTTTCCCGCTTTCGAAGTTCAGGTGACCGTCATCAGAGGTCTGGGACAGGCCGCTGCCACCGTTGTTCACGCCAATGAGGTTCTTGTTGGCACTCTCGGTAGACCAGCTGGAACCGATCGAGAGGGAAGAATCGAACTGACCTTCGATTTCACCAACGTTGAAACTGACGCCGAATGCAGGCCCGGCGAGCGAAGAGGCGAGACTGACCGCCAGGGGCAATTTCGCCCGGCGCCAGAACGTGTTTACTGATGTCATCGACGCTACTCCATGTGCATTATTGTTATGGCAGTTAGCACTTCTAAAAACGTTGTGGATGACGGGGAGCCAAGGCGTCCCGAAGTCACTCCAAATTGCATCGCCCCGTTTTGTGCGTGCGCTCCGTTCTTAAAAATCCTTGAGCGGACTATAGCCAGCAGGTAGTAGAGCTTGATCCCTCTAAAGTGTGATTTGCAGCTGCCGGCCACTCTGGAACAGTCCTTTCGCCAGTCCGACACATGTCGGCATGCCAAGGATGGCTGAAAATTCGGATTCCACAAGCCAAGCGCTTGCTTGGTGGGGCTGGCGTGCCCTTTCGGGCACACCAGAAGGCGCTTAAAGCGTCGAGAGGAAGGTGCTGTTGTTGGCCTGCCATTCAGTGATGTCTAGGCGGATGCGCTTCTTGTCGAGTTTGCCGACACTGGTCTTGGGAATTTCAGTAACAAGGGCGATCTGGCTCGGGATCGCCCACTTGCTCAGGTGGCCCAACTCTACGAATGGCTTGAGGTGTTCCTTGAGCTCTTTAGCCCCGATCTCATGCCCTTCGCGGATCACCAGCAGCGCAAACGGGCGCTCGCCCCACTGTGGATCGGCGATGCCTACCACTGCTACTTCGCGTACCGCCACGTGACGGCTGATCAGATCTTCGAGGTCCAGGGACGAGATCCACTCGCCGCCGGTCTTGATCACGTCTTTGATGCGATCACGAATGTCGATCACGCCCATGCTGTCCAGCGTCGCCACGTCGCCGGTGTGCAGCCAGCCCCCGGCCCAGAGCTCGGCGCCCTTTTGCGGTTCGTTGAAGTAGCCCTCGGTGAGCCACGGCGCACGCAGCACCAGTTCGCCCTGAGTCTCGCCATCGGCGGGCAGGAAGTTGCCGTCGGTGTCGACGATCGCCGCCTCCACCAGTGGCCCCGGCACGCCGGCCTTGATGCGATACGTGGTGCGTTCGTCTTCGGTGCCGGCCATCAGCTCATCGTTGAGGTGGGCACAGGACACCAACGGCCCGGTTTCCGACATGCCATAAGCGGCGGTCAGCTGAATGCCCTTGGCCTTGGCCGCTTCGTACAGTGCACGGTTCAGCGCACTGCCGCCGATGACGATTTTCCAGCCGCCGAAATCGGTGCTCTGCGCCGCCTTGGAATTGAGGACCATCTGCAGGATGGTCGGCACGCAGTGGGAAAAGGTGACCTTCTCCTTGCGCCACAGCTCCACCAGGTACTCCGGGTCGTAACGGCCGGGATAAACCTGCTTGAGCCCGAGCATGGTCGCCACATACGGCAAGCCCCAGGCATGCACGTGGAACATCGGCGTGATCGGCATATACACGTCGTTGGTGCCCAGCAGCCGCACGCTGTCGATGGCGCCCATGATGGTCGACACGCCCATGGTGTGCAGCACCAGTTGCCGGTGGGTGAAGTACACGCCTTTAGGGTTGCCGGTGGTGCCGGTGGTGTAGAACGTGGTCGCGACCGAGTTTTCGTCGAAATCCTGGAAGTCGTACTGCGTGCTCGCGGCCGCCAGCAACTGCTCGTACTCGCCTACCAGGTTCGGCAAGTCGGCGGTTTTTTCCGGCAGGTCTGTCAGAAGCAGGGTTTTCTCGACCGTGGTCAGGTGCCCGGCAATCGCCTGGTACAGCCCGACGAATTCGCTGTTGACCAGTACGAAGCGGTCCTCGGCGTGGTTCATGGTGTAGAGGATCTGTTCCGGTGACAGGCGCACGTTGATGGTGTGAATCACCGCGCCGATCATCGGGATGGCAAACATGCATTCCAGATACCGATGGCTATCCCAGTCCATCACCGCCACGGTATCGCCGGCCTTGACCCCGGCCGCCGTGAGCACGTTGGCCAGCCGCGCGACCCGCTCGATCAGGGTCGGATAGCTGTAGCGCAACTGGTCGCGGTAAATGATCTCGCGGGTTTTCTCGTAACGAGCGCCGGACATCAGCAGCCGTTTGATCAGCAGCGGATACTGGTAAGCGCCTTCGGCTGGGGGGATAACGCGAGTCTGCAACATAAGAATCCCTTTTCTGACTGCACGGTGTTGGCTTCAAGAGGCAACCACTCTAGAACCCTTATACGCCGGCCAAATCAGCCAAAGGAATGATTTGCAGAGCCGTACAAATGCTAGCTTTGCGCCAGCATTTGCGGGAGTTCGTTATCCAGGGCGCTGCGCGATCAATGCATCTCGGTAAAAGCGAGTTTGACGCCGATGGCGATCAGCACCACACCCATGGTCCGGTCGAACCAATGGCCCATCCGCGCAAAACCGGCGCGCACGCGCTGCTGGCTGAACAGCCGCGCCACCAGGCAGAACCACACGGCCGTCGCCGCCGCGAGATAGAGCCCGTAGCCTGCCTGTACCGCCAACGGCGTGTGCGGGTTGATCACCACGGTGAACAGCGACAAAAAGAACAGCGTGGCTTTGGGGTTCAGGCCGTTGGTCACGAAACCTGAGGTGAAGGCACCGCGGGGTGTGCGCTCGCCGGCTTCCTTGTGCAAGTCGTCGGTGACGGCTTTAGCCGGTTGCGCGCGCAAGGCCTTGTAGCCGATGTACAGCAGATACGCGGCAGCCGCCCATTTCAAGGCGTTGAACAGCACGATCGACTGCGACACGATCAGGCCGATGCCGAGCAATGAATAGCCGACGTGCAGGAAAATCGCCGTACCGACGCCCAGCGCTGTCCAGGTCCCGGCGCGGCGGCCATGAGTCACGCTTTCACGCACCACCACGGCGAAATCCGGGCCGGGGCTGGCGACGGCGAGCAAGTGAATCAGGGCAACGGTCAAGAACTCTGTCCAGTACATGGGGGCTCCTTTGGGGTAGATCGATCAAAATGAAATTCACAGGTCAACGCCAACCCCTGTAGGAGCGAGCCTGCTCGCGATGCGATCTGACATTCAACAAAGGTGTTGAATGTTAATGACCCATCGCGAGCAGGCTCACTCCCACAGGTTTCGCACCTGGCCTGCAATGCGTAACTATATGTTTCATCTGGTAGGCTCGGCAGATTACGCCTTCAGTTCACCGCACAAAAGGTACAGTTGATGACGAACTCTCGCCGCGCCGTTTTCCTCGACCACCCTTCCCTGGACCTGGGCGACCTCGATCTCAGCCCGTTGCGCGATTGCTTTGACGACTTGCAACTGTTCGCACAGACCACGCCGGAGCAGGTGATCGAACGCCTCAAGGGCGCCACCGTGGCCATCAGCAACAAGATTCTGATCGACGCCAACGCCATCGCCGCCAGCCCTGATCTGAAGCTGATCCTGATCACCGCTACCGGCACCAATAACGTCGACCTCGCGGCCGCTCGTGCCCACGGCATCACGGTCTGCAACTGCCAGGGCTACGGTACACCGTCGGTGGCGCAGCACACGATCATGTTGCTGCTCAACCTGGCCACGCGCCTGGCGGACTATCAGAAAGCCGTGGGTGAAGGCCGCTGGCAGCAAGCGAAACAGTTCTGCCTGCTGGATTACCCGATTGTCGAACTCGAGGGCAAAACCCTCGGCCTGCTCGGCCATGGCGAACTGGGCGGCGCCGTCGCACGGCTGGCCGAAGCCTTCGGCATGCGTGTGTTGCTGGGACAGATTCCGGGGCGCCCTGCCCGGCCGGATCGCTTACCGCTGGATGAACTGCTGCCGCAAATCGATGCGCTTACCCTGCACTGCCCGCTCAACGAACACACCCGCCACTTCATTGGTGCCCGCGAACTGGCCTCGATGAAACCCGGCGCGTTCGTGGTCAACACCGCACGCGGTGGCTTGATCGATGAACAGGCACTGGCCGATGCCTTGCGCAACGGTCATCTGGGCGGCGCGGCGACCGATGTGCTGAGCGTCGAGCCACCGACCGCCGGCAATCCGTTGCTGGCCCACGATATTCCACGGCTGATCGTCACGCCGCACAACGCCTGGGGCAGTCGCGAGGCGCGGCAAAGGATCGTCGGTCAGTTGACCGAAAACGCGCAGGGATACTTCAGCGGTAAAGCGCTGCGGGTCGTCAGTTGATAGACTGCTGCACTTTTTTTCACAGGAGCAGTTATGGATCCGCGCAGTGAAGTACTGCTTCGTCAGGCCGACTTATTTCAGGGTTCGGTGCTGCTGGCCGGTTTGCCCGCCGACGACTTGCTTGGCCGTCTGCCCGACGCCCATGGCTGGTGCTGGCATGCCGGTGATCAAGCGGCGCTGGAGGCGCGTTTTGCCGAGCGCAGCCATTTTGGTGTGACCGCACCCGAGCGTGAGTTCGAGACGGCGGTGGTGTTTTTACCCAAGTCCAAGGACCTGACCGATTACATTCTCAACGCCCTCGCCTCTCGCCTGGCCGGTCGAGAGTTGTACCTGGTGGGTGAAAAACGCAGCGGCATCGAAGGCGCGGCCAAGCAACTGAACCCGTTCGGAAAGCCACGCAAGCTCGACAGCGCGCGGCATTGCCAGCTTTGGCTGGTCACCGTGGCCAACGCGCCAGAAGCCAAGTCGCTGGAAAGCCTGGCCCAGACCTATGAATTGCCGCTGGCCGAAGGTCCGCTGAAAGTCATCAGCCTGCCGGGCGTGTTCAGCCACGGCCGGCTGGATCGCGGTAGCGCATTGCTGCTGGAACACTTGGACAAGTTGCCGAGCGGCCACTTGCTCGACTTCGGTTGCGGTGCCGGTGTACTGGGCGCGGCGGTGAAACGTCGTTATCCGCACAATCAGGTGACGTTGCTTGACGTGGACGCATTCGCTGCCGCCAGCAGCCGTATGACGCTGGCTGCCAATGGCCTGGAAGCGGACGTGATTACCGGTGACGGCATTGACGCGGCACCGATGGGTTTAAGTGCAATTCTGAGCAATCCACCGTTCCATGTCGGCGTTCACACCGACTACTTCGCCACCGAGAACTTGCTGCGAAAAGCAGCCAAACATCTGAAAAACGGCGGCGAACTGCGCTTGGTTGCGAACAGCTTCCTGAAGTATCAGCCGCTGATCGAAGAGCACTTGGGCGTGTGCGCGATCAAGGCCGAAGGACAGGGTTTCAGAATTTATCGGGCCAAACGAGGCTGAAAAATAAGTGCTTGCCTAACGGGTTTTGCCTAGGCAGAATCCGCTCCGTCCTAGGGGAGTAGTCTCCCACGAGCGCCATGCTCGTCCGGCATACGTCAACATACTTGGTCAACAGACCATGGCGTATGCGACCCAAGCGTCCGCATCAGACGGATCGCAGGGTTTGACAAGACCTATGACACGAACACCTTACCCGGGGCGGGAAGGCTGTACGTGTCATAGCCGTGTCGACCCGCCCCTTAGGAAAATCCCTGATGCTGGACTCTTTGCTCGTTCCCACCGCAATCGTTGCCTTGGCCGAAATCGGCGACAAGACGCAACTGCTCGCGCTCATTCTCGCTGCCCGCTTTCGCAAACCCTGGCCGATCATCGCCGGCATCGTCGCCGCGACCCTGGCCAACCATGCGGCGGCCGGTGCGGTCGGCGCCTGGTTCGGCAGTTTCTTCTCGAATGCGGTGTTGCACTGGATCCTGGCGGCGAGCTTCGCCGCGACCGCACTGTGGACCCTGGTGCCGGATAAGATGGACGACGATGAAGCCAGCACCGCCCGCAAGTTCGGGCCGTTCCTGACCACGCTGATCGCGTTTTTCCTGGCAGAAATGGGCGACAAAACCCAGGTCGCCACGGTGATGCTCGCCGCGCAATACCCGGATTTGTGGCTGGTGATCATCGGCACCACCGCCGGGATGTTGATTGCCAACGTGCCGGTGGTACTGGCGGGTAACTTTGCGGCGGATAAATTGCCGCTCACCCTGATCCGTCGCCTGGCGGCGTCGGCGTTCTTTGTCCTGGCGATTGTGGCGGTGTACAAGGCGATGCAGAGCAGCGGGTGGGTTTGACGCCGTAGGTTGATAGACCGCGTTATCGTTCTTCGCGGGCAAGCCTCGCGCCTACAGATTCTGTGTCGTAATCGACCGAAAACCTGTAGGAGTGAGGCTAACCCGCGAAGGCGTCAGCGGCATCACCGCCTGACCATCAGGATTTCGGCGCTTTCTCGTACAACGGCATCACCTTCGGAATCGCCGCCTGCAACGAAGCAATCCGGCTGGACGAAGCCGGGTGCGTACTCAAGAACTCAGGTGGGGCGCCTTCCGAGGCTTTGCTCATTTTGTTCCACAACGTGATCGCCGCATTCGGGTTGTAACCGGCGCGGGCCGCCAGCTCGAGGCCGATCAGGTCCGCCTCGTTTTCATTGCCACGGCTGTTGGGCAAGGTCATGCCGTATTTCGCCACGGTGTCCGCCAGGGCCAGGCTGTCCTGACCCAGACCGAGCAACGCACCTGCGCCTTGCTTGGCCATTTCGACGCCGTATGCCTTGGACATCGCTTCACGACCATGCTCGCGCAGGGCATGGGCGATTTCATGGCCCATGATCGCGGCGATTTCATCGTCGGTGAGTTGCAGTTTGTCGATCAGCCCCGTGTAGAAAAAGATCTTGCCGCCAGGCCCGCAGTTGGCATTGAGCTCGTCGCTCTTGATCAGGTTGACTTCCCATTTCCACTGGGCCGAATCCGGACGAAACACCGGCGCCTGGGCAATCAGCCGATCGGCAATCAGCTGGACGCGTTTGGCGTCGTTACTGGTCTTGTCCAGCACACCCTTGGTGCTCGCCTCTCCGACAGTCTTCTGATAAGACTGCGCGTACATCTGGTTGACTTCGTCGGTGGACAACATGCTGAACATGTACTGCTTACGCTCTACGCCAACAGCCCCACCGCTGGTGGTATTGACCGACTGACAACCGGCAAGCAACAAACCTGCGCTCAGCGCACACACAACCAATGTCTTGTTCATCAAAAAACTCCCTGAAAACATGCCGGGTATCCTAGGCGGGTAACTGTATCCGCACCAGATACAACTGACGTGTAGACGCTCATTTCAGATAAAGCTCTCATTGCCGTAGGAAAAAATTCACATAACGGCGCTCGCCACGGCCGCCAACGCCCGGCAATGATTCATTTACGACATCAACCACTCCAAAACAGCCATTTCGCGCTGCCTCGCTCATGGCCCTCCAGCATCCTGCCGATACACCACCGCAGACGTCCTCTTGCGTGCGGAGCACCCATGAAATTCAAGTCGATCCAGTTTTCCGTGGCCGCCCTCGCCGGCGCCATCGTCCTTAGCGTAGTCGCCGCGCTGGTGCTGTACGCACTGTTTTCCGGCGCCCGGACGCAAGACATGGTCCAGGAGCGGACCCAGGCGCAATTCGAGCAAGTCATCGAGCAGCGCCTGACCTCTCTGGCGCAAACTCAGGTCAGCCAGATCCAGCGCGAACTCGAAGCGCCGCTGCTGATCGCTGGCGGCCTGGTGCGGGTCAACGCGCTGATCGGTACGCCGGGGGGCGATGGCCAGCCGACATTGAGTCTGAGCCGGGAGCAGTTGATCAGCCTGATCAAGGAAAACGTGGCCAAGAACCCGAAAATTCTCGGCACCTATATAGGCTGGGAAAAAGACGCGCTCGATCACAACGATGCAGCCTACGTCGACACCAAGGTAGTCGGCATCGACGCCAGCAACGGGCGCTTCCTGCCGTGGTGGTTTCGCAACGAGGACGGCACCCTGGGCCTGGACAAACTGGTGGACGTCGATGACCAGAAAACCCTGTCCACCGGCGTGCGTGCCAGCGAGTACTACCTGTGCTCGAAAGAAACCAAGAAGTCCTGCGTGATCGATCCGGCGCCCTACAAGGTCGGCGACAAGATCGTCATGCTCGCCTCCTTTATTGAACCGATCATGCTCAACGGCGCCTTCCAGGGCATCGTCGGTGCCGACCTGTCGGTGAACTTCATCCAGGAAATGTTGCTGGGGGCGAATCAGAAACTGTACAGCGGCGCAGGGGAAATGGCGCTGATCGGCGGTAATGGCCGGATCGTTGCCTACACCAAGGACCCGAGCAAATTCGGCGAAAAGGTCAGCGACATTCTCGACAGCAAGCAGATCGCCAACATGGCCCACCTCAAGGGCGGCGAAGTGACTTACACCGTCGACAAGGCCCAGGGCCGGATCGAGTTGTACCTGCCCTTCGGCATCGGCCAGACCGATGCGCGCTGGACCTTGATGCTGCAATTGCCGCTGAACGCCGTGATGGCCGACCTGCAAAAACTCCAGGGCGACCTGGACGCTCAGCGCAAATCCGACACCTTCGGCATGGCCATGGTCGGTTTGTTGATCGCCGGTATCGGTCTGTTGGTGATCTGGCTGGTGGGCCACGGCATCGCCCGTCCGCTCAAGCAAATGGTGGCGATGCTCGACGATATCGCCAAAGGCGAAGGCGACCTGACGCGCCGCCTGACCAGCGACCGCGCCGACGAACTGGGCTCGATTGCCAAAGGCTTCAACACGTTCCTCGCCAAGCTACAGGCGATGATCACCCAGGTCGTGACCTCGGTGCAGAGCGTCAGCGATTCATCGGAACACACCGCCGACATTGCCATCCGCACCAACATCGGTGTGCAGAAGCAAATGGCCGAGATCGATCAAGTGGCGACGGCGGTGCATGAAATGACCGCCACCGCCCAAGACGTGGCACGCAACGCCACCCAGGCCGCGCAAGCCGCCAGCCATGCCGATCAGGCAGCGGCCCAGGGCATGCAAATTGTCCGGGATACGTCGAATTCGATTGGCGTCCTGGCAATTGAAATCGGCAAGGCTGTGGGCGTGGTGCAAACCCTGGCCAAGGACAGCGAGAACATCAATGCGATCCTGACCGCCATTCGCGGGATCGCTGAACAAACCAATCTGCTGGCCTTGAATGCGGCCATTGAAGCGGCACGCGCGGGCGAACAGGGCCGCGGTTTTGCGGTGGTGGCCGATGAAGTGCGCAACCTGGCGCAGAAGACTCAGAAAGCCACTGAAGAAATCCAGACCATGATCCAGCAACTGCAACAAGGCACCCGCGATGTAGTGCGGGTCATGGAGGACAGCCAGAACCGCACAGACGAAAGCGTGCAACATGCGGCGAAAGCGGCCGAGGCCCTGGAGACCATTACTCAGGCGGTGTCGGTGATCAATGACATGAACACCCAGATTGCCAGTGCGGCCGAAGAGCAGAGCGCGGTGGCGGATGACATCAACCGTAACGTGATCAACATCGGGCAAGTGGCCAATGAAGTGGCCGGCGGGGCGGATGAATCCAGTGCGGCGAGTGCGGATCTGACCAAGTTGGCTGAGCAGCAGCGGCGGTTGATCAATCAGTTCAAGGTTTGATCCAAAAAACCCTTCGCGGGCAAGCCTCGCTCCTACAGAACACTGCGGTCCGTAGGAGCGAGGCTTGCCCGCGAAGGCGTCAGCACAGGCAACCTTTAACCAGGAGTCAGACACTCCGGCCCATTCAGCTTCGGATCATTCACCAGATTTGCCAATACCCGCTCGCGCAACGCCGCGGGTTCACTGGCCAGCAACCCTTGCAATACATGCAGCGGCGTCTCTGGATCAAGCCACGCCGCCTGCCCTGCCTCATCCAGAATCAACGGCCGACGCTGACTCGCGGCCGGCTGGGTGATCACCGCCGTGCTCAGCCACACTTGCTCCTGCACCGGATACGCTTCCCAGATCGCCGCAAAAAACAAGGTCGAGCCTTCTCCCGGCGTCAGCCAATACGGGCGCTTGCGGGTCGTGCCGCGCCATTCGTAGAAACCGTTGGCCGGCAGCAGGCAACGGCGTTCGCGCAAGGCCTGACGAAACATCGGTTGTTCAGCGACGGTTTCGGCCCGGGCATGGGCCGGGGTGCGGGAAAGATCGGTCAGCCAGGGCGGCGTCAGCCCCCAACGCGCCCGCGCCAACTCACGCTGAGCGTCTGCACCGGCACGCAGCATCAGCACCGAATCATTGGGGGAAATATTCCACTGGGCCTGCTGATCGGCGGGGAAGCCAGGCAGGGCCGCGAAGGCGGGGTTCCAGCGAAACAGGGCATAACGTCCACACATGGGGCAACACGACTCTCAATAAAACGAACGCCAGCCTAACAGACCAGCGTGCCGGGAAAGCTGTCCGGTTCATCACCGGGCAGTGGCAGCGCGGCATTGTACGCGGTGATCAGCTCGCGGGCGTATTCGGCCTGGTCGTTGTCCACCGACAAACCCAGCAGGCCGTAGATCGGCAGTTCACCGGTCCCGCCGATCAAATCGCGGCCCACCAGATGCGCCTCGATGCCCTCGCTGGCCAGCATGCCTTGCAGCAACTCCCCTTCCATCAGGTTTTCCGGCTCGTAGATTCGCTGCATAGACGCCCCTTACTCGTTTTCGCTGAACACTTCGAGATGCCATTCCTCTCCGTCTACCTGCAACACAAACGTTATCGGCCGACAGCACACCTGACAGTCCTCGATATAGGTCTGATCGCCACCGGACAGGTCCACCGTCGTCTCGACCTCTTCACCACAATACGGACATTCGTACAACGCAGGTTCCAGCATCGCGGTCTCCCAAGTGACTTGTGCGTATAATCGCCGGTCTATTTGCAGGGCTATTTTTGTCTGGCTAACTTTTCAGACCGTGCCCCGTTGGTTTTCGATCAAAACCTTTACTTACCCTAGCCGTTTCTAACAAGAGAGCATGATGGGCGAATTCGATGCCATCCGACCTTACAATGACAGCGAAGTCCCTGCGGTGCTGGACCGACTGCTCGGCGACAAGGCGTTTCTAGATATCCTCATCCATTTCCGCTTCCCGCGTTTTGCCGGTGCCTTTGGCTGGGCGCTCAAACCTCTTATAGCTCATCGGCTGCGCCGTGAGTTCGCCAGCGTCACCTCGGTGGCGACGTTGCAGGATAAAGTCGAGATGTATGTCGACCACACCATCGAACGAGCCACGGACGGTGTGACGTACACCGGCGTCGAGCAGTTCAAGTCCGGCAGCGCCTACCTGTTCATCGCCAACCACCGTGACATCGTGATGGACCCGGCCTTCGTCAACTACGCCGTGTACCACGCCGGCCTGCCGACACCGCGCATCGCGATCGGCGACAACTTGCTGCAAAAGCCCTTTGTCAGCGATTTGATGCGCCTGAACAAGAGCTTCATCGTGCACCGTTCGATCACCGGGCGTCGCGAGAAGATGGCGGCGTATCAGCTGCTGTCCGCCTACATCAACCACTCGATCCGCAACGATTGCGCCTCCATCTGGATCGCCCAGGCCGAGGGCCGGGCCAAGGACGGTGATGACCGCACCGAGTCGGCGATCCTGAAGATGTTCCACATGAGCCGCAAGGACGAGCCGTTCGGCGAAGTCATCCGCTCGCTCAACGTCAGCCCGGTGTCGATCAGCTACGAATACGACCCGTGCGACCAGGCCAAGGCCCGCGAGTTGTTCATCCGTGCCACCACCGGCAGCTACACCAAAGTCCCGGGCGAGGACGACGTCAGCATCGCCAAGGGCATCACCGGCTACAAGGGCCGGGTGCACGTGAACTTCGCCGCGCCGATCACCGAACTGTTCGACGACACCAAGCAATTGGCGATCGAAATAGACCGGCAGATTCTCGGCGGCTACCGGTTATTCCCGGTGCATTACCTGGCTTACGCGCAGTGGAAAGACGCTGACCCGCAATTGCAGGTGCCAAAAGCTGCCGAGGTGTTTGCGGCCGACGAACTGGCCAAGGCCCAGGAAGAATGGCAACGCCGACTGGAAGCCTGCCCTGAGGAACATCGGCCGTATCTGGTGCTGCAATATGCGACGCCGGTGCGTAATCAGTATCGGGTCAAGGCAGGTTTGCCGCTGTAATTGACTGGATACAACAACGGCGCCTTCGAGGCGCCGTTTTTATTGGCCTTGGCGCGGTAGGTCGGCAAGGCACTGTCCCTGTGGCGAGGGAGCTTGCTCCCGCCCGACTAAGCAGCAGTCGAAACATCGGTGCTCGCGGTTTGCCTGACGCTACAAGGATGGCTGGTTGTGGGGCCGTTTCGCAGCCCAGCGGGAGCAAGCTCCCTCGCCACAAGGTTCTGCGTCAAAGATTCAGAACCAGGTGCTGATCCAAGACACCAGCAACGCCAACCCCAGGCACGCGAAGCCGAAGCGGTAGAAGAAACGGTTCATGCGCAACGTCGCCCAATCCAGGGTGGGCTCTTCGTTCGGACGGCTCTGGCGTTGGGCGACAAGGCTCGCCATGGCGCGTTGTTCACGGCGACGCGTGGCATGCAGCAGCCAACTACCCGGGAAGGCCAACAGCAAGGCCAGCAGGTTGATCAACTTGGCGGGATGGTGGGTGAACAGCGAAATCAAATGCAACGACATCACGGACCTCGGCAAAACAGGTGTGGCAGACGCCGAACCGACGACCGCGGCGCGAATTCTACCGAAAGCCTGTCCCCCTGCCCTGCCTTTCCGACAAATAACGAACCATCTGACCAAATGCTGCCCTGTGTCACGGCTCCGTCATCTGAATACGCCAGTCTGGCGGCCCTCGAAACCGACACGGATACCGTCATGCTGCACGCCGAAAACCAGGACCGCCTCTACCTCATCGCCCAGAGTGACGAACAACAAAACCTCGTAGGAAGCCTCGCCTTTAACGTTCAGGACCGCCATTGGCTGGTTTATTGCGCACTGGGCGGGCATCAGCATGCGGATTTGCCTGAGACGGATTTGCTGACCGGCGTGAGCGTGCTGGATTTCTATTCACAAGCGGCCTGACCCCACCAGCCTCGCGCCTGCTGGTGATCGGTAATCAGCAGGCATGAAAAAGCCCGGAGCCATTGCTGGCACCGGGCTTTTTTGAATCTCGCGAAAGTTACTCGCCGAGAATCTGACCAATCGTCGGGTCCTTGAACAGACGCGTCAACGCATCGCTCAACACGTCGCTGACCAGCTTGGTGTTGGTTTCCTGATTCGGCGCCATACCGAAACGCTGGTCCAGGGATGCGCCGTAACGGCCGCTGTAGCGACGGTTGGCGTTCTGCACATCCGAGCGGAAGGTTGCGCCGATGGTCGCTTCAGTCACGTACATGCCTTCTTTAGGCGACTGATACTTCAACTCGGCCAGGGTCACGGTCAATTGCGGGGCATTCAGCGCATTCGAGGTCGGGGTGAAGCCCAGCAACCGCACGGCCGCCTCGGCCTGTGCCTGCAACTTCGGCAGGATCTGCGCGCCCTGCACGGTGATCGCGCTGGTCTCGGGGTACAAACCACCACGGGTGCCCAGGGTTGGCGACGGACGACCATCCACCACACGCACCACCACCGGCTGACCGCGGCCGACCGGCGCCAGCTGAGCTGTCAGCTTGGGTTCAGGGTTCAGTTGTTGCGGGCTGTGGGCGCAGCCGACGAGGGTCAAACTGGTCACAGTGATCAAACCGAACAACAGGCGTTGCAACATGCTCTTCTCTCCAGAATCAGGCACAAACAGGCCCGCAGTATAGCCGTGCGCCACTGCAGCGAACTAGGGCGCTGCAATGATTGAAGTAATTTCCTGCAAACCTATCAGAAACCCCCTCGTGTCACAGATCTGTCATCGCCCATACACTTTCACGTCACGGCTTGCTGGCAACCTTCTCGGCAGGTCACCCACAAGGTACTTTGTCATGCGTTATCTCATCTCGCTGTTCGCGCCACGCCCCTTGCACCGCAGTTTTGCCCTGCTCGACCGCAATGGCCATTGCCAGGCGTTCAAGCAGTGCAGCCTCCAGCCGATGGGCGATGGCTGGGTCGAAATCGAAGAAATCCGCCTCAACTGGTTGCACCATCCCCTGCCCCCGAGCGCCCGTGTCAGCCAGCGCCGGCCACGTGCACGGGTGCAACATCTGTTGACCACCTGACCAGACGCCTAATAAAAGTCATTAAACACGTCCATTTCCCTGCGTTTCTTAGATACAATCTCCCCCCGATTATAAGGACGTCTCCTGATCGGGCCTCGCAGCATCGTCAATGCTTCGGTATTGGCACCCCGCACCGCCCACAGAGAGCCGCCCACACAGATCGAGTGAAGCTGGCGCGCTTGCTGTTCCTTGAGCAAAAACCCCACTTTTCGCGAATCTGCAGAGCTGTCATTACGCTCGGTCACTGAGCTGTTTGCCCGTTTTGCCTGTCATGTACCCCATGACGGCAATCCATCCGGGCACGGTGCCAGGCTGGGACAGCCCTTTTTTGAGGTTCACGTCTTCAAAAGAGCGTGAAAAAAACGGGTTTTCACAACTTCACAAGAGTGTGGCGAGCAAATGAATAGTTTTGCGTCTGAACATGCACCATTAGCGTCTGAAACAGCCCAACGACACAGGACCGAGTACTCCTCGAACACCGGAGCCTGAAGCCTGTCCGCTACGGATTTGGTTGCACAAACGGATGTCTCGACCATAAGTCGAATTGCCAGCCGCGCGCTGAGATGAGTTCATGTAACTCTTTAGGCCCGGCCGCATGCATCCGTCGAAGTTGCGAAAAATTGCGAAGATTCGGACATGGCAACACTGACCACGGGTACCTGGGCATCACTGACACGCCCCGGAACGCCTGGCAGCCATGCCGACAATTTGGTGCTGCAGATTTTGGAGACGCGTTAAATGGCGCATAACGAAGCAGTCGACGTAGTACTGGTTGGGGCCGGCATCATGAGTGCCACCCTTGCCGTACTGCTCAAAGAACTCGACCCCGCGATCAAGCTGGAAGTCGTCGAGCTGATGGATTCCGGTGCTGCGGAGAGTTCCAACCCATGGAACAACGCCGGTACCGGTCACGCCGGGCTGTGTGAGCTCAATTACACGCCGCAGGCGGCCGACGGCAGCGTCGACATCAAGAAAGCCGTGCACATCAACACTCAGTTTGAAGTGTCGAAGCAGTTCTGGTCCTACCTGACCAAAAAAGGCACGTTCGGCTCCTGCAAGACGTTCATCAGCCCGGTGCCGCACCTCAGCTTCGTGCAGGGCAATGATGGCGTTTCCTTCCTCAAGGAACGCTTCAAGACCCTGAGTAAGCACCACGCCTTCTCGGACATGGAATACACCGAAGACAAGGCCACCATGGCCGACTGGATGCCGTTGATGATGCCGGGCCGGCCAGCCGACGAAGTCGTCGCAGCCACCCGCGTAATGAACGGCACCGACGTCAACTTCGGCGCCCTGACCAATCAATTGCTCAAGCACCTGACCAGCGCACCCGATGCCCAGGTCAAGTACTGCAAGCGCGTGACGGGCCTCAAGCGTAACGGCAGCGGCTGGACCGTCAGCATCAAGGACGTCAACAGCGGCAACACCCGTGAAGTCGACGCCAAATTCGTCTTCCTCGGTGCGGGCGGCGCGGCACTGCCACTGTTGCAGGCCTCGGGTATCGAAGAAAGCAAAGGCTTCGGCGGCTTCCCGATCAGTGGCCAGTGGCTGCGTTGCGACAATCCGGAAGTGGTCAAGCATCACCAGGCCAAGGTCTACAGCCAGGCTGCGGTGGGTTCTCCACCGATGTCGGTGCCGCACCTGGATACCCGCGTGGTCGATGGCAAGAAGTCCCTGCTGTTCGGACCTTATGCCGGTTTCACCACCAAGTTCCTCAAGCATGGCTCCTTCATGGACCTGCCGATGTCGGTTCGCGCCGGCAACATCGGCCCGATGCTGGCCGTGGCGAAAAACAACATGGACCTGACCAAGTACCTGGTCAGCGAAGTAATGCAGTCGATGGAGCAGCGTCTGGACTCCCTGCGTCGCTTCTACCCTGAGGCGAAAGCCGAAGACTGGCGCCTGGAAGTGGCCGGCCAACGGGTGCAGATCATCAAGAAGGATCCGAAAAAAGGCGGCGTTCTGCAGTTCGGTACCGAACTGGTCGCGGCCAAGGACGGTTCCCTTGCCGCCCTGCTCGGCGCCTCCCCAGGCGCTTCGGTGACTGTTTCGATCATGCTTGAGCTGATTGAAAAATGCTTCCCGAACAAGGCATCCGGCGAATGGGCTGCCAAACTGGCGGAAATCTTCCCGGCCCGGGAAAAAGTTCTGGAAACCGACGCTGCGCTGTATCGCAAGATCAATGCGCACAACAACGTCGCCCTGGAACTGGTTGAAGCCAGTAACGAGACCGAAAGCTACGCTTGATTCGGCCCCATGAAAAACGCCCCGTTCTCAGTGAGAGCGGGGCGTTTTTTTAGGACGCTGAAATTATCTTTGTGGCGAGGGAGCTTGCTCCCGCTGGGCTGCGAGGCGGCCCCAAAGCTCTGCGAACGGCATAGATTTTGTGAGCGCTGCGCACTCAAGCGGGAGCAAGCTCCCTCGCCACATATTCCGGTGTGTCCGGGATCAGCCGCGCGCCTTGGCAATCAACTCGACGTACTCGGCGGCATTGCGCTGATCCTTGATCAGGGCGACGAAGTCATTGCCGTGCTCATCCTTGCCATCCAGGTCCAGGCCGGCTGCGACGAAGAATGTCAGAAAACGCTCGAAGTCATCGATGCGCAAGCCACGGTAGGCCTTGATCAGCTTATGCAGGGACGGCGAAGTGGCGTCGACCGGTTCGAAATCGAGAAACAACTTGATCTGCTCATCGCCGATCTCGTCACCAATCACTTGTTTCTTATCTTTACGCATTGCCGACTCCAGCTCGCAGACATTTCACGGGGCGGGCAGTTTACCCCTGCCCGGGCACAAGGCTCAACGCGGACGAACAGCGCC
The DNA here is from genome assembly GCF_007993905.1 of Pseudomonas sp. SJZ077. Classification (NCBI taxonomy): domain Bacteria; kingdom Pseudomonadati; phylum Pseudomonadota; class Gammaproteobacteria; order Pseudomonadales; family Pseudomonadaceae; genus Pseudomonas; species Pseudomonas sp. SJZ077. The sequence continues at coordinate 41,668 of NZ_VIUJ01000022.1, forward strand.
CGTGTGCAGATCGGCCCAGACATGGCCGTTGGCGTAGCTGAGGAACTGGCAATACACCGTGCCATTGCGCAACAAATCGATCACCACCCGGTACTGCGCCATCGGGTAAAACAGCGTCAGGGTTTTGCTTTTTTCGTCATAGATCGGCTTTTTCAGGCTTTTGCTTTCGCCGTCGAAATTGACCAGCACCTGGTTGATGGTCGCGCCCTTGTTCAAGGATTTGCCCTTGAGGCGGATCATCATCGGAGACGTGACCGGAATCGGCTGTTGATTGGACTGACGCTGGCTGCCAACCACCACCGAATACTCGGTGACCTGCAACAACTGTTGCTGCTCGGGCTCCGCGTCACGCAGGGTCAGGTCATCAGGCGGCAGAAACTGCGCGTGCATCAGCGCCGGGGCGGCCGCCAGAGGCAGGCTGAGGGTCAGCAACAAGACGGCGCAGCTGCGGATCAAAAGGCTCATGACGGGCTCCGAAGACGAGGCCAAGCACTCTAGCATGAGGATCAACCGCGCGAATTGGCGATATAGGTCAATACTTCGCAGTACGAGGTTGGCCATGCTGGACGAGCTTTCAGCCGTCGTTCAACAGTGCATCGTCTTCTAGGGAGTGTGCATGACGTTCTCCGTCCCCCCGTTGTTTGCGGCCTGGCGTCAGACCTGGCGCGCCGGCTACACCCTCAGGCGCTTACGCGGCGACATCAGTGCCGGGGTGACGGTAGGGATTATTGCCATCCCGTTGGCCATGGCCCTGGCGATTGCCGTAGGTGTACCGCCCCAGCAAGGGTTGTATACGGTACTGATCGCTGCGCCCCTGATCGCCCTGACGGGAGGTTCACGTTTCAATGTCAGTGGGCCGACCGCCGCGTTCGTGGTCATTCTGTTGCCCATCACCCAACAATATGGCCTGGGCGGCCTGCTGCTTTGCACCATGCTTGCCGGCGTCATTCTCATTGCCTTGGGGCTGATTCGAGCCGGGCGGTTGATTCAGTACATTCCGTACCCGGTCACCCTGGGCTTTACCGCCGGGATCGGCATTGTCATTGCCACCCTGCAATTGAAGGATTTGCTGGGCCTGACCACCGCCGGCCAGGCAGAACACTACATCGAACAACTGGGCGTATTGATTCTGGCGTTGCCCAGCGCCCGACTAGGGGACGGGATCATCGGCCTCACATGCCTGGCCGTTCTGATTGTCTGGCCACGGTGGGTGCCGAGGATTCCGGGGCATCTGGTGGCGCTGACAATCGGCGCGCTCCTGGGGGTGGCGCTGGAGCACGGCGGGCTGGCGGTGGCGACATTGGGTGAGCGCTTCAGCTATATGGTCGACGGCGTCAGCCATCCCGGCATTCCGCCGTTCCTGCCAAGCTTCGATTGGCCTTGGAATCTACCCGGCCCCGACGGCCAGCCGCTGCACCTGTCTTACGATTTGATCCGTCAGTTACTGGCGCCCGCGTTCGCCATTGCCATGCTCGGCGCCATCGAATCCTTGTTGTGTGCGGTGGTGGCGGATGGCATGACCGGCAGCAAACACGACCCCAACGCAGAACTGCTGGGCCAGGGCCTGGGCAACCTGATCGCACCTTTGTTCGGTGGCATTACCGCCACGGCGGCCATTGCCCGAAGTGCCACCAACGTGCGCAGCGGCGCCTTTTCGCCACTGGCCGCCATTATTCATAGCGCCGTGGTGCTGATGGCAATACTCGTCCTGGCACCGCTTTTCAGCTACTTGCCGATGGCGGCACTGGCCGCGTTGCTGGTCATGGTGGCGTGGAACATGAGCGAGGCCCGGCACGTGCTCCATACCTTGCGCATCGCGCCTCGCAGCGATGTGCTGGTCTTGCTGACCTGCCTGAGCCTGACGGTGTTGTTCGACATGGTGATGGCCGTCGCCGTCGGCCTGCTGCTGGCCGCCGGGTTATTTATCAAGCGCATGAGCGATCTCACCGACACCGCCGAACTGCCTCGCGGCTTCCATCAAGCCTTGCAGGACATGCCGGAGCACGTTCGCTGCTACGCGATACGCGGGCCGCTGTTCTTCGGCGCAGCTGAAAAAGCGCTGGGGGTGCTACGCAAATTCAACCCGGAGGTCAAAGTGGTGATCGTCGAGATGAGCGCCGTGCCGATGCTGGACATGACGGCGCTGGCCGCCTTCGACAATATCCTGAGGGATTACCGCAAGGACGGCATCGGCCTGATTCTGGTGGCGACCGCTCCACGGGTGCGCCTGAAGCTCAGGCGCGCGGGCATCCATCGGGAACAGCGTCAGCTGGCCTACGTGAACAACCTGGAACAGGCCCGTCGCAAAAGCGAACGCTGGCTGGCCGAGGAAAATTGAGCGCACGGCTCAATCAAACTGTGCGCGCATCCACGCCTGATACTCGGCCACACCCGGCTCGCCTTCACGTGGCGCCCAGGTCGCCAGCTCACCTTCACCCACCGGGCGATAAGGCCCGGCCTTGCACTCGAACATCAGGCTGTCGGCTTCCAGCACGACCAGGCCATGGAACACGCCTGTTGGCAGGTCCACGCCGACACAATCACCACCGGCGACGAGGACTTGCTTCGTCACGACCACGCCAGACTCATCAAAGATCAGCAAACCGAGCCGCCCTTTGAGGACCAGCAATGTTTCTGCCTTGTTGTCGCCCAAGTGTCGGTGAGGCGGGATATACGTGTTTGGCTGTAACCCCACCGCCATGCGATGGCAAGCCTCTTCCATCTGATGGAAGTTGTGATGCTGACGCCCGCGAGGACTCGCGGCCGCTTTCTCGGCCAATCCGGCGAACAACGTTTGATCAAGAAAGCTGGGCACGGTCATGTTCTTACATTCCTTTAACAGCAAAAATCCCGTTGGCGTTACGCCAGTAACCTTTGTAGTCCATGCCGTAACCGAAGATGTAACGGTCGATGCACGGCAGGCCGACGAAATCGGCTTTCAGGTCCGGGCGAGCCTTGCGGTCGTGGTCCTTGTCGATCAGCACGGCGGTGTGCACTTTGCGCGCGCCAGCGTGTTTGCAGTAATCGATGATCGCGCCCAGGGTGTGACCTTCATCGAGGATGTCGTCGATGATCAGCACGTCGCGGTCGAGGAACGAAACTTCCGGCTTGGCTTTCCAGAACAGGTCACCGCCGCTGGTTTCGTTGCGATAACGGGTGGCGTGCAGGTAGGACGCTTCCAGCGGGAAGTGCAGATGGGTGAGCAGCTTGCCGGCGAAAATCAGGCCGCCGTTCATCACGCAGAACACCACCGGGTTAGTGTCAGCCAGCTGTTCATTGATGTGTGCACCGACGCGGGCGATGGCCGCCTCGACTTCAGCTTCGGTGTACAGGCAGTCAGCCTCTCGCATGATTTGACGGATATGCTCGAGATCAGCGGACATGGCGCTCTCCAGGGGGGGACGGATTCGGGAAAAGCGGGCAAAGGTACGCATCCCGCACGGCCAGATCAAGCGTTTGTGGACTAACGTACTGTATGTCTATAGGACAACACCCTCGGATAGATTAATCTAGGCCGGTTTTTTTGCCCGCCGCCGGAGCCTTTCCCATGCCCATCCTCGAGATCCGCCATCCGCTGATCCGTCATAAACTCGGCCTCATGCGCCGCGCCGACATTAGCACGAAGAATTTCCGTGAGCTCGCTCAGGAAGTCGGTGCCCTGCTGACCTATGAAGCCACCAAAGACCTGCCGCTGGAAACCTACGACATCGAAGGTTGGTGCGGCACCGTGTCGGTGGAGAAAATCGCCGGCAAGAAAATCACCGTAGTGCCAATCCTGCGCGCCGGCATCGGCATGCTCGAAGGCGTGCTGAGCCTGATCCCGGGTGCCAAGGTCAGCGCCGTCGGCGTGGCCCGCAACGAACAAACCCTGCAGGCCCACACCTACCTGGAAAAACTGGTTCCGGAAATCAACGAGCGCCTGGCAATGATCATCGACCCGATGCTCGCCACCGGCAGCTCCATGGTCGCCACCATCGACCTGCTGAAAAAGGCCGGTTGCCGCGACATCCGCGCCATGGTCCTGGTTGCCGCGCCGGAAGGCATCGCCGCTGTAGGCAAAGCGCACCCGGACGTGATGATCTACACCGCCTCCATTGATGAAAAACTCAACGAACACGGTTACATCATCCCAGGCTTGGGCGATGCCGGTGACAAGATCTTCGGTACCAAGCAGAAGGACGCTTGAGCATGCAGCAAGAGTTCAACGATCCGCTCTGGCGCACGGTTCTGTCTGGCGCACAGATGCTGTTCGTGGCCTTCGGCGCCCTGGTGTTGATGCCGCTGATTACCGGCCTTGACCCTAACGTGGCGCTGTTTACCGCAGGCCTGGGGACGATTCTGTTCCAGATCGTCACCGGGCGCCAGGTGCCGGTATTCCTCGCATCGAGCTTCGCTTTCATCACCCCGATCATTCTCGCCAAGGGCCAGTTCGGCCTCGCGGCGACCATGGGCGGCGTGATGGCGGCGGGTTTCGTCTACACCTTTCTCGGCCTTGCGGTGAAGATCAAAGGCACCGGTTTCATCGACCGTCTGCTGCCACCGGTAGTGATTGGTCCGGTGATCATCTCGATCGGCCTGGCCATGGCGCCGATTGCCGCCAACATGGCGATGGGCAAGGCTGGCGACGGCACCGAGCTGATTCCCTATCAGACCGCCATGCTGATCTCGATGCCGGCGCTGCTCACCACGCTGATCGTCGCCGTGTTCGGTAAAGGCATCTTCCGCCTGGTGCCGATCATTTCCGGCGTGCTGGTCGGTTTTGCCATGGCGTTCTATTTCGGCGTCGTCGACACCGCGAAGATTGCCGCCGCACCGTGGTTTGCGATTCCGCACTTCACCGCGCCGGAATTCAACTGGCAGGCGATTCTGTTCATCGTTCCGGTAGCCCTGGCGCCAGCCATCGAGCATATCGGCGGGGTAATTGCCGTCGGCAGCGTGACCGGCCGCGATTACCTGAAGAAACCCGGCTTGCACCGCACCCTGCTCGGCGATGGCATTGCCACCACCGCTGCCGGTCTGTTCGGCGGCCCGCCCAACACCACCTACGCCGAAGTGACGGGCGCGGTGATGCTGACCAAGAACTACAACCCGAAAATCATGACCTGGGCGGCGATCTTTGCCATCAGCCTGGCGTTCGTCGGCAAGTTCGGCGCACTGCTGCAAAGCATCCCGGTGCCGGTAATGGGCGGGATTCTGTGCCTGTTGTTTGGCTCGATCGCTGCGGTGGGGATGAACACGCTGATTCGCCACAAGATCGACCTGGGCGAAGCGCGCAATCTGGTGATTGTGTCGGTGACGTTGGTGTTCGGGATTGGCGGTGTGCTGGTCGGCACTGGCACCGGCCCCGATGACTTCGGCCTCAAAGGCATTGCGTTGTGCGCGGTGGTGGCGATCGGGCTGAATCTGTTGCTGCCGGGCAATGACAGCTGGAAGCACAAGAAGGCGGATGAGCCGTTGTTGTAGTCAGCCTTGAGAATGCCTTCGCGGGCAAGCCTCGCTCCTACAAGTTGTGTGTCGCTCGACACAACGACGCAATTCTGTAGGAGCGAGGCTTGCCCGCGAAGCTTTTAAAGCGCCAACGGCGCCCTTTCACACAAGGCACTCAACGCCCGCGCCCACTGCGGATCATCGTTGAGGCAAGGCACCAGCACCAATTCCTCGCCCCCCGCCTCGCGGAACAATTCCTTCCCGCGATCACCGATTTCCTCAAGCGTCTCGATGCAATCGGCAACGAACGCCGGGCACATCACTAGCACCTTCTTCACGCCCATTCCCGCCAGCTCATCGAGGCGCGATTCGGTGTAGGGTTCGATCCATTTCGCCCGACCCAAACGCGACTGGAACGACACCGACCACTTGCCATCCGCCAGCCCCATGCGCTTGGCAAACTCCGACGCCGTGCGCAGGCATTGGGCGCGGTAGCAGGTCGCCAATACTTCTGGCGAAGCGTTCTGGCAGCAATTATCGCTTTGGAAGCAATGGTGACCGGTAGGGTCGATCTTCTTCAGGTGCCGCTCCGGCAAACCATGGAAGCTCAGCAACAGGTGATCGTAATCCTGCTGCAAATAAGGTTTCGCGCTGGCGACCAATGCGTCGAGGTATTCCGGCTGATCGTAGAACGGCTGGAGAATCGAAAACTGCACATCGAGCCGCTTCTCACGCACCACCCGCTTGGCTTCTTCAATCACCGTGGTCACGGTGCTGTCGGCGAATTGTGGATAAAGCGGTGCGAGGGTGATTTTTTTGTGGCCCTGAGCCGCCAGCTCAACCAGTTTCGTCTCAATCGACGGCTCGCCGTAGCGCATCGCCAGCTCAACCGGCCCATGGTGCCATTGCGCAACCATGGCCTCACGCAGGCGACGGCTGAGCACCACCAGCGGTGAGCCCTCCTCCCACCAGATCGACGCGTAGGCGTGGGCGGACTGCTCCGGACGCTTGATCAGGATCAGCGACACCAGCAAGCGTCGTACCGGCCATGGCAGGTCGATCACGTAGGGGTCCATCAGAAATTGATTGAGGTAACTGCGCACATCCGCCACCGATGTAGAGGCAGGTGAACCCAGGTTAACCAGAAGCAATGCGTGATCGGTCATGCAACGTCCTATTTCAAAGGCGGCTGGACAGGTCGTCCAGGGCCGCGCGCAAATCGGTGAACTGGAAAGTGAAACCCGCTTCCAGCAAGCGCGCCGGTACGGCCTTCTGGCCACCCAGCAACAACAGTGACAACTCGCCCAGACACACTTTCAAGGCCAGGGCCGGCATCGGCATGAACGCCGGCCGGTGCAGCACGGCGCCCAATGTTTTGGCGAACTCGCGGTTGCGCACCGGTTTTGGCGCGCAGGCATTATATGGACCGCTCGCGTCAATGCGATGCAGAAGAAAATCAATCAGGGCGATTTGATCGTTGATATGAATCCAGGGCATCCACTGCCGACCACTGCCCAAAGGCCCGCCCAGCCCCAGTTTGAATGGCAGCAACAGCCGCGACAAAAAGCCGCCCTCGGCAGACAGCACCAAACCGGTTCGAATCAGGATCACCCGAATACCCATGGCCTCGGCGCGCTGGGCGGTTTCTTCCCAGGCAATGCACAACTGACTGGCGAAATCATCGATGGACGGCGGAGACGCTTCGGTCAGTTCGCGCTCGCCACTGTCGCCGTACCAGCCGATGGCAGAACCCGAGATCAACACCTGCGGTTTCTGCGCGCGGGTCTCGAGCCAGGCCAGCAAGGTTTCGGTCAGGGTGATGCGACTCGCCCAGAGCAAGGCTTTGCGCCTGGACGTCCATGGCCGATCGGCAATGGGCGCGCCCGCCAAATTGATAATTGCGTCCACCGATTCTTGCCCGAGGTCTTCGAACAACGCGACGCCGCGAACCTGGGCACCGCAGATTTTCGCGACTTTTTCCGGCGTGCGGCTCAAGACTGTCAGGCGATGTCCCTGACTCAACCAGTGTCGGCAGAGTTGACGTCCTATCAAACCAGTACCGCCGGTCAGCAATATGTGCATGACTTCTTCCTCGCGTGGCGTTTTACCCTGATCACTAGTCTATTTTTATAAGCAGGGATCTTTGGTATCGGGCTGTGTCTGTGTTTAACAATAGGCCAAGCTGTCAGATCGAGAACGCTAAAAGTTATACCAAAAAACAATATTGTACAGGTTTAAACCACGGCGTAGTCTGTACAGAAAGGTAAACGAGGCCCCTATGACTGTACCTATCGCAATCATCGGCACCGGCATCGCCGGGCTCTCAGCCGCTCAGGCCCTGACAGAAGTCGGGCACATTGTTCAACTTTTTGATAAAAGCCGCGGCAGTGGCGGACGCATGTCGAGCAAGCGCAGTGATGCGGGTGCCTTGGACATGGGCGCACAGTATTTCACTGCCCGCGACCGGCGCTTCGTCACCGAGGTCCAGCGTTGGCAATCCAACGGCTGGGTCGCCGAATGGACGCCGCAGCTCTACACCTTCCACGGCGGGCAGCTCAACCTGTCGCCGGACGAACAGACACGCTGGGTCGGAACACCGCGCATGAGCGCCATCACCCGCGGCTTGCTCGGCGACCTGGAAGTGCATTTCGCCTGCCGGATCACCGAGGTCTATCGAGGTGAAGAACACTGGCACCTGCAAGACGCCGAAGGCTTCACCCATGGTCCGTTCAGTCACGTGGTGATCGCCACGCCGGCGCCTCAAGCCACGGCACTGCTGGCCTCCGCGCCGAAACTCGCCGGGGCCGCCGCCGGGGTAAAAATGGAGCCAACGTGGGCGGTGGCGCTGGCGTTCGATACGCCGCTGGATACCCCCATGGAAGGTTGCTTCGTGCAGGACAGCCCGCTCGACTGGCTGGCGCGCAACCGCAGCAAACCCGGGCGCGACAACACCCTCGACACGTGGGTACTGCATGCGACGAGCGCCTGGAGCCGGCAACATATCGACCTGCCCAAGGAGGCGGTGATTGAGCAACTGCACGGTGCATTTGCCGAGCTGTTGCACAGCGCCATGCCCGCCCCGACCTTTAGCCTCGCGCACCGCTGGCTTTACGCGCGTCCCGCCAGCAGTCACGAATGGGGTGCCTTGGCCGATGCCGACCTGGGACTGTATGTATGCGGCGACTGGTGCCTGTCCGGGCGTGTCGAAGGCGCCTGGCTCAGCGGCCAGGAAGCTGCACGACGGTTACACGAGCACTTGCAGTGAATAGAATCAATCCGAGTAAATTGCTGCTGTCGAAATGGACAGCAGCCCACCCGCGAAACCGCGAAAAACATTTTCTGGTGACCGAACTGTTCCGCGATGAGGAAGGCACGGTGCTGGACGTCGAATTGCAGGCGGTGCTGACCCAACGCAGTGAGCGTCTCCCATGGCAATCGCTGAAAGCCAGCGACGACTGGATACTCGGCTGGAAATAGATCCTGCCCGCGGATGCGGTGTGTCAGCTACCCATGTGTCGCCTGATCCACCGCTATCGCGAGCAAGCCCTCTCCCACAAGGGAATGCAACCCCCTCTCGAAAACCTATACAAATAATTTGACTTGTACACCTTTGAATCTATGATGAAGGCAAAGTTGTACAGAGTTACCGCTCTGTACAGGTCTGGATTCGAGGTGTTCCGATGCATGTACAGCCAGCGACTCTACCGAAAATCGCCATCAGCGCCTGCTTGATGGGAGCGGAGGTGCGTTTCAACGGTGGGCACAAGGAATCGCGCCTGTGCAGCCGAACCCTCACCGACTATTTCGAGTTCGTACCGGTGTGCCCGGAAGTCGCCATTGGCTTGGGCATTCCTCGCGAACCGATCCGCCTGATCGGCGACCCCGAAAATCCCGAAGCCGTTGGCACCGTCAACCCTGAGACTAACGTCACCCGGCCGCTCGCCGAGTACGGTCAGAAAATGGCTGCGGAGCTGGACGATATCTGCGGCTACATCTTTATGCAGAAATCCCCTTCCTGCGGCCTCGAGCGGGTCAAGGTCTACCAGGCCAACGGGTCGCCGGTGGACGGAGGTGGACGTGGTATCTACGCCCAGGCGTTCTGCGCCCTGCACCCCGACTTACCGGTGGAAGAAGATGGCCGCCTCAACGACCCGGTATTGCGCGAAAACTTCCTGACCCGCGTGTTCGCCTACAGCGCCTGGCAGCAGCTATTGCGAGAAGGAGTGACACGACGCGGCCTCATAGAATTTCACTCGCGCTACAAATACTTGCTGATGGCCCATAACCCGGTGCAATACAAAACCCTGGGCAACCTGCTGGGCAACATGGGCCAGACCGATCCTGCGGAACTCGGCCCGCGCTATTTCAGCGAACTGATGGCGGCATTGAAAAAATGCGCGACGCGGCGTACCCACACCAACGTCCTGCAGCACATCAGCGGTTATCTCAAGCAATTCATCAGCCCTGAAGACAAGCAGGAAATGCAGCACGTCATCGGCCAGTACCGGCACGGCATCGTGCCGTTGGTGGTGCCGCTGACGCTGCTCAAACACTATTTCCGTCAACACCCGGATCCGTACATCGCGCAGCAGGTTTACCTTCAGCCGCACCCGGAAAACCTCAGCCTGCGAAACGCCATCTAATGAAAAGCCCAATCGACACCAGCGCCAGCGAAGACCTTGGCGCCGACTTCAAGAAAGCCCTGGACGAAGGCTGGTTGCCGATTCGCGAAGTGGCGCGCCAGACTGGCGTGAACGCCGTGACCCTGCGTGCCTGGGAACGTCGTTACGGGCTGATCGTGCCCCAGCGCACGCCCAAGGGGCATCGCCTGTTTTCTGCCGAACACGTGCAGCGGATTTTGACCATCCTCACCTGGCTCAATCGCGGCGTGGCCGTCAGTCAGGTCAAGCAGCTGCTCGACACGCCCCAGGCCTTTACCGAAACCGTCGAAAACGATTGGCAAGTGCTGGGCCAGACATTGCTGCAAGCGGTGACCCAGCTCAATGAACGCACGCTGGATGACACCGTCAATCAAGCCATGGCGCTGTATCCGCCCCGCACCTTGTGCGAACAACTGCTGATGCCGTTGCTGGCGGAGCTGGAGCAACGCTGGCAGGGCCAGTTCGGCGCGCAGATGGAGCGGGTGTTTTTCTTTTCCTGGCTGCGTAGCAAATTCGGCGCACGCATCTACCATAACAACCGTCAGTTACGTACCGCGCCCTTGCTATTGATCAATCACTCGGACCAGCCAATGGAACCTTGCCTGTGGCTGACCGCGTGGCTGATCAGCAGCGCCGATTGCCCGGTGGAGGTCTTCGACTGGCCGCTGCCGCCGGGCGAACTCGCGCTGGCGGTCGATCACCTGCAAGCCCGCGGCGTACTGCTGTATTCCAGCAAAGCCATGAACATTTCGCAGCTGCCGAAACTTTTGAATGGCGTCAGTTGCCCAAAAATGATTGCCGGACCAACGGTATGCATCCACCACGCCGAGCTGTCCGCAAAAACGTCCGAGAGTGTTGATTTGTTCCTGGCCGAAGACCCGCTATCGGCTCACCAGGAACTGGTTAAGCGTGGGCTTATTTAATGGACACTTCCATGCATTTGATCTGGTTGCGTAGCGACTTGCGCCTGCACGACAACACCGCCCTGTCGGCTGCTGCCGCTCGCGGCCCGACGGTGGCCGTGTACCTGTTGAGCCCGGCGCAATGGCTGGAACACGATGACGCGCCGTGCAAAGTGGATTTCTGGCTGCGCAATCTGGGTGAACTGAGCGACGCGCTGGGCGAACTGAACATTCCCCTTTTGATTCGCCACGCCCCTCGCTGGGATGAAGCCCCGCAGGTTTTGCTCAAGCTGTGTCAGCAATTAAACGCGGAGGCGGTGCACGTCAACGAGGAATACGGGGTTCATGAAAGCCGTCGCGATACGGCAGTCGCCGAAACGCTCAAGGCCCATGGCATCGACTTCTTCAGCTACCTCGATCAGTTGTTGTTCAAACCGGGCACCGTGTTGACCAAGACTGGCACCTACTTCCAGGTCTTCAGCCAGTTCCGCAAAGTTTGTTACGAACGTCTGCACCGGTCGCTTCCGGGACGGGTGGCCAAACCGGCCGTACAGGATCCGTTGCCCATCAGCAGTGACGACATTCCATCGAGCGTTAAAGGGTTCGAAACGCCCAGTGACAGCCTGCGCCAGCTCTGGCCCGCCGGCGAAGCCGAAGCTCAACGCCGTCTCGACACCTTCGCCGACGCACAAATCGATTACTACAAAAGCGAGCGCGACTTCCCGGCCAAACCCGGCACCAGCCAGCTCTCGGCTTACCTCGCTGCCGGGGTGATTTCCCCGCGCCAGTGTTTGCACGCCGCCCTGCACAGTAATCAAGGCGAGTTCGAAAGCGGCAAGGTGGGCGCGGTCACCTGGATCAACGAGTTGCTGTGGCGCGAGTTCTACAAACATATTCTGGTGGGCTACCCACGGGTCTCGCGTCACCGTGCCTTCCGCCCGGAAACCGAAGCCCTGGCCTGGCGCGACGCCCCGGAAGAACTGCTGGCCTGGCAGCAAGCCCGTACCGGCCTGCCGATCATCGACGCAGCGATGCGTCAATTGCTCGAAACCGGCTGGATGCACAACCGCTTGCGCATGGTGGTGGCGATGTTCCTGACCAAGAACCTGCTGATCGACTGGCGCGAAGGCGAACGCTTTTTCATGCGCCACTTGATCGACGGCGACCTGGCGGCGAACAACGGTGGCTGGCAGTGGAGTTCGTCCACGGGCACTGACTCGGCCCCTTATTTCCGTATTTTCAATCCGCTGAGCCAATCGGAGAAATTCGACGCCGAAGGCGTGTTCATCAAGCACTGGCTGCCGGAACTGGCTGGGCTGAACAAAAAAGACGCGCACAACCCGGCGAACGTCGGCGGTCTGTTCGGCGTGGCGGATTATCCGTCGCCGATCGTCAACCTGAGCACTTCGCGCCAGCGAGCCTTGGCCGCGTTCAAGAACTTGCCCTCGCGACACGATGCCGGAGGCGCTCATGAGTGATTTCCTGCGGCAGTTTGCCCGGCAATTCGCGCAGCTGGATAAAAACAGTTTGCAACGCCTCGGCGAGCTGTACACCGAAGACGTGCACTTCACCGATCCGCTGCATGAAGTGCAAGGGATCGGACAGTTGCGCAGCTACTTCACCGAGCTCTACGCCAACGTCACCGAACTGCGTTTCGATTTTCACGGTTTCGACCAGACCGGCGAAGGCCAAGGTTATCTGCGCTGGGTCATGAGTTACCGCCATCCGCGCCTGAGCGGCGGCCGGTTGATTCGTGTCGACGGCTGCTCGTACCTGCTCTGGCGCGACAAGGTTTATCGTCACCGGGATTACTTCGATGCCGGGGCACTGCTTTACGAACATTTACCCGTATTGGGTCGGGCGATTGCCTGGCTGAAAAGGAGAATGGGATGAGTCTTACACCTCCACGGCGATACTGGCTGACGGGTGCCAGCAGCGGCATCGGCGCCTCGCTGGCTGAAGAAATCCTCAAAACCGGTGCTCATCTGGCCGTGAGCTCGCGCTCTACAGCGGTGCTGAAAGTCTTGTCCCTGCGTTATCCGGGGCAAGTGCTGGTCGTGCCCGGCGATTTGACGAGCAGTCAGGCGGTGCGCGAAATCGGCGAACAGATCGCCCATGAATGGGGCTCGCTGGACACGGTGATCCTCAACGCCGGCACGTGCGAATACGTCGACGTCAAGCAGTTCGATTCCTCGATCGTCGAACACGTGGTGCGCACCAACCTGCTCGCGAGCGCCTATTGCATCGAGGCCGCGTTGCCCTTGTTGCGCAAGGGCACCGCGCCGCATCTGGTGGGCGTCGCCAGTTCGGTGACCTACCTGCCGCTGCCACGGGCCGAAGCCTATGGCGCGTCGAAGGCCGGGCTGCGTTATCTGTTCGAATCCCTGCGCATCGATCTTGCGCCGGAAGGCATCGAAGTCACAGTGGTCAGCCCGGGGTTTGTCGAGACCCCACTGACGGCGAAAAACGACTTCCCGATGCCGCTCAGTTGGCCAGTGGCGAAAGCCGCCCGGCACATCTTCGCCAAACTCAAGAACCGTCCCCTGGAGATCGCTTTTCCGGGGCTGTTCATGGCTGCTCTCTGGCCCCTGTCGAAAATGCCCAATTGCGTGAAACTGGCCATCGGCAAACGCATGGTGCGCAGCAGCCCACCGATCAGGGACGTGCCGTGAACATTGCGATCATTGGCAGCGGAATCTCAGGGCTCACCAGCGCCTACCTGCTCAATCGCAGGCATGAGATCACCCTGTTCGAGGCCAGCGACTGGATCGGCGGGCACACCCATACCGTGGACGTGACCGTGGATGACCAGCGCTACGCCGTGGACACCGGTTTCATTGTGTTCAACGACTGGACCTACCCGAATTTCATTCGCCTGCTCGGCCAGATCGGCGTGGAGTCGAAACCGACTGAAATGAGTTTTTCAGTGAAGGATCCGGACTCGGGCCTGGAATACAACGGCAATAACCTCAACAGCTTGTTTGCCCAACGGCGAAATCTGTTGTCACCCGGCTTCTGGGGCATGTTGCGCGATATCCAGCGCTTCAACAAAGAGGCGCAGCGTGACCTGGCCGAGGGTCGGATCGCCGCCGACACCACGCTGGACGACTATCTGAAAAACGGCCGCTATGGCGAACGCTTCATCCTGCATTACATCGTGCCGATGGGCGCAGCAATCTGGTCGATGTCCATGGCTGACATGCTCGGTTTCCCGCTGCAATCCTTCGTCAGGTTTTTCAAGAATCACGGCCTGCTGTCCGTCAGTAATCGCCCGCAATGGCGGGTGATCGAAGGTGGCTCGAGTGCTTACATCGAGCCATTGACGGCGACCTTCAAAGAGAAAATCCGTCTCGGCTGCCCGGTGACCCGGGTCGAGCGGGATGAGGAAGGCATCGTTATCCACAGCACCGCCGGAAGCGAGCGATTCGACAAAGTGGTGTTCGCCTGCCACAGCGATCAGGCCCTGAAATTGCTGGCCAAGCCGAGCGATGCCGAACAATCGATCCTCAGCGCCCTGCCCTACGCCGACAACGAAGTAGTGCTGCACACCGACACACGCCTGCTGCCCACTCGAAAACTCGCGTGGGCCAGCTGGAATTACCGCCTCGGTGGCCCGGGCCACACACGGGCCACCGTCACCTACGACATGAACATCCTGCAAGGCATCCAGAGCGATACCACGTTCTGCGTCAGCCTGAACCAGAGCGCCGGCATCAGCCCGTTCAAAGTGCTCGCCAAATACACTTACGCCCATCCGCAATTCAGCCTGGCGGCCGTTGCTGCGCAAAGCCGTTGGGAGGAGCTGGACGGCGCGCAACACACTTATTATTGCGGCGCCTATTGGGCCAACGGTTTCCATGAAGACGGCGTGGTCAGCGCGTTGCGCGTTGCTCGCTCGTTTGGTGAAGTGTTGTGAACAGCGCCCTCTACAGCGGCTGGATCGCGCATCGGCGGTTCGCCCCAAAGCCTCATGCCTTCCGTTACCGGATCGGTCTGTTGTACCTGGACCTCGACGAACAGGAGGCCGTGCTCGGCCTGTCGCCGTTCTCGGGCAACAGTCGCTTCGCACCGTTCTCGTTTCGCGAGAGCGATTACCTCAAAACCTATACCGGCAGCGGCATGCGCCTGATTGACGCGGTGCGCCAGCTCGTCGGCCAGGCCATCGGTCATGCGCCCCAAGGTTCGATCTGCCTGCTGACCCAGCCGCGCAGTTGGGGTTTGTCGTTCAACCCGGTGAGTTTTTTCTACTGCCATGAGGCTGACGGGCAACTGGCGGCGATTCTTTGCGAAGTCACCAACACCCCGTGGCGCGAGCGTTATCACTATGTATTGCCGGCCAAGGCCCCGGAGAATCTCGGCGATTTCCATCAACATTTTGCCGTGGCGAAGGCGTTTCACGTTTCGCCGTTTCTACCGCCAGACCTGGAATACCGCATGAGTTTCAGCCCCGCCGCGAAACGGCTCGGCGTGCACATGGCGGACTGGCAGGGCGAGCTGAAGTTGTTCGACGCCACGCTCAGCTTGAAACGCCAGGCACTGGACCGTGCCAGCCTGCATCGTTACTTGCGGCGCTTTCCATGGATGACGGCGAAAACCTGCCTGGCGATCTATTGGCAGGCCCTGCGCCTGCTGCTCAAGCGCGCACCGATATTTGCTCATCAGGCTGCCGTTGGCAGCGTTCAAACCGCCATCGTTCCTCCCAAGGATCACCGTCATGAAATCCTCTAGCGCCTCGGCTAAAGTCAATCTGCTCAGCACCAACGGCCTGACCGGATCGTTGCTGCGCCGTGGTGTATTGCGGCAACTCACGCAGCTCAAACATGGACAACTGGTGGTCATCGAAAACGGCGAACGGCAAGTTTTCGGGACCGCAGGCAGCCCATTGATCGGGGAGATCCATATCCTCGACGCGGCGGCGTGGGGGCTGGTGGCGGGTAACGGCTCGATCGGCGCTGGCGAAGCGTTTATCCACGGTTATTGGAGTTCGCCGGACTTGACCGCGGTGGTTCGCGTGTTCGTCAGTAACCTTGAGGTACTGGATGCGCTGGAAGGTGGTCTGGCGAAACTCGGCCGCCCTTTCGTTCAAGCGCTGCACTGGCTCAATCGCAACACGCGCAAGGGTTCGCAGAAAAACATCGCCGCCCACTACGATCTGGGCAACGACCTGTTCGAACAGTTTCTCGATCCCACGATGATGTACTCCGCCGCACAGTTCCTGACGGACGAAGACAGCCTGGAACAGGCGCAGTTGAACAAGCTGGAACGGATCTGCCAGAAACTCGCGCTCAAACCCAGTGATCACTTGCTGGAAATCGGCACCGGCTGGGGCAGCATGGCGCTTTACGCGGCGCAGCATTACGGCTGCAAGGTCACCACCACCACGCTTTCAAAAGAACAGTACGCCTTCACTGCCCAACGCATTGAAGCCCTCGGCCTGCAAGACCAGGTCACGCTGCTGCTCAAGGATTACCGCGACCTCACCGGGCAGTACGACAAATTGGTGTCGATCGAGATGATCGAAGCCGTCGGCCATCGCTTCCTGCCGGTCTATTTCAAGCAATGCGCGCAGTTGCTCAAAAGCAACGGCTTGATGCTGTTGCAGGCCATCACCATCCGCGAACAGCGCTACGAACAGGCCAAGGGCAGCGTCGATTTCATTCAGCGTTACATTTTTCCTGGCGGTGCCCTACCCTGTGTGCAGAAGATGCTGGAAGTCATCAGCCGCGACACCGACATGAATTTGCTGCACATGGAGGATTTCGGCCTGCACTACGCCCGAACCCTGCGCCTGTGGCATGAGAATTTTCGCCGAGCCCAGGGCCGCTTGAGCGAGTTGGGCTACGACGATTATTTCCTGCGGTTGTGGGAATTTTATCTGTGCTACTGCGAAGGGGGGTTTCTGGAGCGCACCATCGGCACCGCGCAAATGGTGCTGGCCAAACCCTCGGCAATGCCCGCGCCGCTGCTGGGGCGCTTCGATGCGTGAGCGCTTGGCCAATGCCGCACTGTTTCAGCTCGGCTGGTTTGCCTGTGTGATGGGCGGCGACAGTTTATGGTTGCTGGTGGCGTTGGCGGTACTGGTGATTCATCTGCTGTGGATAAGTCGCTGGGCGGATGAAGGCCGACTGATTCTCAGCGTTGTGCTGCTGGGCACCACCGTCGACAGTTCGTTGCGCTGGCTTGGTGTGTTCGATTTCGCCGACGTCGCGCCCTTGATCCCGCTGTGGCTGATGCTGTTGTGGGCGTTACTGGCAACCACGTTGCGCCACTGCCTGCAATGGACCGCCAAACCTTGGTGGCTCGGCAGCCTGCTGGGCGCCGTGGGTGGGCCGTTGTCGTATTACGCCGGTGGACAACTGGCCGGCGTGCAGTTTCCTTACGGTCAGGTGCCCACGCTGCTGGGTATCGGCCTGCTCTGGGCCATGCTGTTCCCAACGCTGCATTTCATGGCGCAACGGCTGGCGGCGGACACCCGCAGCTAAGCGTCCGTCAGGCCTTTAACACAGCCAGGGCGCACTGCCTTACACTGCCCGCCATGAAAACCATTCCCCACACGCAAATCACCGAACCGGCCGTCACGTGCTCGACTTGCGCAGCCTGTTGCTGCCAGCTCGAAGTCATGCTGATCACCGACACGGGCGTGCCTGAACGTTTTATCGATACCGATGATTGGGGCGGGGAAGTCATGCTGCGTCTGGATGACGGCTGGTGCGCTGCGTTGGATCGCGACAGCATGATGTGCACCATCTACGAAAAGCGCCCGCTGATCTGCCGGGAGTTCGAGATGGGCGCACCGGAGTGCCTCGAAGAGCGCCAGGGGATTACTACGGCATATCGCTGAATTTGAAGTCGACGCAGATCCAGTGTGGGAGCGAGCCTGCTCGCGATGGCTTCCTGTCAGTCAACACTGTTGCTGAATGGCAGACCGCAATTGCGAGCAGGCTCGCTCCCACACTTAAAGGAGCGAGTCTCAGAGCGGCATCGTGTAGTGCAGCGCGTAACTTTCTACACCGTTGTTCGGGCTACTGAGCCCGGCATTGGAATAGTGCGTCGCACGAATGCCGACTTCATGTCCACCGGTAAAGCGCAGGCCAAAACCGAACCGGTCTTCAAACTGAAAAGCACTGCCGAGTTGATTGTTTTCGACTTCGGTATTGGCGAATACCGCGACGCCGACCCCCAACTCCACATAAGGCTTGACGGTCTGGCCAGCAAATTCGTAAACCAACACCGGCGCGAACGACAGGCTGTGGTTGCTGGAAGTCTTGTCGCCGTCCCAATAGGTGTAGGCACCGCTCCAGTACCCCGTCAAACGACCGATATCACTCTGCAACCAGCTCTTGTCCCAATCGAATTGCATGCCCAATCGATAGGTCATGGTCGACTCGCTGGTCTGTCCGACCGCGAATTCCACACCTGCCGCCTGCGCGGTAAAACTGTGCCCCATCAGTGCGGCCGCAATCGCGGCCAAGCAGAATAGTCGCTTCACTAGAAACATCCTTTTCCGAACGATTTCATATGGTTTTTTTGTTGCTCACCGCTATAGAAGTCGACGATTAATCAGAAGTTCAGCCCAATTATTCGTTTTCGCCCACTTTTTTTTTTAGTTATCTATCGAAGCTTTGCACAACACCGCCGCTGTTCCACAGCGTCGGCAAAATAGTCCTGAAATGCTCCGGATCGGCACTCGTCCAGAACTGCGCAGCACGTGCCGGCCCCTCGGCAAGTAACTCACGCTCGGCCAACAAACGCTGGAGTTGCCGCGCAACAGCGGCACCGGTGTCGATCAAGCTGATGTCTTCAGGGATCATCTGCTTAAGCAATGGCTTTAGGAAGGGATAATGCGTGCAGCCCAGAATTATCGTGTCGCACCCGGCGCCGAGCAGCGGCCCGACATAGCCGGCCAGTAATTGACGCAAGGCGTCGCTGTGCAGATCGCCGTTTTCAATCAGCTCCACCAGGCCAGGACACGGTTGAGTGATGACGCGAACATCGGTAGCGAACCGGTCGAGCAAGGCTGCAAACTTGGCGCTCTGCAACGTGCCGGTGGTCGCGAGCACACCGACCACACCACTGCGGGTGGCGGCAGCGGCAGGTTTGACGGCGGGCTCCATGCCGACGATGGGCCACGCAGGGTAATCACGCCGCAAGTCTGCAACGCCTGCAACCGTCGCCGTGTTGCAGGCCAGCACCAGGGCCTTCGCGCCCTGCTGCTGAAAGAATTCGGCCATCACGCTGCAACGCTGCTGGATGAATTCAGGGGTTTTTTCGCCGTAGGGAACATTGCCGCAATCGGCGACGTACAGCAGAGACTCGTTGGGCAGCAAACGCTGGATCTCGGCCAATACCGAAAGCCCACCGACGCCGGAGTCGAATACGCCGATTGGCGCTTCACGCATGTTTTGAACCACAGACGCTGCAGCCAGGATCGCGCTTGACCCGCAATTCACGGAAGCGCGAGCCCAAGGCATCGATCAGCAACAGGCGCCCCACCAGCGGCTCGCCGAAACCCACCAGCAGCTTCAGGGCTTCCAGCGCCTGGAGGCTGCCCACCAGCCCAACCAGTGGACCGACAACGCCGGCCTCACTGCAGGTCAATTCGGCTTCACTGCCGTGACCGTATAGACAGTGGTAACACGGGCTTTCCGGGCGTCGCGGGTCAAACACCGACAACTGCCCTTCGAGGCGAATCGCCGCGCCGCTGACCAGCGGTTTGCTGGCAGTAACGCAGGCCGCGTTGACCGCTTCACGGGTCGAGAAATTATCGGAACAGTCCAGCACCAGATCCACCGCCGCCACGGCGGCCGCCAGGGAATCTTCGTCCAGTGCGGTGCGATGGGCGATCAGTTGGATCTCGGGATTGATCGCGCTCAGTCGGCGGATCGCTGAATCGACCTTGCTCGAGCCGACGCTGTCAGTGTCGTGAACGATCTGGCGTTGCAGATTGGTCAGGTCGACCGTATCGAAATCCGCCAGGTGCAGCTCGCCGACACCGGCCGCGGCCAGATACAGCGCCACCGGTGAGCCAAGACCGCCAAGACCGACGATCAATACGCGGCTTTCTTTCAGCCGCAACTGGCCGTCGATATCGACGTGTTGCAACAGAATCTGCCGGCTATAGCGCAACAACTCCTGATCATTCAGCACGGCAGGCGCCCCAGGCTGATACGTTCGTGACCGCCCAGATCGGTGCGGCTGTGGACTGCTTCAAAGCCGCGGCTCAACAGCAAGTCGCGCACGGCTTCGGCTTGATCGTAACCGTGTTCGAGCATCAGCCAGCCACCGGCCTCCAGATAATCCGGCGCCTGGGCGACGATCAGGCGCAGATCATCGAGCCCGTCGACGCCAGCCACCAGAGCGCTGGCCGGTTCGAAGCGCACATCGCCTTCTACCAGATGCGGGTCGGCGGAGGCGATGTACGGCGGGTTGCTGATGATCAGATGAAAACGCTGACCTTCCAGGGCGCTGAACCAATGGCTGCTCAGCACCGTGGCATTGTTCAAGTGCAGGCGCTGACGATTGCGTTCGGCCAGCGCCACGGCCTCGAGTATGCGATCCACCGCAGTGACTTTCCACGCCGGACGCTCGCTGGCCAAAGCCAGGGCAATGGCGCCGCTGCCGGTGCCAAGATCGAGCACTTGGGCCGGTGTGGCTGGCAGCAATTCCAGCGCCGCTTCCACCAGCAATTCGGTATCCGGGCGCGGGATCAGCGTGTGCGGCGCGACTTCCAGATCAAGCTTCCAGAACCCTTGCTGCCCCAGAATGTAGGCCACCGGCTCACCGCCGCGACGACGTTGCAGGTACTCGGCAAACTTCAGCGCGGCTTCGCTCGGCACAATGCGTTCCGGCCAGGTGTGCAGAAAGCTGCGGGACTTGCCCAAGGCCGCGGCCAGCAATAATTCGGCATCCAGACGCGCCGTGGGCGAGTCGGGCAAATCGGCGGCGCGCAACAAACTGGCAATGATCGTCATTTACTCACCTATCGCTGCCAATTGATCGGCCTGGAACTCGGCCAGTAACGGTTCAATCACGGCCTCGACGCCGCCCGCTAGGACTTCGTCGAGGGAATACAGCGTCAGGTTGACCCGGTGGTCGGTCACCCGGCCCTGGGCAAAGTTGTAGGTGCGGATGCGCTCGGAGCGATCGCCCGAACCGACCAGCAGCTTACGCTCGCTGGCGATGGCGTTCGCGGCGGCGCTGGTTTGTTGATCGTTGAGCTTGGCCGACAGCCAGGACATCGCCCGGGCACGGTTCTTGTGTTGCGAGCGTTCTTCCTGGCATTCGACGACGATACCGGACGGCAAGTGCGTGATGCGGATCGCCGAGTCGGTCTTGTTGACGTGCTGGCCGCCGGCCCCGGAGGAACGATAGGTATCGACCCGCAGATCCGCCGGGTTGATCTCGATCGTTTCCTGCTCATCCGGCTCAGGCAACACCGCCACGGTGCAGGCCGAGGTGTGGATGCGACCCTGGGATTCGGTGGCCGGAACCCGTTGCACGCGGTGCACGCCGGATTCGAACTTCAGTTTGCCGTAGACGTTTTCGCCTTCAACACGGGCGATGACTTCTTTATAGCCGCCGTGCTCACCGATGTTCTCCGAGAGAATTTCCACCCGCCAGCCACGCCGCTCGGCATAACGCGAATACATACGGAACAGGTCGCCGGAAAAAATCGCCGCTTCGTCACCGCCGGTGCCAGCACGGATTTCGAGGAACACGTTGCGCCCGTCATTCGGGTCCTTGGGTAGCAGCATGCGTTGCAGGCTGGCTTCGATGTCGATCAGTTGCTCTTTGGCTTCGCGAACTTCTTCCACGGCCATTTCGCGCATGTCCGGGTCGCTGTCCTTGAGCAGTGCCTGGGCGCCTTCGAGGTCGCCTTGCACTTTGAGCAGCTGTTTATAGGTGGCGACAATCGGTTCGACTTCCGCGTATTCCTTGGAATAGGTGCGGAATTTGTTCTGATCGGAAATGACTTCGCCATCGCCAAGCAGGGCGGTCAATTCCTCGAAACGGTCCTGGAGGATGTCCAGCTTATTGAGCAGTGACGCTTTCATTGCGGTTTCTTATCCGAAAAGCTATCCGATGAGCCCTCATTCAGGGCAAAGAGTTCCTGGGCCATGGCCAGCGCATCGAGGCGGCCTTCGGCAGAAAGCTTTTTCAACTGCACACTCGGGGCGTGCAAGAGTTTGTTGGTCAGGCCACGCGCCAATTGCACCAGCACCTCTTCGGCGCTGCTGCCATTGGCCAGCATGCGCTGGGCCTTCTGCAATTCTTCGTCGCGCATGCGCTCGCTTTGTTGGCGATAGGCCTTGAGCACATCCACCGCCGCCAGTTCACGCAGGCGGACCATGAAATCTTCGGCACCGACCGAGACCATCTCTTCCGCCGCCTGGGCAGCGCCCTGCCGGCTCTTGAGGTTTTCGGCGACCACTTCGTGGAGATCGTCGACGCTATAGAGGTAAACGTCGTCCAACTCGCCGACTTCCGGCTCGATATCCCGAGGAACAGCGATGTCTACCATGAAGATCGGTTTGTGCTTGCGCAGTTTCAACGCGCTTTCCACGGCGCCTTTGCCAAGGATCGGCAACTGGCTGGCAGTGGAACTGATCACGATGTCGCTGCGCACCAGCTCTGCCGGGATGTCCGAGAGCAAAACGGCATGGGCACCAAACTGCTCGGCAAGGATGCTCGCGCGTTCCAGGGTTCGGTTGGCGACCACAATGCGCTTTACACCCAGTTCATGCAGGTGGCGGGCGACCAGGGTGATGGTCTCTCCGGCGCCGATCAGCAAGGCCTGGCTGCGCTGCAAATCGCTGAAAATCTGTTTCGCCAGGCTGACCGCGGCAAACGCCACGGACACCGGGTTCTCCCCGATGGCCGTGTCGGTGCGCACTTGCTTGGCCGCGTTGAACGTCGCTTGAAACAAGCGCCCGAGCAGCGGACCGATGGTGCCGGCCTCACGCGCCACGGCGTAGGCCGATTTCATCTGACCGAGAATCTGCGGTTCGCCCAACACCAGCGAATCGAGCCCGGAAGCCACCCGCATCATGTGACGAACTGCCGCATCATCTTCGTGCACATAAGCGCTCGCACGCAGCTCTTCGAGGCTCAAATGATGATAATCGGCCAGCCAGCGCAAGATGATGTCAGCCGAAAGGTGATCCTGTTCTATATAGAGTTCACTGCGATTGCAGGTGGAGAGGATCGCAGCTTCGCGGCTGTCGGTAAGTCGGCAGAGCTGCTGCAAGGCCTCCACCAGCTGCTCAGGGGTAAAGGCCACGCGCTCGCGGACGTCTACTGAAGCAGTCTTGTGGTTGATACCGAGTGCAAGGAAGGCCATTCAAGGTCGCTGATGGTGACGTGAAGCCGGCAATTGTCCTACTTCGACAGAGCCAGAACAACTACCGCTGACTATTGTCCCAATGACCTGCCTCTATAAAGGCATCCATCGAGACTCGGTTATGTTTGGCCGAAGGCTTGTGTCATGATGATCCGACCGCAGGTTAGTCGTCCTCTTCCTATATGAATAGATCTTCCGCGTTGCTCCTCGCTTTTGTCTTCCTCAGCGGCTGCCAGGTCTTGGCACCCGTTTCGTCGGACGGTACGCCGCCGGTCGAAGACAGCACTCCGGCCCCTGAAAAGCCCAAGGTTTACAGCTCATTCAGTGAAGAAACCGTCTTCAGTCTGTTGAGCGCCGAACTGGCTGGCCAGCGCAATCGTTTCGACATTGCCCTGGACAACTACGTCACCCAGGCCATCAACACTCAGGATCCGGGCATCTCCGAGCGAGCCTTCCGCATTGCCGAATACCTTGGCGCCGATCAGGCTGCCCTGGATACCGCGTTGATCTGGGCAAAAAACGCCCCGGACGATCTCGAGGCGCAACGCGCGGCTGCCGTGCAACTGGCGCGCGCCGGGCGTTATGACGACTCCATGGTCTATATGGAGAAAGTCCTGCTCGGCAAAGGCGACACGCATTTCGACTTTCTTGCCCTGTCCGCGGCCGATACCGACCAGGACACGCGCAACGGCCTGATGAAAAGTTTTGACCGCTTATTGCAGCGCCACCCGAACAACAACCAGTTGATTTTCGGCAAGGCTTTGCTGTTGCAACAGGACGGTGACGCAAAAGGCGCGCTGACCTTGCTTGAAGACAATCCGCCGGACGACGGCGAAATTGCCCCGATCCTGCTGCGCGCGCGCCTGTTGCAAGTGCTCAACCGTGGCGATGAAGCCTTGCCACTGCTGCAAAAAAGCATCAAGAAATACCCGGACGACAAGCGTCTGCGCCTGACGTATGCACGCATGCTGGTTGAACAGGACCGCATGGACGACGCCAAGGTCGAGTTCTCAAGCCTGGTCCAGCAATACCCGGAAGACGACGAACTGCGTTATTCCCTGGCGCTGGTGTGCCTGGAAGCCAAGGCCTGGGACGAGGCCAAGGGTTATCTGGAAGACTTGGTCGCCCGGGAAAGCCACGTTGATTCGGCGCACCTGAACCTCGGTCGTATAGCTGAAGAGCGCAACGACCCACAAGGCGCGCTGATCGAGTACGCCCAGGTCGGCCCCGGCAATGACTATCTGCCTGCGCAACTGCGCCAGACCGACATTCTGATCAACAACGGCAAGACCGCCGAAGCCCAAAGCCGTCTGGCTACGGAACGCGACGAGCAACCTGATTACGCGATCCAGTTGTACCTGATCGAAGCCGAGACCTTGTCTGCCAACAATCAGCCCGACAAGGCGTGGAAGGTTCTGCAAACCGCGCTGCAGAAGTACCCGGACGATTTGAACCTGCTTTACACCCGCGCCATGCAGGCGGAAAAACGCAATGACCTGGCGCAGATGGAAAAAGACCTGCGCCTGATCATCAAGCGCGACCCGGACAATGCGATGGCGTTGAACGCCCTCGGCTACACCCTGTCGGACCGCACGACGCGTTACGCCGAAGCCAAGGCCCTGATCGAACAAGCGCACCAGATCAACCCGGAAGACCCGGCGGTACTCGACAGCCTCGGCTGGGTGCACTTCCGCCTGGGCAATCTCGATGAAGCCGAGCGCTATCTGCGTCAGGCCCTGGATCGCTTTCCCGATCAGGAAGTTGCCGCTCACCTGGGCGAAGTCCTGTGGGCCAATGGCAAACAGCGGGAAGCCAGGCAAATCTGGAGCAAGTTCCTCAAGGAACAACCCGACAGCCCCATCCTGCGCAGCACCATCAAGCGCCTGACCGGATCAGAGACTCTTTAAGATTATGTTTTTGCGCCACCTTATTGTTTTCAGCTTCATCGCCCTGCTCGCCGGTTGCGCGGGCTTCGGCGCCCGCGAATCGGTCCAGGGCCAAGGCAACACGGCCCAATGGCGCGATTACAAACAGCAGCTGACCAGCCTTGATGGCTGGCAGATCAACGGCAAGATCGGTATTCGTGCGCCAAAAGACTCGGGCAGCGGCACGTTGTTCTGGCTGCAGCGACAGGATTACTACGACATTCGCCTCTCTGGCCCGCTGGGTCGCGGCGCGGCTCGTTTGACCGGCCGCCCGGGCAAAGTCTCGCTGGAAGTGGCCAATCAGGGCCGTTATGACGCCACGACCCCCGAAGCGCTGGTTGAAGAACAGCTCGGCTGGAAGCTGCCGGTGTCCAATCTGGCGTGGTGGGTTCGCGGGCTTCCGGCCCCGGACAGCAAAAGTCGCCTGACCCTGGACGCCGACAGTCGGCTGGCCAATCTCGAGCAGGACGGCTGGCAAGTCGAATACCTCAGTTACGCCGAGCAAAACGGCTACTGGCTGCCCGAGCGGATCAAACTGCACGGCACCGACCTTGATGTCACGCTGGTGATCAAGGAATGGCAACCACGCAAACTGGGGCAGTGAACATGACCGTTGCGCGCTTGACGCTGCCCTCCCCGGCCAAACTCAATCTGATGCTGCACATTCTCGGCCGCCGTGAAGACGGTTATCACGAGTTGCAGACGATTTTTCAGTTTCTCGATTACGGCGACGAAATCACGTTTGCCGTTCGTGACGACGGTGTGATTCGGTTGCACACCGAATTCGATGGCGTTCCTCACGACAGCAACCTGATCGTCAAAGCCGCGAAAAAACTTCAGGAGCAATCCGGTTGTTCGCTCGGCATCGATATCTGGATCGAAAAAATCCTGCCCATGGGCGGTGGAATCGGTGGCGGCAGTTCAAATGCCGCGACGACTTTGCTCGGCCTCAATCATCTCTGGCAACTGGGTTGGGATGAGGATCGACTGGCCGTGCTGGGCCTGACACTGGGCGCCGACGTCCCGGTTTTCGTGCGTGGGCACGCGGCTTTCGCCGAGGGCGTAGGGGAGAAACTCACCCCTGTAGACCCCGAAGAACCGTGGTATCTCGTGCTTGTGCCGCAAGTATCTGTAAGTACAGCAGAAATTTTTTCAGATCCGTTGTTGACACGTAACTCTTCTCCCATTAAAGTGCGCCCCGTTCCCAAGGGAAACAGTCGAAATGACTGCTTACCGGTGGTAGCAAGGCGTTATCCAGATGTACGTAACGCATTGAATTTGTTAGGTAAATTTACCGAAGCAAAACTCACCGGAACTGGAAGTTGTGTGTTTGGGGGCTTCCCAAGCAAAGCTGAAGCTGATAAAGTCTCGGCCCTTCTTACAGAGACCCTTACAGGGTTTGTAGCAAAAGGAAGCAACGTTTCGATGTTGCATCGCAAGCTACAAAATCTGCTCTAAAGGAATCGATTACTGGGTAATCGTTGCAACAGATACAGGGGCGTCGCCAAGCGGTAAGGCAGCAGGTTTTGATCCTGCCATGCGTTGGTTCGAATCCAGCCGCCCCTGCCATTTTCCTATACTCATCCAGGTTACCCTCAGCCTTCAGGTACTGCGCGTGTCCAAGATGATGGTCTTTACGGGGAACGCTAACCCCGATCTGGCTCGGCGTGTTGTACGTCAGCTGCATATCCCTCTCGGTGACATCTCTGTCGGTAAGTTCTCCGACGGCGAAATTACTGCCGAGATCAATGAAAACGTCCGCGGTAAAGATGTTTTCATTATTCAGCCGACTTGCGCTCCGACCAACGATAACCTGATGGAACTGGTAGTGATGGCTGATGCCTTCCGCCGCTCCTCGGCTACTCGTATCACTGCTGTTATTCCTTACTTTGGTTATGCCCGTCAGGATCGCCGTCCGCGTTCCGCACGTGTGGCTATCAGCGCGAAAGTCGTTGCTGACATGCTTACCGTAGTCGGCATCGACCGTGTTCTCACGGTTGATCTGCATGCTGACCAAATCCAGGGTTTCTTCGATATTCCGGTAGATAACATCTACGGCTCCCCGGTTCTGGTGGATGACATTGAAGATCAGCGCTTCGAAAACCTGATGATCGTGTCCCCGGACATTGGCGGCGTCGTGCGTGCACGTGCTGTTGCCAAATCCCTGGGCGTGGATCTCGGGATCATCGACAAACGCCGTGAGAAAGCCAATCACTCTGAAGTAATGCATATCATCGGTGATGTCGAAGGGCGTACCTGTATTCTGGTCGATGACATGGTCGATACCGCCGGCACTCTGTGCCACGCGGCCAAGGCCCTGAAAGAGCATGGCGCCGCCAAGGTTTTCGCCTACTGCACACACCCTGTGCTGTCCGGTCGGGCGATCGAAAACATTGAAAATTCCATGCTGGACGAACTGGTGGTGACTAACACCATCCCGTTGTCCGCTGCTGCTCAAGCCTGCACGCGTATCCGTCAACTGGATATCGCGCCGGTCGTTGCCGAGGCGGTCCGCCGCATCAGCAATGAAGAATCGATCAGCGCGATGTTCCGTTAAGGGCCCTGCCCTTCTCGACTGTCTCGCTGACGAAAAGCGCCCCGCCCCGGCATTCCTGCCGGGGCGGGGCTTTTTTGCCCATATCGCCTTTAGCGCTGGTCGCAACCGCTGGGGCGAATGTGGTTATTTTGGAGATACAAAATGAACGAATTTACTCTGAATGCTGAAGTGCGTTCCGACCTGGGGAAAGGTGCGAGCCGCCGCCTGCGTCGTCTCGCAAGCCTGGTTCCAGCTGTAGTTTACGGTGGCGAAAAAGCCCCTGAATCCATCAGCATGCTGGCTAAAGAAGTTGCCAAACTGCTCGAAAACGAAGCGGCTTACAGCCACATCATCGAGCTGAACGTTGGCGGCACCAAGCAAAACGTAATCATCAAGGCTCTGCAGCGTCACCCGGCCAAAGGCCACGTACTGCACGCTGACTTCGTGCGCGTTGTAGCTGGCCAGAAACTGACCGCTATCGTGCCTGTACACTTTGTTGGCGAAGAAGCCCCGATCAAGAAAGGCGGCGAAGTTTCGCACGTTGTTTCGGAAATCGAAGTGACCTGCCTGCCAAAAGACCTGCCTGAATTCATCGAAGTCGACCTGGCTAACGCCGAAATCGGTTCGATCATTCACCTGTCCGACCTCAAAGCCCCTAAAGGCGTTGAGTTTGTTGCTCTGGCACACGGCGATGACAAGGCTGTTGCCAACGTCCACGCTCCACGTGTTGCTCCAGAAGCTACTGAAGAAGGCGCAGCAGAGTAATTCACTCTGTCATGCCGGAGTGATCAAGTAACATCGCGGACTGGAACGTAGCGAGAAAGCGGGCGAGAACGCGGAGTTTACATAATGGTAAATGAGCACTTTTCGTCCACTTTCGCCGCACACACTGATTGCGGCGATGTTATCCACCACTCCAAAGAAGGGCCCCTATCGTGACTGCCATCAAACTGATCGTTGGCCTGGGAAATCCAGGCGCTGAATACGAACAGACCCGGCATAACGCAGGGGCCCTTTTTGTTGAGCGCATCGCGAACGCGCAAGGCGTCAACCTTGTGGCCGATCGCAAATATTTCGGCCTGACCGGGCGCTATTCGCATCAGGGTCAGGATGTTCGTCTGCTGATTCCCACCACCTACATGAACCGCAGCGGCCAGGCCGTCGCGGCACTTGCCGGCTTCTTCCGCATTACGCCTGAAGAAATCCTGGTGGCGCATGACGAACTCGACCTGCCACCTGGCGTTGCCAAGCTCAAACAGGGCGGCGGCCATGGCGGTCACAACGGGTTGCGCGACATCATCGCGCAACTGGGCAATCAGAATACCTTTTACCGCTTGCGGCTTGGCATTGGCCACCCGGGCGTTGCCAGTATGGTTTCAAATTTCGTCCTGGGTCGTGCGCCACGCGCCGAACAGGAAAAACTCGATGCCAGCATCGACTTTGCCCTCGGCGTGCTGCCGGATATCCTCGCCGGTGAATGGAACCGCGCGATGAAAAACCTGCACAGCCAGAAGGCCTGACTCACTCCTCGGGGAAAACACCATGGGATTCAATTGCGGCATCGTCGGCCTGCCTAACGTCGGCAAGTCCACCCTATTCAACGCCCTGACCAAATCCGGGATCGCGGCCGAGAACTTCCCCTTCTGCACCATCGAGCCGAACACCGGTATCGTGCCGATGCCGGATCCACGCCTGGAAGCCCTGGCGGCCATTGTCAATCCAAAGCGCATCTTGCCAACCACCATGGAATTCGTCGACATCGCGGGCCTGGTGGCCGGCGCCTCGAAAGGTGAAGGCCTGGGCAACAAGTTCCTCGCCAACATCCGCGAGACCGATGCTATCGCTCACGTGGTCCGCTGCTTCGAAGACGAAAACGTGATTCACGTCTCCAACAGCGTCGACCCGAAACGCGACATCGAAATCATCGACCTGGAACTGATCTTCGCCGACCTCGACAGCTGCGAGAAGCAACTGCAGAAAGTTGCCCGTAACGCCAAGGGTGGTGACAAGGACGCCGTGGTCCAGAAAGGTCTGCTGGAGCAACTGATCGCTCACTTCACCCTCGGCAAGCCAGCGCGCACGCTGATGAAGAACATGGGCGCCGACGATAAAGCGGTGATTCGCGGCTTCCACCTGCTGACCACCAAGCCGGTCATGTACATCGCCAACGTCGCTGAAGACGGTTTCGAGAACAACCCGCTGCTGGACATCGTCAAGGCCATCGCCGAAGAAGAAGGCGCCATGGTGGTTCCGGTCTGCAACAAGATCGAAGCCGAAATCGCCGAACTCGAAGACGGCGAAGAGAAAGACATGTTCCTCGAAGCCCTGGGCCTCGAAGAGCCTGGCCTGAACCGCGTGATCCGCGCCGGCTACGAAATGCTGCACCTGCAGACCTACTTCACCGCCGGTGTCGAAGAAGTCCGCGCCTGGACCGTCCGCGTAGGTGCTACCGCGCCACAAGCCGCTGGCGTGATCCACACCGACTTCGAAAAAGGCTTCATCCGCGCCGAAGTCATCGCCTACGACGACTTCATCCAGTACAAAGGCGAAGCCGGCGCTAAAGAAGCCGGTAAATGGCGCCTGGAAGGCAAGGACTACATCGTTAAAGACGGCGACGTGATGCACTTCCGTTTCAACGTGTAAAAGCCGCCGCACAAGAAAAAGCCGCGTTTAATACGCGGCTTTTTTGTGCCTGAAATCCGGGCGAGACCTAATCCTGCAGGAGCGAGGCTTGCCCGCGAAGAACGATGACGCGGTGTTCCTGGCAAACGGTGTAATGGCCTTCGCGGGCAAGCCACGCTCCTACAGGTGGAGCGGTGCTACGCCTTTTTGGTTCTTGGCAGGAAGATCGCCAGTACGCCAAACAATGGCAGGAACGAGCACAGAAAGTACACGTATTCGATGCCGTGGACATCCGCCAGATGCCCGAGCAACGCCGCGCCAATCCCGCCAAAACCGAACATCAATCCGAAGAACACCCCGGCAATCATGCCGACATTGCCCGGCACCAGTTCCTGTGCGTACACCACAATGGCCGAAAAGGCTGACGCGAGGATAAAGCCGATCAGCACGCTCAGAATGCTTGTCCAGAACAGATCAACGTGAGGCAGGATCAGCGTGAACGGCGCCACGCCAAGGATCGAGAACCAGATCACCGCCTTCCGCCCGATCTTGTCGCCAATCGGCCCACCGAAGAACGTCCCCGCCGCCACGGCGCCCAGGAACAGGAACAGATGCAGCTGCGAACTGGCCACCGACAGGTCGAACTTCTCGATCAGGTAGAAGGTGAAGTAGCTGGTGAAACTGGCCATGTAGAAATACTTGGAGAACACCAGCAGCCCGAGCACCACCAGCGCGCTGATCACCCGGCGTTTCGACAGGCCGTGCGTTGCCGCCTGACCTTGTTTGAGCTTGAACAGGTTTAAGTGGTTGGCGTACCAGCGGCTGATCCGATAGAGCACGAACAGCGCAAACACGGCGAACAATCCAAACCACGCCACATGGCCCTGGCCGAAGGGAATGATGATCGCCGCTGCCAGCAACGGGCCGAAGGCCGAGCCGGCATTGCCGCCGACCTGAAAGGTCGATTGCGCCAGACCGAATCGCCCGCCCGAGGCCAGTCGAGCCACGCGAGAAGCTTCCGGGTGAAAGGTCGACGAGCCGATGCCAATCAACCCCGCCGCCAGCAGAATCAGCGGAAAAGTACTGACCACCGACATCATCAAAATACCGATCAGCGTGCAGATGGTTCCCGCCGGTAGCAGCCAAGGCTTGGGATGGCGATCGGTGTGGTAACCGACCCATGGCTGCAACAGCGAAGCCGTCAGCTGGAACGTCAAAGTGATCAATCCAACCTGGGTAAATGTCAGGCCATAGTTGGCTTTCAACATCGGATAAATCGACGGTAGAACTGACTGGATCAGGTCATTGATCAAATGCGCCAGCGCCACCGCGCCAATGATGCGCATGACCAGCGGGCTGCTTTGTGAAGTCGCGGGTGCCGACGTCGTGCCGGTCTGAACATTGCTGATAGCCATGAGAATTTCCGTACAGCAGATGGGGTGCACGCAGGCAGGTGCGTCAATGTGCCATTTTTCAGTGCGACAGCGCCATCCCCTTAGCCTGCTAACGACCTCGACACTCATCGCCAAGAAGGTGATAGCGCAACGCCATGGTCTGAATCTTGCCTTGTTAATCCGCTTCAACGCGGCCCCTTACAAAGGGGACCGAGAATGGGAAGTTTCGCTACAGAGTCGGCCTACAGAGCTGACAAGGGTGAACTTTCGAGGCCTTTTAAAAGGGCACAAGTCGCGGTCGCAACGACCCCGACGCACGCCATTGGTGCGTGGTGTTCAGAGGAGTCATGGGGCATGCAGGCTTTTTTATCACCGGGGATCGGATTGCTGGGGCGTTTTGGCTTCGCACGCAAATTTCAGTTGTTGTTTCTGCTGTTTATCCTGCCGCTGGCAGGCAGCCTGGTGATGATTGGTCAGGACTATCGCGCCAAACTTAACTTGATCTCCGGCGAACGTGCCGGTGTTCGGCAACTGCTCGCCCTGGATGCGCTCGATAACCTGCTCGCCGCCCAACGCGACCGCGCCGCCCGCTGGCGCGCGACGGAAACCAATCGCCAGCCAACGCCTGCAACCCTTGCCGCGATGGCTGGGTTCGATGCGGTTCAACCCGCCGTCGCCCAAGCCACCTCGGACCTCGGTGATGCGCTGAAAACCGAAGGCGCCGAGGGCGAAACCCTGACCCGTTATCAGGCCCTGCAAACCGCCCTCAACGGCCTCGACTCGAAAAGCCTGAGCAGCGTTGGTTGGTGGCCGGATGGCTACGATCGTTTCACCAATGCCTTGAGTGCACTGCAAGCCTTGCGCGAGCAGATCGCCATGGACAATCGCCTGACCCTCGCGCCGTGGCTGGAAACCTACCTGCTGACGCAAATCTCGACACAGCATGCACCGGACCTGATTGAGCGGGTTGGCCGCCTGGCCAGCGTCGGTCAGGCATCGGTGGTGTCCGGGCAGTTCACCCTGCAAAGCCGTCTGCAATTGCGCGATTTGCGCAGTCGTATCGGCGATGCCCGGGAACAGCTGGCGAAAACCGCAAGCCTGCTGGAAGCACGCCTGCCCAGCGCGTTGCAAAGCTGGGCCGGGCAATACCACGACAGCCTCAAGCATCTCGATGCTGAACTGAAAGTCCTCGATGACGGCGTCTTCGGCGGCAGCATCAAGCTCAAGCCGGAAGAATTCGAGCGCAGCCTCGACAGCCTGCTCACCGACCTCGCCTCGCTGCGCCAGCAGTCATTGGTTTCGCTGGATCAACGCCTGGATTACTACCATGGCTCGGCGATCAGCCAGTTTATTCTGGTGGCGACGATCTTTGGCTGCCTGCTGCTGGCCGCGCTGTACCTGTTCATCTGCTTGCAGGCCTCGATCCGGCGCAGCGCCAGCGGCATCACCCTGCTGGCCGAAGCATTGCGCGACGGCAACCTAAGCCTGCAAGTGCCGGTGCAGGGGCGCGACGAACTGGCGGCCATCAGCACCGCCCTGAATGTCGCCGTGGTGCAGCTGCGCAACAGTTTACTGGGGGTCGATCACGAAACCTTGCAGGTGAGCAACGCGGTGCGCACCCTCAACCATCACTCCAGCGGCGCCTTGGGCGAAGTTGAAGCGCAGCAATTGCAGATCAGCCAGATCGCCGCTGCGGCCACGCAGTTGGCCGCGACCTCTCAGGGTGTCGCCCAGAGTTGCGAACAGGCGTCCGGCAGCGCTCAACACACCCAACGCATTGCGGCCGACAGCAGCCGCGACAGCCAACGCACCACGGCGAGCATTCAGCAGCTCAACCAGCGCTTGAACGACACGGCGGCGGCACTCGGCCGGGTCAGCGAACAAGGCCAGCAGATTCAATTGGTGGTCGACACCATTCGCGGCGTGGCCGAGCAGACTAATCTGCTGGCGCTCAACGCGGCGATCGAGGCGGCTCGCGCGGGCGAACAGGGTCGCGGCTTTGCGGTGGTGGCGGATGAAGTGCGCAGCCTCTCGCAACGCACTCAGTCCTCCACCGCGCAGATCGCCGGCACTGTCGACAGTCTGCGCAGCACGGTGAATGAGGCGGTCAGCCTGATGGAAGCGGCCTGTAGCCAAGCGCAAAGTGATGCCCAGTCGGTCACCGGCCTGGGCGAACGCCTCGGGGAAATTGCCCACGCGGTGCAAGGCGTTACCGACACCCTGGCGCAGATCGCCACGGCGGTTGAGGAACAGGCCAGCACCGCCGATGAAGTCAGCGGCAACATCCAGCAGGTCGATCAGGCCGCGGTAAGGTTGCTCGAAGGCGCGCGGGCGGTGAACCTGGCGGCGGACACCTTGAGCCAGGGCAGCAAGGCCTTGAGTGCCAATACCGGGAGATTTCAGCTCAGTTGACGCCCTCACCCGGCCCGAATATTCGGCTCAGGTGGATAAGCGGTTGAAAGCGTAGAGAAATATTTTGGATTTACGCTTGACGCATCTGCATTACCGGTGAATAATGCGCGCCACTTGGCTACATAGCTCAGTTGGTTAGAGCATAGCATTCATAATGCTGGGGTCCGGGGTTCAAGTCCCTGTGTAGCCACCAAGTACTAAAAACGGCTTACCGAAAGGTAGGCCGTTTTTTTATGCCTCGCGAAAAGTGCCCCGAACAGCACTTCAAGAACGAACCGTCGGCAACGCCGATAACGCGCGCTCCCAAATCTGCCACGTCCGCAGCCAGACCATCGCCTGCCAGTCGCTGTCGGCAGGATAGAACTGCTCCAACAGATTCAGCTTGATCTCGCGCCCCACCGCATCACTTGGATTGCCATGCAGATGCAGCCAGTGGTCATCGCGCAAATGACGATGAACGTCCGGCCCCGGATACGTCCCGCACTCGATCACGAACGGCATCAGTTTGACCTGCGGCAGCGCATTGATCAGTGCCTGCGAGGTGTAGCCCGTCGCGGTGGCCGCCACGCCGGTTTCACTCAAGGTGTCGGCACCGGTCAGCAACGTGTAGAGCCAGGGACCATAAATGGCCTGCGCATCGGGTAGCGCCGGATAAGCCGCCTCGGTGATGGTCAGCAACATCGGATGACCGTACTCGCCAGCGCCGGTGTGCAAATCGAAACACATCGCGACCTCGGCGTGGGCAACATGCGTTTGCAGGATTTCGTGCAGCGTGCGGTTCGACCAGCTCGGCGCCAGGCCGCCATAAAACAGCCCATCGGGATGACTGTGCTGGCCGCCCTCGACGATTGACATCACCGCTGGCAAGCCGTGTTCGCGAATCTGTCCGTCGAGCAAGGCGTCGGCGCGCTCACGTTCGGGCCCCCGCAACTCAGTGAACGCATAGATGTCATGCAGCGCTGCGTAAGCCTGATTGTCCGGCAGCGGACGTTCGAAGTTCAGGTGATTGCGGTTCAGATCGATGTTGTCTTCGTTGACCCGACGCAGCCATGCGGTGCCCCA
The DNA here is from genome assembly GCF_007993905.1 of Pseudomonas sp. SJZ077. NCBI lineage: Bacteria > Pseudomonadati > Pseudomonadota > Gammaproteobacteria > Pseudomonadales > Pseudomonadaceae > Pseudomonas > Pseudomonas sp. SJZ077. The sequence goes on from NZ_VIUJ01000022.1 coordinate 76,949, forward strand.
GGGATTGATCAGGTGGATCATCACCACCGCGACATCCGCCGGCAGTGAACGCTTGCCCAACTCCTGCATCCACTTGATCTGGCATCCCGAGCCATAGAAACCTTCCACCCCATGGGTGCCGCTCAACGCAATCAGCAATCGCTTGGCACCTGGATCACCCAACACCGCCACATCGGTGCTCAAGGGTTCACCGAAAGGTCCTTTGAGGGGATGCGGATATTCAGTCAACGTCGCTCCGGCCGCGGTCGCTGCGGCGAGGAATTGCTCACGCTGAGTGCGATAACTCGGCTGGGTGGGAAACTCGGTCTGCATGGCTGCCTCTTGTTGATTTTCTGCCCCGTCTGATGCCCTCGACCCTACAGAAAATCCGTCAACTCATGAAGGGTAAAAGCGTCTTGGCTCTCATCCGTGGTTTGCACCACGCCCTGTCGGCCGATAAAGTCCCCTGATCTTTTCCCACGGACGGAGTGCCCAACGTGTTCTCAGCCTTCCGCTTGAGCCGCTATCGCCTGTCAGCCTTTTCGCTGATCGCCACTGCGCTGACCCTTGCAGCGTGCAACGCCCCGCCCACGTCGACATTGCCGATCGCGCCGGAAGTCGCCTCGGGTTATCGCACCGACCTGCAAACCCGGCACGCCTCGAAACACATGGCGGCGGCAGCCAACCCTCTGGCGGCCGAGGCCGGGCGCGAGATGCTGCGTCAGGGCGGCTCGGCGGTGGATGCCGCGATTGCCATGCAAGCGGTGTTGACGCTGGTGGAACCTCAATCCTCGGGCATCGGCGGCGGCGCGTTCATTGTGTTGTGGGATGGCAAGAACGTGCGCACTTACGACGGTCGCGAAACCGCACCGGCCGGCGCCACGGAGAAGCTTTTCCTACAAGCCGACGGCAAACCGATGGCCTTCACCCAGGCGCAGATTGGGGGTCGCTCAGTGGGCACGCCCGGTGTGTTGCGAGCGCTTGAGCTGGCACATCAGAAACACGGTCGTCTGCCATGGGCGCAACTGTTCGAACCGGCCATCCGACTCGCGGAGCAAGGTTTCGCCATCTCGCCGCGCTTGCATCAACTGATCGCTTCAGATTCCTCCATGCGTCGCTCGCCTGACATGATGGCGTACTTCCTGAATGCCGATGGCAGCCCGAAAGCCGCCGGCACTCAGCTGAAAAACCCGGCACTGGCCGCCGTACTCAAACGCATCGCCACAGAAGGTCCCGATGCGTTGTACAAAGGGCCGGTTGCGCAAGAAATCGTCGCCAAGGTTCAGGGCCACGCCAACCCTGGCAGTCTGTCGCTGAACGATCTCCAAGGCTATACGGCCAAGGAACGCGCGCCGCTATGCACCGACTACAAACGCTGGCAGGTCTGCGGCATGCCGCCACCGTCGTCGGGCGGGATCGCCGTAGCGCAGATCCTCGGCACACTCCAGGCGCTGGAAGTACGCGACCAGCGTTTTGCCTTGGCCTCAATGAAACCGGTCAAGACCGACAAACCCGCCGGCACCGAGCCGACGCCAGAAGCCGTGCACCTGATTGCCGAAGCCGAGCGCCTGGCCTACGCCGACCGCGCGCTCTATCTGGCCGACGCCGACTTCGTGCCCGTCCCTGTCAAAGGCCTGGTGGACCCGAGCTATCTGGCCAGCCGCGCCGCCCTGATCGGTGACCGCAGCATGGGCATAGCCAAACCCGGCACCCCGCCGGGCATCAAGATCGCCTATGCACCGGACCGTTCACCGCTGCGCATCTCGACCTCGCAAGTGGTCGCGGTCGATGACGAAGGTGGCGCGGTGTCCATGACCACCACCGTCGAATCCGCGTTTGGCTCGCACGTGATGGTTCAGGGTTTTCTGCTCAACAATCAGATGACCGACTTCTCGTTCATCCCCGAAGAAAACGGGCAGAAAGTCGCCAACCGCGTCGAACCCGGCAAACGCCCCCGCTCGTCCATGGCACCGACGCTGATTTTCGACCGTCAGAGCGGCGAATTCCTCGCCACCATCGGCTCGCCGGGCGGTTCGCAAATCATCGAATACGTCGCCAAATCCACCATCGGCCTGCTCGACTGGAACCTCGACCCGCAAGCCGCCATCAGCCTGCCCAACTTCGGCAGCCGAAACGGCCCGACGGAACTGGAAGAGGGTCAGTTCAGCGCCGGGTTGATTCAGGCGCTGAAGGACAAAGGGCACAGCGTGAGCGAGATCGACATGACCAGCGGCACCCAGGCGATTGTCCGGGTGAAGGATGCGCAGGGGAAGGCTTCATTGGCGGGCGGGGCCGATCCTCGTCGTGAGGGGGCTGCGTTGGGGGATTGATTCCTACAGAGGGTGGAAAAGGCTTACCGGGAGGTAGGCCTTTTTTGTATGTAATGAGTCCTGTTCGGCTACCTCGCGCCGACTTTTCCTACCTGCACACCACTGCTTCTTCGATAGAGTTCAAAGATCATTTTTCGCATCAGTTCAGCCACCCGAAGCACCTAGGTACAAAGTCGAATCCGCACCTCCCATCGGCCACACCTCCACAGACTTGCATCAGTCCCATCACGGGACTAGGATCACGCCATGAGAATTATCGCCATTAGCCAGCTTAAAAGTTTTTGGGAGCGCTACCCGGACGCAGAACAATCCTTACTAGCTTGGATTGACGAGGCAAGAAATGCCGAGTGGAAAACACCTGCGAACATAAAAGCGCACTTTGCTACCGCCAGCATTCTCAAGAGCCGTAGAGTCGTGTTCAACATCAAGGGTAATGACTTTCGGCTGGTAGTCGCTGTGGCTTATCGCTTCGGCGCCGTTTACATAAAATTTGTCGGCACTCACAAGCAGTACGACGCAATCGACGCCGATACCGTCGAGATGGAGTAACCAATGAACATTCGTCCGATTCACACCGACGAGGACTACCGCGCAGCCCTCAAGACTGTATCTGCCCTTTTCGACAATGAGCCAGAGCCTGGCACGCCTGAAGGGGATTATTTCGACATCATGATCACACTGATCGAAGCTTATGAATCGAAGCAGTTTCCAGTTGATCTGCCCAATCCAATCGATGCGATAAAATTTCGCATGGAACAATCAGGTCTGTCCGCAGCGGACCTTGCGCCTGCCATTGGCCGGACAAACCGGGTTTACGAAGTGCTTAATGGCAAGCGTGCGTTGACGCTTCCGATGATATGGAAACTACATGATCTGTTCGGAATACCAGCAGAGAGCCTGATTAAACCTATGAAACAAGCTTGATCAAACGTCGGTCGAAGCGTACTGGCCGACGCTGAAAATCTCCCCTCCCCGGCTCATCGGATATCACGCAGGCACACTACACGCTCACGTACACCCACGCTTCAATCCCGGATTGAAGGACTACGCTGACACGCTTGTAATCCGATACCTCATAACTGTCGGCGGCGGCTAGTTCCTCGGGTGTGATCTGGAACACCATGCCGGGAATCGGGACGCTGCTATCGCTTCCCGGACGAAGAATCGGATGGTGAGTCTTGCCGCTGGTGGCCAACACCTCTGGGTCGGTGATTTCGACCCAGGACTGCTCGTACCCCAGCATCGCATCGGCACTGCCGCTGAGCTCGCGCCCGAAGTTGGCCAGTTGCACGACTTTGTCCTGCAAGGTGCCGTAGGAAAACAGGTACTCCGTTTTATCGCTCATCCATAAATCCTTGTTTGAATAGTCCCGAGTAGCTTATCGGGTGATCTTCAGCGCTTGCCGTGCCTTGTGCTTCTCCAGCGCCAGATCGATCAAGCGGCTGACCAGCTCGCTGTAAGTCATGCCGGTGGCTTGCCAGAGCTTGGGGTACATGCTGATTCGGGTGAAGCCGGGCAGCGAGTTGATTTCGTTGATCAGCACTTCGCCGCTGTCGGTCAGGAACACATCGACCCGCGCCAGCCCGGAACAGCCGAGCACCTGAAACGCCTCGACAGCCAAGGCGCGGATGCGCTCACTGGCCTCGCTGCTGATGTTGGCCGGCACCACGACCTCTGCCGCTTGAGCGTCGATGTATTTGCTGTCGTAGGAATAGAAGCCGCTGCGCACCACGATCTCGCCACAACCGCTGGCGATGGCATCCTCGTTGCCCAGCACCGCGCACTCGATCTCGCGACCGTTGACGGCGGATTCGATCAATACTTTTTCATCGAAACCCAGGGCCAGTTCCACCGCCGCCGTGTACTCGGCTTCGTCACTGACCTTGCTGACGCCCACGGACGACCCCTGGTTCGCCGGCTTCACGAACAGCGGCAGACCGAGTTTGGCCTGGACCTCGGCGAACCCGGTGCGCGCGGCGCTGGCACGAGTCAGGGTCACGAAGGGCGTGACTGCAATCCCGGCATCACGCAACAGCCGCTTGCTGATGTCCTTGTCCATGCACACCGCCGAGCCGAGCACATCGGAGCCGACAAAGGGTAAATCCGCCATGCGCAGCAGGCCTTGCAGGCAACCGTCTTCACCCAGCGTGCCGTGCACGATCGGGAAGATCACGTCGACGTGACCCAGCATTTCCTGACTCGAGGTTTCGACCAATTGCTGGCTGGCCTTGCCCGGCACCACGGCCAGTTCCCGGTTGGACTGGTTGAGGGCGATCAGGGCCGGATTTTCCTGGTTGAGCAGGAAGTTCGATGGATCATTGAGGTGCCAATGGCCTTGCTTGTCGATACCGATCAGCACCGGTTCGAAGCGCGACCGATCCAGCGCATCGACGATGTTTTTCGCCGATTGCAGCGACACTTCGTGCTCCGCCGAACGACCACCAAAAATAATCCCTACCCGCAGTTTGCTCATACCAGACACCTCGACGAACGGTCAAACGCACCCGCGCCTCGATGGCTTACAGGGTGCAGAGAGTGCTCGATACCTTGCTACATTTGTATGCGGTTTTCTACCAGCCCCATGGGTTTTGTCGGCCAGCAGACAGGTGGCCGGTCCCTGGGTTACCGTGATCGACATTGCGCTCAAGACAACGACACCATGGCCAAGCACACGCCTCCCATCGACTGGTTCCATCGCGCCCCCGACGTGGGCGGGGTTCAGCGTTTCGAGGCATTTTTTGCCGGCCACGGCTACGACCTTCACCGCCATGACACCTACGCAATCGGCCGGACCCTGGCCGGCGTGCAGAGTTTTCAATACCGCGGCGGCTGGCGCCACAGTCTGCCCGGCGGGACCCTGGTGCTGCACCCGGACGAAGTCCACGATGGCGAGGCTGGCACCGAGGCCGGCTTCAAGTACCGGATGATGTACATCGAGCCGGCGCTGATCCAGCAGATACTCGGCGGGCAACCGCTGCCGTTCATCAAGACCGGATTGTCGACCGACCCACGCCTGTTCGCCGCCACCGACGTGCTGCTGCGAAGCCTGGATTGCCCCCTCGATCCACTGGAAGAGCAGGACGCGCTGTTCGATCTGGCGCAGGCATTGAGCACTGTCTCCGGCGCGCCCGGTAAACGCCAACGCTTCGACTACGTGGCGGCGGAGCGCGCGCGGGAGTTCATCCACAGCGCCCTGGATCGCACGGTGACACTGGAGGAACTGGCGCAGCACAGCGGTCGGGATCGCTGGAGTCTGTCGAGGGATTTCCGCCTGTTGTTTGGCACCAGCCCTTATCGATACCTGACCATGCGTCGCCTGGACCTGGTCCGCGCCCTGCTGATCCAGGGCCAGTCTCTGGTCAGTGCCGCACTGATCGCCGGTTTCACCGACCAGAGCCACATGACCCGGCAATTCAGCAAGGCATACGGCCTCTCACCGGCCCGCTGGATGAAAATGCACCGCCGCTGAGCGCGCACAATCGTACAAGAAGCCCGCTGCCGTGCTGACTATCGTGGCTTCACGATCAACCACGAGAGCTTTCTTCATGAACGCCTACCAAAGCCTGAACTTCGCTGAAAAAATCGCCCGGATCGACTCGCACTGGAGCCCTCGGGTCATCGCCGAGATGAACGACTACCAGTTCAAAGTGGTGAAACTGCTGGGGGATTTCATCTGGCACGATCACCTGGACACCGACGAGACCTTCATCGTGATCGAGGGGCAGCTGCGCATCGACTTTCGCGATGGCCACGTCCTGCTGAACGCGGGGGAAATGTACGTGGTGCCAAAGGGTGTCGAGCACAAACCCTCTGCCGCGCAGGAAGTGAAACTGCTGCTGATCGAGCCCAAGGGTGTGCTGAATACAGGCAGCGAAGGCGGCGAACGCACGGCGCAGAATGACGTCTGGGTGTAAAAGGCCGCCGGTTTACGGCTGCAGAGTCTTGCCGTCCACCGGCTCGCCGATCGTCAGGAAATGCCCGCCCGCCACATGATGCAGGGTGCGTAGCGCATCGTGTCCCTCGAAGTGCCAACGGCCTTCGCTGAACACGCGCTCATCGGCCTGGGCGGCAATCACCTCGGCCAGGAACAGGTCGTATTGCTGATGGTTGTTGGGCTCCGGCAGCAGTCGGCACTCCAGCCAGGCGACGCAACCTTCAAGCATCGGCGCATCGATCAGCTCGCCACTGAACGTCTGCAGGCCGTAGATCTGAAACTTGTCCAGGCCCTGGCCCTGAGTCAGCTCCAGGCCCGACGTCGAGCCCACAGTCTGGGCGATGTCGGCCTGGGCCGCGCAGGGAACGTTCAGCACGAAGGTGCCCGACGCTTCCAGCAGTTGGCGGGTCCAGGTGGACTTGTCCAGCACCACGGCGATTTTCGGCGGTTCGAAGTCCAAAGGCATGGCCCAGGCCGCGGCCATGATGTTGCGCTTGCCTTCATGCGCCGCGCTGACCAGCACGGTCGGCCCGTGATTGAGCAAGCGATAAGCCTTGGACAAGGGAACCGGACGGCGGTGAGAAACGCTCATGAGGGCTGCTCCTGGGGAAACGCCGATTGTAGCGATTTCCACCTGGAGGTCAGTTATCAAGTCGCCAGTTGATTGGCAAACTGCCCGACCGCGTTCACCACTTTCTGTGCGCCGTCCTGAATCTCGACGATCACCGTGCCCGCTTCCGCCGCCAGCGCCAGGCCTTGTTCAGCCTGAAGTTTGCCGTCGGTCATCAGGGCCACGGCATTGCGCGCCATGTCCTGGTTCTGGCGTACCACGCCAACGATTTCATCGGTGGCCTGGCTGGTACGGGACGCCAACTGCCGGACTTCATCCGCCACCACCGCAAAACCTCGCCCCTGTTCACCGGCGCGCGCCGCTTCGATGGCCGCGTTAAGCGCCAGCAGGTTGGTCTGTTCGGCAATGCCGCTGATGGTTTTGACGATGGTGCCAATCACCAGCGACTGCTCGTTCAACGCTTCGATGCCTTCGCCGGCGGTTTGCATGTGCCGGGCCAGGTCACGCATTACGTCCACCGCCTGAGTCACCACGGCGGTTCCACGCTGAGCGCTTTGATCGGTTTGCTGGGAGGTGCTGTAGGCGATGTTGGCCGCTTCGGCGACCGCCTGCTCCTGATTGACCTGATCGGTAATCACCGTGGCGAATTTCACCACTTTGTAGAGCGTGTTGTTGGCATCCACCACCGGGTTGTAGGACGCCTCCAGCCAGACCACACGACCGTGGTTGTCCACACGCTTGAAGCGGCCTGCCACGAATTCGCCGGCGTTCAGGCGGCGCCAGAAGTTCTGGTATTCCGCGCTGTTGTACTCTTCAGGCTCGCAGAACGTACGGTGATGTTTGCCCTTGATTTGCGCCAGGCTGTAACCCATGCCGCTGAGGAACCGCTCGTTGGCCGCCAACACGTTGCCATTGAGATCGAACTCGATGACCGCCGTCGAACGCACCAGCGCGCCGATCAGGTTCTCATGCTCGCGGGACGCCTCGATGGTGCGGGTCAGGTCGCTGGAATAAATCGAGAAGTGCTTGATCCGCCCCTCCGAGGACAACACGGGCTGCACAATCGAACGCAACCAGGCTTCCTTGCCATTGCCCCGCAGCAAACGCACGGCGCCGGCAAAGTGCTCACGGCGGGTCAGCGCAGCCTTGAAGCGGAGGTGGAATTCGTCCGATTTCACATGGGGCGGGACGATGTCTTCAATGTGCCGGCCGATCAGGTCGCTGCTCTTGTAGAGCATCTCGCCGAGGAAGTTCTGGTTGACCGATTGAATCCGTCCATCAGGATCCAGAGTCAGGACCAGCATCTCGCTTTCCAGACTGTCCTTCACTTGCTGAAGGCTGGAGAGTTCTTCGCGAAGAGCCGACAGCTCCTGCTTCAAGCGTTTGTTGAACATGGAAAGCACCGATGGACAGGAATGGAAAGCGGCATGCAGCCTAGCCATCGGCCTTGCGGATATTTTCTGAAGAGTGTTTCAGGGTTGTCCTACAAAAATAGTTGCGGCACGCCTGCGTGACCTTGCGTTCATGCCGTGCCAGCGGCCGGGCAATGCTCAACCCGGGGCATCCGTGTGCCGAAATAAGCAGCGCTGCTCACGCCCACCGCGCCCATCACCGCGCTGAAGATCACGCAAATCCACGGACTCCACGGCATCAGACCGATCAGCAACAACGGTGTGACACTCGCCCACGCTGCGTAGGCAATGTTGTAGGTGAAGGAAATCCCCGAGACGCGAATTCGCGCGGGAAACAGGCTGATCATCACCGACGGCACCGCGCCGACGACCCCACAACTGAGTCCGGCAATCGCGTAGGCCAAGCCGATCCATTGGCCCCCGGTGATCAGGCACGTATAAAGCACGCCGATGCCCAGCGGCAGCAGCAGGCTATAGAGCATGACCGTGCGCCAGGCGCCGATGCGATCGACGAGCAGCCCGGCGAGTACACAGCCGATGTTCAGGAACACAATGCCCAAGGCACTCAAGGCGAAGGTGTGGCTGGCGGTCATGCCGAAGGTTTTCTGCATCATGGTCGGGGTGATGACCACGAACACCACCACCGCCGACGTCAGTACGCAGGTGAGGAGCATCGCTGGCAATATCGCCAGGCGATGTTCGCGCAAGACCGTGCGCAGCGGCAGTTCGACAGCGGCCTCGCGCTTGGCCTGCATGGCCATGAACACCGGGGTTTCGCTGAGCCAGCGGCGCAGCCAGACGCCAATCACCCCAAACACGCCGCCGAGCAGGAACGGGTAACGCCAGGCGTAATCGAGGATTTCCGCCGGGGTGAACGCCTGCGCCAGAAAGGTCGCGGTCAGGGCGCCGATCAGGTAGCCAAAGGTCAGCCCGGCTTGCAAGAAGCCCAGGGCATAACCGCGATGCCCGTCCGGCGCGTGCTCGGCGACGAACACCCAGGCGCTCGGCACTTCACCGCCGACCGCAGCGCCCTGCAGGACCCGCAGGACCAACAGCAGCAGCGGTGCGAAATAGCCGATCTGGGCGTAGGTCGGCATGATGCCGATCAGCAGGCACGGCAGCGCCATCATCAGGATGCTCAGGCTGAAGACCTTCTTGCGCCCCAGCCGGTCGGCGAAATGCGCCATCAGAATGCCGCCCAATGGGCGCGCCAGATAACCCGTCACGAAAATCCCGAAGCTTTGCAGCAAGCGCAGCCACTCGGGCATTTCCGGTGGGAAAAACAGCTGGCTGAGGGTCAGCGCGAAAAAGACGAAAATGATGAAATCGTAGATTTCCAGGGCGCCGCCAAGGGCCGCCAGGCCAAGGGTCTTGTAGTCCGAGCGGCTGAACGGCGCCGGGCGCGAATCGGTATTGGCAGTCATGAAAAGAACTCTGGCACGGGCAAAAAACCAAGGCGCCCATGGTCTACGCAAACGCGTCCACCGACAACCCGTTAGACCAAAGTCTCAGACGGGTTAATCTTCGTCACAAAAAAATGACCGATTGAATTACTGTTGGCACCTGTCCAGACGGGCCTTTGCCGCCCCAAAGACCACAATAAACATAAAAATTCGAGGTACTCCCGTGGCCGCTGATATCGAAGATACCCGCTCCGCACGCTTTGCCCTGCGCTGTTCAAGTTTTGCCGAACGCTGGTTCCCCGACTCGTGGGTATTTGCCGCGCTGGCGGTGATCATCGTGGCCGTGGCGACCCTGTTCATGGGCGCCAAACCCACTGACGCGGCCATGGCTTTCGGTGATGGGTTCTGGAGCCTGATCCCGTTCACCATGCAGATGGCGTTCGTGGTCATCGGCGGTTATGTGGTCGCCAGCTCCCCGCCCGCGGTGAAACTCATCGACCGCCTGGCCCGGATCCCGAAAAACGGCCGCTCGGCCGTGGCCTGGGTCGCGTTGATTTCCATGGTGGCGTCGCTGCTGAACTGGGGCCTGTCGCTGGTGTTCGGCGGTCTGCTGGTGCGCGCCCTCGCTCGCCGCACCGACCTGAAAATGGATTACCGCGCCGCCGGTGCTGCCGCGTATCTGGGCCTTGGCGCCGTGTGGGCCTTGGGCCTGTCGTCGTCCGCCGCGCAATTACAGGCCAACCCGGCCAGCCTGCCACCCTCGATTCTGTCGATCACCGGCGTCATTCCGTTCACCCAGACCATTTTTCTCTGGCAGTCCGGCGTCATGCTGCTGGCACTGATCGTGATTTCGCTGATCATCGCCTACGCCACCGCGCCGGGGCCGAAAACAGCCCGCGACGCCGAAGCCTGCGGCATCGACCCGAGCTTCAACCTGCCACCGCTGCAACCGCGCACCCGCCCCGGCGAATGGCTGGAGCACAGCCCGTTGCTGACGATTTTGCTGGTGCTGCTGGCCGCAGGGTGGCTGTTCCACGAGTTTTCGACTAAACCGGCGATCAGCGCGATCTCGGGCCTGAACACTTACAACTTCCTGTTCATCATGCTCGGCGCGCTGCTGCACTGGCGCCCGCGCAGCTTCCTCGATGCCGTATCGCGAGCGGTGCCAACCACCACCGGCGTGCTAATCCAGTTTCCGCTCTACGGCTCGATCGCTGCGCTGATGACCACGGTCAAAGGCACTGACGCGCAGACCCTGGCCCACCACATCTCGACCTTCTTCGTCAGCATTGCGTCCCACGACACTTATGCGCTGCTGATGGGCGTTTACTCGGCGATTCTCGGTTTCTTCATTCCATCCGGCGGCGGCAAATGGATCATCGAAGCGCCTTATGTCATGCAGGTGGCCACCGACCTGAATTACCACCTGGGTTGGGCCGTGCAAATCTACAACGCGGCTGAAGCCCTGCCGAACCTGATTAACCCGTTCTACATGCTGCCGCTGCTGGGCGTGCTCGGGTTGAAGGCGCGGGACTTGATTGGCTTCTCGTTCGTGCAATTGCTGGTGCACACGCCGCTGGTGCTGTTTTTGCTGTGGGCGCTGGGGACGACGCTGACGTATACGCCGCCGGTGATGCCGTAAACGAAGTTGATTGCACCTGTGCAAAGCAGGTGCAATCAGATTTGATCGGAGGGTAAAACCTTCAACAACTCAGGCAAGGCCGTCTGAACGGTATCCCACACCACTTCGAGATTGATATCGAAATAGCCGTGAGCAATGCGGTTGCGCATACCTCGCATGCTGCGCCATGGCACTTGTGAATTTTCGCTCGCAAAATCCGCATAGCCATCCATTACTTTGGTGGCTGCTTCACCAATAATGATGAGGCTCATGATCACAGCTTGCTGGGTACGTTTGTCTTCGGAAAACTCTTCTTTACTCAAGCCTTCGACAAAAATCAGCGCATCGCTTGCGGCTTGCCGCATATGGTCAAGGTAATCTGCGAGACGGTTAACAGTCATACGGGACGAGCCTGTTCGAGTACCTGCTGACGAAACTTCAACGGAAGATCTCCCGGCGTCAGCAGATCAACACTGACCCCCAGCAAATCTTCGAGCTCGACTTGAAGCCCTCCGAGATCGAAAAGCGTGGCCCCTGGGAGAGCGTCCACCAGTAAATCAAGGTCACTCCCTTCTTTATCTGTCCCGAGTAACGCGGAACCAAATACACGAGGGTTGGACGTACGAAATCGACCGACGACCTCGCGGACGGCTGCTCGTTTTAGATCCAGTGCAGTAGAAGGTTTCATGGGTGACCTTTGCCAAGTCCAATACTGCGCCAGTCTAGCAGTGCTCGAGAGCGGTAGACACTGCACCTCTTGTAACCCTCTGTCACATCCAACGCTTGCGGACCAAACCACGTCCCGCCGCAAATAATAGCTCAGTGCCACTACTTTCCTTTACCGCCCCGCTGCTCCGGTAATATCCTTGCGCGAATATTATCTGTTTCAACTTTTTGCAGGCCGGAAAGGGAGTTCATCGCCATGATCGTAGGGATTGACCTGGGAACCACTAACAGCCTCGTTGCCGTCTGGCGCGGGGAGTCCAGCGAGTTGGTGCCCAATGCACTCGGCCAGTTCCTCACTCCCAGCGTGGTGGGTCTCGATGATCAGGGCCGGGTTCTGGTCGGCCAGGCTGCCCGCGAGCGCTTGCACACTCACCCGCGCCAGACCGCTTCGCTGTTCAAGCGGCACATGGGCAGCGCTACGGAAGTGCGTCTGGGAGACCGGTCATTCCGTCCCGAGGAGCTTTCGGCGCTGGTGCTCAAGAGCCTGAAGGAAGACGTCGAGCGGGCCTTCGGCGAAACCGTGCATGAAGCGGTGATCAGCGTGCCGGCCTACTTCAGCGATGCCCAGCGCAAGGCCACGCGCATTGCCGGTGAGCTGGCGGGTCTGAAGGTTGAAAAACTGATCAACGAGCCAACCGCTGCGGCGCTGGCATATGGGCTGCATCAACGGGACAAGGAAACTTCGTTCCTGGTGTTCGACCTCGGCGGCGGCACCTTCGACGTGTCGATCCTGGAGCTCTTCGACGGGGTCATGGAAGTGCGCGCCAGCGCGGGCGACAACTTCCTGGGTGGTGAAGATTTCGACAGCGTGCTGCTTGAGCATTTCCTTGAGCACCATCGCAACACCGACAACTTTCCTGACCGCAACAGCATCATCCAGCCTTTGCGTCGCGAGGCCGAGCGCGTGCGCAAAGCCCTGGGCCAGGACAGCAGCGCCGAATTCAGCCTGCGGGTCGACGGCCAGCAATGGACGCAAACCATCACCCAAGCGCAATTGGCCACGCTCTACACGCCGCTGCTCGAACGCCTGCGCACACCGATCGAGCGGGCCCTGAGAGACGCGCGGATTAGGGTCAGTGATCTCGACGAAATCCTCCTGGTAGGCGGTACGACGCGCATGCCGCTGGTGCGCAAACTGGCGGCCGGCCTGTTTGGGCGTTTCCCTTCGATCAGTCTCGATCCGGACGAAGTCGTGGCCCACGGTGCGGCGATCCAGGCTGCCTTGAAAGCACGCTCCGCCGCGCTGGAAGAAGTGGTGCTGACCGACGTCTGTTCTTACACATTGGGCATCGAGACTTCGACCCAAATCGGCCAGCAGTACGAAAGCGGGCATTACTTGCCGATCATCGAGCGCAACAGCATCGTGCCGGTGAGCCGGGTCAAGACGGTGTACACATTGCAAGATAACCAAGAGCACGTGCTGCTGAAGATCTTTCAGGGCGAAAGCCGCCTGGTCAAAGACAACGTGGCATTGGGCGAACTGGACATCAAAGTGCCGAAACGCAAGGCCGGCGAAGTCGCCCTCGACGTGCGTTTCACCTATGACAACAACGGTTTGCTTGAAGCCCAGGTGGTCATTCCCCTGACGGGCGACAAGCATTCGCTGGTCATCGAAAACAACCCCGGCGTGCTCACACCCGAAGAGATTCAGCAACGCCTGGAGGGCCTGGCGCTGTTGAAGATTCATCCGCGCGATCAGCAGGTCAATACGGTGTTGACCGCACGTCTTGAGCGTCTCTATCAGGAAAGTCTGGGGCAGATGCGTGAACAGATTGCTCATTGGGCCAAACAGTTTCAGCACGTGCTTGATTCGCAGGATGAACGGCGGATCCGTGAAGCGCGCAGTGAACTGACCCAGCAACTGGGCACGCTGGACAACGGTCTCTGGCACTAAGGAGCAGCAACATGGATTGCTGGTCTGTGCTGGAACTGCCCGAAGACGCTGATGCGCGCACCCTCAAGCGAAGCTATGCAAGGCTGCTGAAAACCTTCCGGCCCGATGAAGATCCCGAAGGCTTTCAGCGCTTGCGTGAAGCCTATGAGGAGGCGCTGGGTGTTGCGCAATGGCGAGCCGAATACGCCGCCGAAGAACATGAAGTCGCAACGGTCGACATTGTCGAGCAGCCCAATCACACCGACCTTCAGGCAGGGTCCGATGTGCTCGGCGTGCGTCCGTTGAGCCTTCAAAATCCGCCTCCACTTCGGCCCTTGAACCTTGAAAGTCCGCCCCCTCTGCGCTCGCTGAACCTTGCACCGTCCAACCCCCAGCCCCTTCACGAACCGGTTGCAGCGCCGGACGAACTCGCGGCGCGCGCCTTGCTCGACGGACTCTCCGAGCAGAATCTGTCCGAGCGCTGGGCCCAAGCGCAACAACAGCACTGCGCCAAGGCGTTTGAACAGCGATTGCTGGCGTTGTGCTTCGATCATCCGGGCTTGCGCAATTCGATTGCCGCCTGGGCGGTCCAGCACCTCGATTGGCTCGCGCCCTGGCAAAACGTCGAAATGACCGATTGGCAGCGAGACGCTCTCGCCAGCGGCTTGCTGCAGGATTATCGGCAGGCGTTGCAGGAGTTGCTCGAAGCCGGCAAGGAGCGGGAATTCCTGACACAGCTTAAAAGTTACACCGTGCAACCCTGGCTGCAGGTGTTCGATCGACGTCAGGAGTGGCAGCGGATCCTCCTGCAATTGTTCAACGACACCGAATGGAGCCTGCCACTGTTCGATCGCGTCGGTCAGGTGTTTGGCTGGGACGATAAAAAAGGCATTCATCCTGAACCGATGTCGCTCTGGCAGGCACTGATTGAGCGCTGCAATCAGGAAAGCTTCTACGCAAGCCTGCAGGCCAAGGCCCAAGACAACCGGACCTGGGCCGCTGACGTTCAAGCCGCGCACTTGCTGATGAATCCGATGCAGCCTGGCCAACAAAAGAAAATGATCGACGGCTTTGGCCAAAACGAATGGCAGGCCTGTCATGACCTTGCGCAAACCCTCAAGTGGCGTTACCCGCAATTGCGCTTACGGTTGCCCCACGCCGATGTTTTTCACTGGCGACGTTTCCTGCCGCGCCCCATCGCCGACGAAACCTGGGTGCGTGTCTGGGCGGGCATCGCACTGGCGCTGTTTTTGTTTTATTTCCCGACCGAATACAAATCCAAAGGCTTCAGCATCAGCATCCCAATGATATTTATCCCGTTGGCATTCGCCTGCGTGCTGGTCTGGTTCTTCCGTTTCGCCATGAGTTGGTGGGTGCCGATCATCTCGCATGTCGTTGTCCAGGACCTGTGGCTGACCGAAGGCCTGGTCCCCCGCCACTGGAACCCGGATACCCGTTGGTTGGTGATGCGACACGGTGTTCCGCAAGCCGTCCTCACGTTGCTGTTCGGGCTTCTGTTGGGTTGGCCGGGCATGGCGACTTATGTCGGTTTCATGCTGATCGGTCTCTTGCACAAACGCCGTATCGGTCAGCTCGATCCTGAACTGGCCGCTCGGCGTCCCTGGCTGACGGCGCTGCATTGGGCGCACTTCAGTCCGTTGCAGTTGGTGTTTTTGCTGGTGATGGTCGGCGTCATCTTCGTGTGTCGGATGTATTTCCCGGAATATCACCTGACTCATTTGATGTTCAGGTGAGCGATTGCCGGCCGATCTGCTTAAGTAACTATCGCCCGCGATCAACGCGGCCCACGCTGAAAAGGATCTGAGCATGTTCAAACTGACAGGACTTACCCTCGCGGCCCTTACCCTGAGCGCCGCCGCCCACGCCAATGTCGATCTGAAACTGGGCAGCACCGAACGCGTCACGCGGCTGTTCGCCTACCCCAACAACTGCAACGTCGTCTGCTTCCGCAACTGGACGCTTGAGCAAACCGTCGAGCACTACCTGACCCAAAGCGTACAGCGCGATGGCTACAGCACCGCGAAAGTGCGGGTCAAAACCGATAACGGTCAGCTCTACGCCGACATCAGCGGCGTGCCGAAGGGTTACGAAAAACCGTTGTCCGCGCTGCTCAATGCCGGTGATCTGGCCTACACGGGCGCCAAAAAGCTCAACGTTGATGGCAAGTGGGCTTACAGCTGGTATCTGTTCCTGCCACTGGGCATGGCCCTGGAAAACCGCAAGAGCGTCGAGCTGCTGCATTTCCCGCCGGATTACTCCCTGACACAGGCCCAGGATTACCTGCGCTCCGCCACCACGGATCGCTGGGCCACGCTGCTGACCGACAACGGTATCCCCGCCGATCAGACGCCGGGTTACCAGACCATCATTGATATCGCGCCGATTGCGGCGCCAGCCAGTGCGGGCAAGGATCTGGAAGGTGTCTACGACTACTTCAAGGACTACCAGACCACCATGGTCAAGGAAGTCAGCCAGAACGCCCGCGGTGCCACGTTGCCGATGGTCGCGTTTGGCGCACCGGTGCGTAACTGGATCAAGCAGCAATACGGGCCGACCGTGAATGTGCTGGGTCTGGCCACGATCAGCCCGAGCGCCGGGGTGAAGGTGCCGGTGCTGGGCTCCAACCACCCGAGCTACATCTGGTACGCCGCCAACCCAGAGAGCTACACCGGCGACGATGCTCAGGCCAAGGCCGATGCCGCGGGCCTGAAAGTCATGGGCCAGGATTTGAGCGCCGCCTGCTGGCAGGCCGGTATGGGCAGCAAACCCGGGACCGACCCGACCGCTCAGCTGAAAGGCTGCACACAGACATGGCAAGTGACCCAGAAAGAAAAAACCTGCGAGCTGTTCTACACCTCGATCCGCAACCTGACGCCTGAACAAGCCGTGGCCAAATGCGCGACGACGCCGATCCAGTCCGAGCTCAAACAGCTGCAAGCCCCGGCACCTGTGACTGCGGCTCCGGCGCCTGCGCTGTAAACGCCCTTGCACGTTTGCGTGTGAGCGAAGGCTTACGCGCAAAAGCGCACTTTCCTTCTGTCAGTTCTGACAGTAGACCCGTCGTTTCATTTGCGAGATCTTGAGGTAACCCCCTGTGTTGCAGGGCTGACAGGACGTCAGTTGGGAAGTCGCAACGCGCTGCCGACAAGGATCGTTATGAAACCTAATTCCCTGCACGGGCCCCTGGCGCAAGCTCCCGATGGATTCTATCCATTCCCGGAGCTACCGCCAGGCCTTGGATTTCCTTCCCGGGTCGATTTCGAGATTATCTACAACGCGAGTGGGTTGGCCGCGGCCATCGTAGCCCTGCGCGAATTCCCACAGATCAGCCGAATCTGCCGCGTGTCGGGGCATCTCGTGCCTTATCGCCATCGACATACCCGGCAACTGGCGCCTGGTATCCACGTCTACGACCCACACTTCAGCGGGCTGCTGAGGCACTCCTGCGACCCCAATGTCTTTCTCGACATGAGCGAAATGTGGTTGTGGGCACTGACGGATATTAATAAAGGCGACAACTTGACGATGGATTACGCCACGACCGAAGACAAACTGCTGCGCCAGTTCGCCTGTCAGTGCGGGTCCCCGGAGTGTCGAGGCTGGATCTGCGGCTACGATGAACAGCCGAACGCCGACGGCCAGTTGTATTTCCACCACTGGCGTCGGCGCAGTCTCTGTTGAACCGTTTTACAGCGTTTCGACCGGACGCAGTCGGTACTGCGGCGGCAATTGCTCAAAACCGCTGATGGTCGTGTTCAGGCTTTTCCAGCGGCCATCCTTGATGCCGTAGATGCAACCATGGATCGACAGGTTCTGCCCGCGATGCCAGGCGTTTTGCACAATGCTGGTATGGCCGACGTTGGCCACTTGCTGGATCACGTTGAGCTCGCAGAGACGGTCGACGCGCTCTTCTTCGGTCGGCAACCCGGCCAGTTCTTCACGCTTCTCGTAATAGAGATCACGGATCGAGCGCAGCCAGCCGTCGATCAGGCCCAGCTGGCGATCCTGCATCGAAGCGCGCACACCGCCGCACCCGTAGTGGCCCGTGACGAGGATGTGTTTGACCTTGAGCACGTCGACTGCGTACTGAATCACCGACAGGCAGTTGAGGTCAGTGTGCAGCACCACGTTGGCCACGTTGCGGTGGACGAACAGGTCGCCGGGCAGCATGCCGACGATCTCGTTGGCAGGCACCCGGGCGTCGGAACAGCCAATCCACAAGTATTCCGGCGTCTGTTGGCGAGCCAGCTTGGAGAAGAAGTCCGGATCTTCCTGTTTGATCGCTTCGGCCCAGCGTTCGTTGTTATCAATCAGATCTTGTAATTCGTTCATGCTGTAAAGCCTCAAGAATGATGCGCTGGTTTGACAGACAACCGCCCGTCGGGGTCACGCGCTTGATGCAAGTAATGCCAGGTGGAATTCTCAGGAGTTCAGCGGGTCCACCCTAGTAAGGCCCACAGTATGAGGAATTGCCATGACTGATTCACGACGTCCGTACGATGCGGTGCAGCCCGAGCCCATCGACGACAACGAAGACCGCATGGGTTCGATGCATGAACTGGATTTCGACGAGGAAGAACCCAGCGCGAAAATAGGCGACGAACTGCCGGAAAACGAGCGCGAACGGCTGATGCCTCGGGAACGTGTGCGTGAAGCGGGCATGACGGGGGCCTCGACCGATGACCATGAGTCTACAGATGATGACATGAGCCCGGAAACGTTGATCCGTGAAGACGGTGCGCGGGATGCCCATGAGGCCGGTGAGGGCAATCAGGCGGATTGGGATTTGAGTATTGTCGATGAAGACGATATTGGCGGGGGCAATGGGCTGGATGAGGCGGAGATGGCGCGGCGGGATCCGATGGACGGTAATCGTTGATCGTAGAAGTCAGTCAGCACGCCTTCGCGGGCAAGCCTCGCTCCTACGGGATTAGTGGGTACGACACCAGTCCTGTAGGAGCGAGGCTTGCCCGCGAAGCTTCAAAAAGGCTCAGTCGACCAAAGTACAGGCCATGACCACGGCATCTTCCCGCCCACCCACCGCCGGGTAGTAATCCCGCCGCCGCCCAATCTCGTTAAACCCATAACGCTCATACAACTTGAACGCGCCACGGTTGCTGTCGCGCACTTCCAGAAAACATTCCCGCGCCTTGGCGTCATACGCCCGGGACATCAAATGCTCCAGCAGCGTCAAACCCAGCCCACGGCCCTGATTCTCGGGCTTGACGGTGATGTTGAGCAGATGCGCTTCATCCAGAATGATCTGCACCACGCCGTGACCGACCTGTTGCTGCCCTTCGAACATCAGCCAGATCTGGTACTTGCCCAGCCCATCCAGAAAAATCCCGCGGGTCCAGGGATGGCTGTACGCCGCGTATTCGATTTTCAGTACAGCGTCCAGGTCCGCCTCGGTCATCGGGCGGAACGATACAGCGTCACTCATTTGATTCTTTCCAGCGCGCCATCAGCCGACGCATGGCTTGCCAGACATCAGCCTTACGCTGTGGCTCTTCCATTAATAATTCCAGGCCCGGCAGGGCCCAGACCGAGCCCAGGCCTTCGACCTGGAGTTCACGGTTGAAGGATTCGGCGTTCGCCTCACCGGCAAAACGCACCGCTGGCAGGCCGATCAGCCACACGCAAACGCACGGAGCGTCTTCCAGCCGGGCCGAGAGAAAACCTTGCACGAAGTCCCGAGCGGCTTCCGGTCCCTGATCCATGGTGCCCCGGGCCAACAGCGGCCAGCGCACCGGCTCGCCGATGATTTGCGGGCTGTCCGGCAGACCGGCGGCGCGCAGCATGTCTTTGAGCAGCAGATAGGCCGGATCGCGGGTCTGGAACGTTTCGCCTGTGGGTAACTCGACCAACAGCAGGCACCGACCAGCGCGCAGCAATTGCAGGGAAAAACGCGGTGGCGGCACTGGCACAGACTTGGCGACGACCGGCGCGACTTCTTCTTCGACCTTGGCGTTCGTGCGGGTGCTGGCCAGCGATGGCCGCGGCACCTCGATCTTGACGCGCTCCGTCGGTGCCATCACCGGCGCAGCGGCAGCGGCAGGTGCTGGCGCGGAGGCAGGCACCACCGGCGCGACGACCAACGGCTCCGGCATCTCCATCAGCTCGGGACGCGATGGCGCGGCAAAGGGCAATTCAGTGCGCGGCAGCCAGTTGACCACCTGCATGGCAGTCAAATAGGCGCGGCGACGGGACTCGATTAGCAAAGGTCGGCCACTTGTGGATAACTAAAGTGCGCTGATTCTACCGCCCTTCGCTCAAGATCGCCCGCGCTTGATCGATACTCTTTCCCTTAGAAACAGCTACAGCCCGTCCCGAGAGTGAATCGCATCGGTCCCGATGCAGTACAATCGCGGCTTTTAATCGCCAACCAGCCGGCCATTCCGATGATCGAACCCAAGCGCGTCTTGCGCGCCCTCGCTGAACACTGGGCACTTCTGGAGCCACTGTGCGAGCACTTCGACCAAGGCACATTGAGCCTCAACGAACTGCGTTCACAGTTGGCCGCCCAGCAACTCGACAGTACGCCGCAGGACATCACCAGCCTGCTGGACGTGTGGATCCGCCTCGACATTCTGGTTCCCGTGGCAAAAAGCCCGAACCGTTTCGAGCTCAATGCGCAGATCCACGACTTCCTCGCTTACCTGCGCCGTGAGCACCGTCTGGGCCTGTGCCTGGAGATCGAAGCCTATCTGCGTCACCTCGAACGTCTGGCCGGTTATATCCAGGACGCTTTCGACATTCGCGATGGCCACGACCTGGCGCGTCAATTGCGTCTGCTCGACATGCGCGTACGCGACGTGTTGAAGAAGTTGGCCAACGACGAACAGGCCCTGGTGGCCGTCGCCGAACGTGCCAAGACCAGCGACCGGCAGATCCCGCTGCGTCAGCGTTACGCCGAAGTACTGGCGACCTGGGACGAATACGTCGAGCCGATGATTCAGTTGGTGAACGCCGACGGTGCCTTCGAGCAAGGCGTGCGCAAGGTCGAGAACGTCCTGCTGCGCATGCTCACCGAACAACAGCGCCTCGGTCACCTGGTCGACGACGACATGCTGCTGCGTACTCACGCGCGCATTCTCGAAATGCAGACCAGCGCCCAACTGACCCTGCGCCACGCCCGCGAATTGCTGCTGCCGCTGCGTGAAGAAGCCCGTCGACACAACGCCGTGACCCGTGGCGCTGCGCTGGCCTTGTCAGCCATTCGTCGCAAAGGCATCGATGCGGTGCCGCAAGCGGCGATGCCGATGTTCACCCGCCCGCAAAGCACCTTCCTCGGCAGCGCCAGTCAGGTCGAAGCCTACGTTTATGCGCTGGCCCGATTCGAGCCGAAACCGGCGCGCTTCCCCAAGGCCCACAAAACGCAGAAAGGCGAAGCGCCACGCGCGCCACGCACGGTTCGGGAAATGCTCGAACGCTGCGAAGACGCCCTGCCGATGCCGGACCTGATGACCTGGCTGCTGGAGCAGGAGCCCGACGGCGCCACCGACGAATTGCTTTACTGGTTCTCGCGCCTGTCGCGGGAAAAACGCTTCACACGCGAGCGTCTGGAACGCCGCGATTACCACACTCACGAGCACCAGGTCAGCCTGCGCTCCTTCGCCCTGCTCTCGGCCCGCGACACCGCCGCCGAGGATTCTGCGAGCACCCCACATGCATCTTGATCTATCCGAACTGTCCCAACTGGCGCCGATCTTTCGCGAGCTGTTCAAGGGCTACCACGTCAGCCGCCGCGACCCGGAGCTGTACGCGCAACTGTCGAACTTCCAG
Organism: Pseudomonas sp. SJZ077; assembly: GCF_007993905.1. Classification (NCBI taxonomy): domain Bacteria; kingdom Pseudomonadati; phylum Pseudomonadota; class Gammaproteobacteria; order Pseudomonadales; family Pseudomonadaceae; genus Pseudomonas; species Pseudomonas sp. SJZ077. The sequence continues at coordinate 98,604 of NZ_VIUJ01000022.1, forward strand.
GACCAGTACCGCACGCTGTTCAGGGCGCTGGGCTATGAGTTGGTCTGCGACACCCGTGGTTTCTATTACTTCGTGCCGGACCTTGCGGCGGCAGCGGTGAACAAGACTGCGCAACGTCTGGCGTTGTTCACCTTCATCCTCGTCGAGCACTTGGCGGATCAGGGCCGTGACCCGGTCGCCGTGCTCGACGGTGGCAGCCTCGGCCGCGATGAATTGCCGTCCTTGCTGGAAAAATACCGCGACCTGTTCATCCAGGCCGAAGTGCAGACCGTGGAAGAACTCGAAGAAAAAATCATGCGCCGCATGACCCAGCTCGGTTTTGCCGGCGAAGAAAACGGCATCTACCGCTTCCTGCCGCCGATGCATCGTTTCCTCGATGTTTGCCTGTCGGTTCAACAAGACCGCGATCTGGCGGCCAGCCTGCACAGCGTCTTACCGCTGCCGGTTCCGGTGCTGATCGATGACGACAGCGACGAAAAACTGCTGCAAACCGATGATCCGCTCGATCTGAGTGACTTCGAAGAAGAAAGCGAAGAAGACGCCATGGCCCGCGCCATTGCAGAAGAACAGGAGACCGACGCATGAGCAAGGAACGCTACGGCATTCGCCGCTTTGCCCTTTTGAACACCGCCGGTTACAGCCTCGGCCTGTTTCCGCTGGAAGAACCGTTGTCGGTCTACGGCGCGAACAACCTCGGTAAATCCGCCTCGATCAACGCGTTGCAGTTTCCGATTCTGGCGCGCATGTCGGACATGAGTTTCGGCAAGTACAGCCTGGAACAATCCCGTCGTTTCTACTTCGCCTCGGACACCAGTTACATCCTGGTCGAAGTCTCGCTGCCCCACGGCCCGCACGTAATCGGCGTGGTCGGGCGCGGCCCGGGCGGTGGTTTCGGTCACCAGTTCTTTGCCTACGCCGGCAAACTGGACCTGGCGCATTACCAGAAGAACGACACCTGCCTGCGCCAGAAAGAGCTGTTCACCAACCTTGAGCGTGAGGGCTTGAAAGCCTATGAACTCAAGCCGGATGAGCTGCGTCGCTTGCTGGTCGGCGGTCACACCTCAATCCCGCTGGACCTGACCCTGATCCCGCTGCGTTCTACCAGCGAGCAGAGCCTGAAGACGTTCCGCGCACTGTTCATCAACCTGCTGCACATGCGCGAAATCACCGCGGCCAAGCTCAAGCAGCTGTTCCTCGATGCGTTTGAACACAGTCTGCGTTCCGGTAGTGTCGATTACATCGCCGCGTGCGAAGAAGCGTTCCGCGATGTACGCCGCATGGAGCAGGACTACAACTCGCTGGTCACCGCCGGCCCGTTGGTTGAAGCCCTTGCCGCTGGCGTGACCCAGCGCAATATTCTGCGCGGCAAGTTGCACCGGATCTCGCCGTTGCTCGACTCGCTGCTCGGCACTTGGTCGGATTACGCCAGTGCGCGCAAGGAAGAGCTGACGATTCAGGCCGAGCACTACCGCAACGAGCAGGACGCGCTGCAAAACGATCAGCGTGGCGGCACTCAGGAGTTGATGCGCCTGGAGCGGGAAATAACCGGCATCCAGCGTTGGCTCGGCGAACTCTCGGCGTTGAAGAATCGCTTCGCGTTGGTCGATGACGTCAAAGTGCTGGAGCAGCAACTGCTCGCGGCCAAGGACGCGCACGATGAACTGGCCGGTGCGCTGGCCCAGTCGCGGCAGTTCTCTGCCGAAGACCTCGAAGAACGTCTGCGGGACCTGGAAAAACGCCTGAAATCGGTGAAACAGCAACTCGATCACGCCGACAACAACAGCTACGCCCGTCTGCGCGAAGAGTTCTCGCAGCAGGACGTTGAGCGTTTGATGCGTCTGTTCAACAGCGCGCTGTTCAGCCTGCCGCTGGGTGAGCATGGCATTACGCTGGATGAGGACGGTCAGTGGGTCAAATCCCTGGAGCTGATCCTCGACGGTTTCAAAGGCGAGCGTTTCGAAGTACCAGGCCTGGCCATCGACATCTCGCATATTGAGCCGCCAGCCCTGCAAGCCCTGGCCGACCGCGCGGCATTGCGCGATCAGAAAGACCGCCTGGAGAAAGAACTCAAGCAACTGAAAACCCAGGCTGCCGTGGTCGCCGACCGCGCAGCGAGCAAGACCCAGACCGAAGCGCTGTACCAGCAAGTGCTGGATGCGCAAAAAGCCTTGGAAGATTTCCGCCGTGCACAAACCCTGAGCGCCGAAGAAGGCGACAAGCTGGAGCAACTGGCGCAGATGGAAGCGGCGCAGGACGAATTGAAGCGTTCCAGCGATGCCTTCACCGAGCGCGTCCAGCAACTGTCCGCCAAGCTGCAACTGGTCGGCCGGCAGATCGGCGACATGGAAGCCAAGCAACGCACCCTAGACGACGCTCTGCGCCGCCGTCAGCTGTTGCCCGCAGACCTGCCGTTCGGTACGCCGTTCATGGACCCGATCGATGATTCCATGGACAACCTGCTGCCGCTGCTCAACGACTATCAGGACAGCTGGCAGGGTTTGCAGCGCAGCGATGGCCAGATCGAGGCGCTTTATGCGCAGGTTCGCCTCAAGGGCGTGGCCAAGTTCGACAGCGAAGACGATATGGAGCGTCGCCTGCAACTGCTGATCAACGCTTACGCGCACCGCACCGACGAAGCGCTGACCCTCGGCAAGGCGCGCCGTGCGGCGGTGACCGACATCGCCCGGACCCTGCGCAACATCCGCAGCGACTACGACAGCCTTGAGCATCAACTGGCGCTGTTCAACCGCGAGATCAACAAACGTCAGGTCTCCAACCTGCAGAGCTTCCGCATCGTGCTCGCGCCGAACAAGGAAGCCCTCAAGCACATCGACCAGATCATCCACAGCGCCGGTCAGTACGAGGAAGGCGAAACCCTTTCGGTCTTCGACCTGAGCCAAAGCGCCGATCAGGACAACAAGAACGAAGAAGCCAAGGAATACCTGGCCCGTCTGGTGGCGGCTAACCACAACCAGCTCGGCCTCAAGGACTTGTTCGAACTGGCGTTCGAGATTACCAAGGTCAACGGCCAGCCGGTGATTCACACCGACATCGACGGCGCGGCCTCCAACGGCACCACGATGACCATCAAGGCGCTGACCAACATGTACTTGTTGCTGCACTTGATGGACCGTGATCAAGCCGGTCGCGTGCGCCTGCCGTACTACCTCGACGAGGCGGCGGACATCGACGAGAAGAACCAGGCTGCGCTGCTGGAAACCAGCCTGCAACTGGGCTTTGTGCCGATCCTGGCGAGTGTGAAACCGCAGGTTTGCGCCAGTGTGGCGATCGACCTGGAAGGTGGCAGCGGGCCGAACGGGATCTACATCGATGAGGCGGACTGGAAGTACATCCGTCGTCATGATGAGGTGAAGGCTGTGGTCAGCGTTGAAGCAGATGAGCCGGAGCTGGACGCGGTTTGATTTGCGTTAATCGAAGGCATTAAAAAGGCCGCGATCCAATGGATCGCGGCCTTTTTTTTGAGCATGTCTTTTTAGTGATTCAGTGTACTTGAGGGCCTCTTCGCGAGCAGGCTCGCTCCCACAGGGGGTTGGTGTCGATCACAAATTCCGTGGCCACAGCCAATCCCTTGTGGGAGCGAGCTTTATCGCGATGGCGGCAGCAGGGACACCAATAGTCTATTTACCGAGTGAAATCTTCGGCGCCCAGGTCAGCCATTCATCTTCAAACTTGTCGAACAGCGGGAACGTCTGCTCTGGCCGCGCCGGATTGCCCATGCGATCACCCTCCGGTGTGGCGAAGGCGATACCGCCCTGAATCAGCGTTTCCAACGATTCGGTACGGACCGTCGCGCCTTTGAACAAGCCGTAGTCGAACCCGAAACCGCTGGTGTTCCAGAAACGCGTGCCGCTGCGCACCAATGGCGCGTATTTCGGCTCGATCAGAATGTGCACCAACACACGGTCAGCGGTCTGACCCAATTCATAGCCCGTCACCTTGCCCACGGTGACCTCGCGGTACGTTACCGGCACACCGGTTTTCAGTGAACCACGGCGAGCGGCGCTCAACACCAGACTCAAACCGGCTTCTTGCTTGGCCGATTCCGGTGGAGTGGCCAGGGCGACGAAGTTCTTCTGCGGACCCAGATTCTTCGCTGCCGGCTGCACTTCGATGTATTGGCCAGTTACCAGCGTTTCCAGGTTGGAGGTCTTGATCAGGCCCAACTCAGGCTTGACCACCCAGAACTGACTGCCGACCCGGGCAATGCGCTCCGGCACTTCGGTGATTCGTGCGGTGAGCATCACCGATTGCAGGTCATCACTGAGGTCGACATCTTCGATCTTGCCGACATCCAGGCCTTTGAATCTCACGGGAGTGCCACTGCGCAAGCCATCGGCGCGATCGACCTTGATCGTAACCACGGCGCCTTTCTGGTTGGCTTCCTCATGGCTGGCAAACAGGCGGAAACGCGGAATGCGTTTTTGCAACGGCGCCTTGGCTTCGGGGGTTTCGAAAGCGATGCCTCCGGCCATCAGGCTTTGCAACGATTCACTTTTGACCTGGATTCCACCGGTCAGTCCGCCTGTGAGCGTGATGCCGCTGGCATTCCAGAAGCGTGTCGAGGCATTGACCAGTCCTTCGTATTCCTTCTCGATGTGGACACCGATCACCAGTTGCTTCTTCTTTTTGGAGAACTGATAGCTCTGCACCGAACCAACCTTGACCTGCTTATAGAGAATCGGACTGCCGACTTCCAGCGAACCCAGGTTTTCGGTGAACAACACCAGGTGCAGACCGGGCGAACGCAGGTCCAACGGCGGCGCCTTGGGTCTGGCCACAAATTCACGTTGCGGCGCGGCCCCTTTGTCGCCCGGTCGCACAGCGATGTAGTTACCTTTGACCAAGGCCTCCAGCCCGGTGATGCCCGCAAGGGAAATCGACGGTTTGACCACCCAGAACTGAGTGCCTTCGACCAGGTAATCCTCGGCCAGTGGATCAAGTGTCAATTCGGCAGTGGCAGCATTCAGGTCCGGATCGACCTTCAGCGCTTTCAGGTTGCCGACCTGGATGCCTTTGTACATGACCGGAGTACGGCCGGCCTGCAGGCCTTCGAAATCGCTGAGTTTGACCTTGACCCGAATGCCGGCAGCGGCGGCATCGAAGTCCTCGTAGAGGCGAAACGGCAGGCTTGGATCGGTGGGCGGGCTGTCCTTGCGATTCTCCGGCGTGGCGAAGGCGATACCGCCGGCGACGATGCTGGCGAGCGATTCGCTGCGCACTTTTACACCAGACAGGTTGGCGTCGATGCTGATGCCGCTGGCGTTCCAGAAACGGGTGTGTTTGCGCACCAGATTGGCGTAGGTGGGCTCAATGAACACTTTGAGCTCGACTGTGCTTTGATCTTCCGACAGCAAGTAGCTTTTGACCTGGCCGACCTTGATCTGCTTGTAGAACACCGGGCTGCCGCGATTCAGTGAACCGAGACGATCAGCCTTGATGGTGAGGTGCAGGCCGGGCTGAGAGTCTGACAGCGGGGGCTCTTCAGCCAGGGCCTTGAACTTGCGGGTAGGCTCGCCCTCGCCGGGGCTGATGGCCACGTAGTTGCCGGACACCAGCGTTTCCAGCCCGGTGATACCAGCCAGGGTCACGCTCGGTTTGACCAGCCAGAAACGGGTGCTGGTCTTGAGGTATTGCTCCACGTCCTTGTTCATCTCGACGGTGGCGATCACACCTTTGGAACTGCCTTCGTCATCGAGCTTAAGGGTTTTCACCTTGCCGACTGGCATGCCCTTATAGACGACTTCAGTCTTGTTGGCCTGAATGCCTTCACCGCTTTCGAAACGCACCTGTATCTCGATGCCAGTTTCGCTATAGGCACGCCAGCCGAGCCAGCCGCCGATGATCAGGGCGATCAGGGGCAGCACCCAGATGGCAGACCAGTTCGAAGCCGGTCGGGTTTTAGCTGTAGGCAAATCAGTCATGGTCGTCGTCCGACTCCGTGTTATCCCAAATCAGTCGGGGATCGAAAGTAACTGCGGCAAGCATCGTCAAAATCACCACACTGGCGAAAGCGATGGCGCCAAGATTGGCTTCGACGCTGGCAAGCCGTCCGAAATTCACGACCGCCACCAGGATGGCGATCACGAAGATGTCCAGCATCGACCAGCGGCCGATGAACTCGATAAAGCGGTACATCCAGATTCGTTGGCGTGCCGAGAGGGGCTGGCGACGTTGTACTGAAAACAGCAGCAGCGCGATGCCCACCAGCTTGAACGTCGGCACCAGAATACTGGCGATAAAAACCACGGCGGCGATGGGAATCATGCCGTGCTGAACCAGCTGGATAACGCCCGACATGATGGTGCTGGGATCGCCCTGCCCTAATGAGCTGACAGTCATGATCGGCAGCACGTTGGCCGGAATGTAGAGAATCGCTGCGGTGACCAGCAGTGCCCAGGTCCGCATGACACTGTTCGGGCGACGGGCGTGCAACAGCGCACCGCAACGGGTGCAGGTTTGCTCGTCGGTGTCGGCTTCCTGCTTGTTCAATTCATGGCATTCGGTGCAAATCAGAATGCCTGCATCAATCGCCCGCATGGGCATCCTCTCCTGACAAAGCCTGCCAGATCTGATGAGGCGACATCACGACCTCCAGCCAGACCTGGACCAACAACAAACTGATAAAGCAGGCCAAACCGAGTCCTACGGTAATGGCTGCCATATCTGCCAGTTTTACGATCGCCACCAGTACGCCCATGAGGTAAACCTCGAGCATCCCCCAGTCCCTTAGATGGTGATAAATACGGTAGAGCAGCAAACCGTAGCTGCGTCCGATATCAAACCGGATGCTCAATAGCACGGCCAATTGGCAGAGCAACTTGAGCAACGGGATTCCCATGCTGCACAGGAACACAATCACCGAGACGCCTTGCATGCCGGTATCGAACAGACCGACAACGCCGGTCCAGACGGTGTCTTGCGACGATTGCCCGAGTAGATTGAGCTGCATGATGGGTAAAAAGTTCGCCGGGATGTACAACAACAGCGCGGCGATGACCAACGCGAGACTGCGCTGCACTACGTTGTGCCGATGGGCGTAGAGTTCGTAACCGCAGCGCGGGCACAGGGCTTTCTCGCCATGGGCAAGCTCAGGCTTGCGCATCAGCAAGTCACACTCATGGCAGGCCACCAAGTCGTCCAGCGGTAATTCTGACAGCCCGGGGGCGTCAACCGGATCTGGCATAAGGGCTCTGGCTCCGAAAAAAGTTGGACCTATTCTAGTGTCATGAGTCGAAAATAACTGTGCAAATTTGTGTTGTAGCTTGAGGAGAACTTTCCTGCGGACAAAACAAAACCCCTACCTGCATACGCAGATAGGGGTTTCGGAATTTAATCTTGACGATGACCTACTCTCACATGGGGAA
>NZ_VIUJ01000023.1:0-103867 GCF_007993905.1 Pseudomonas sp. SJZ077
TTCAGCACCACTGAGGCGCTGGTGATGCTGGCTCGCAAGCTTGCGCGGGTGGCATTCGCCTTGCTGAAAGGGCAAAGCGAATATCAGTCAAAGGTCAGTTGAGGGTTTCCCCTCAACCATAGAATCTCCCACAGGAATATGTGTAAGGTCAGAGAATCAGCCGCGTTCGCGCGGGATCAGGCTCTGCAACTGCTGCGCCAGGAAGTTCGCGTCGAAGGCAAACGTATCCGGGTCTTTCAAACCATTGGTCTTGCGCCATTGCCAGCTCGTGGAAGGCGGCAGGCACACCAGCGAAATGCTGCCATACCGCGCGGCCGTCAAACCCATCACTGCCAACGAAATCTGACCACCGACGCCCATCACGTCCGGCACGAACTCCACCGGTTTGCCGGCAATGACAATGCTCAGTTTCTCGGTCTTGAACGTCGACGACTCGACCGGAACGCTCGGCCCTGAAGCGACATACACCTCGCGACTCACTTCCAGCAGGTTCGGCACCTGGATCGGCTCCAGCCATTGCTGGATCTGGTCGAACAGTTCACCAATGCGCGTCGCCCACACGGCCGATTGCGACTCAAACACTTGCTTCTTGTGCGCTTCGCTTTCTGCATAGTGGCGAAGCATCTCGCCCAGCTGCTGTACGTCGTCCATTGCGGTGTTCCTTTGGTTGAAGCGGTGCTGCGGACGTTGAGCATGGCAGATGCGCGCTGCCGGCGTACGACTAAAAGCGTGAACGGTATTGGCTGGGGGTCATGCCCAGGTATTTGCGAAACGCGCTGCCCATGTGCGACTGATGGGCGAACCCCGAATCCAGGGCGATATTGGCCAGGCTCAGGTCTGTGCGTTCGATCATGCGGCGTGCCGCTTGAAGGCGAACTTCCACCAGATAAGCATGGGGCGTCAGGCCCATGGCCTGGGTGAAATCGCGCAGGAAACGCAGCGGATTCTGCCCGTAGGTGTCGGCCAGTTGCGCAAGCGTCAGAGGCTGGTGGAACTGCTCGGCGATCTGCTCCAGCACCCGGAAGAAGGACATGGACGTGATCCGCTGTGTGGTGTCGATTTTCTGCCGGGTCAAGTCAACGAGCCCCAGCGCACACTGCTCAAACGCCAGTAGATCGGGCTGCGGCGCGAGCAACAGACGTCGCACCGCTCGTGCCAGGGTCAGCGCACGTCGATTGCCTGAAGACTGCACACGGCGGGTGACACAGGGTAACTGTTCATCGGCAAACGGTTCGTCCAGGCGCATCAGCAGGTATTCACCACCGGTGACGGACTCGGAGAACACCTCGACGCCGATCGGCGTATACGCCAAGACGCCGGGCAAGGTATCGAAATCCACCCGACGGTCGGAATCGATGGCGTGCACACCCTGCTGACGCTCCAGCGTGACCCCAAGCGTTTGCGACTGCGCCGCATCACGCGCGCTGTACGCCGCACGGGGCAAGAGTTGCAGGTAGACTTTGCCGTCGAACAAACGCTGACTCATGACATCAGGCATGTGAAATTTCCTGATAGATCGAAACCGGGGTCCACTGGACACTCTCTCGCAAAGGGTTGCCAACAACAGGAGAACGCCATGCGCACCATCGGCCTTATCGGCGGCATGAGCTGGGAGTCCAGCGCCGAGTATTACCGCCTCATCAACCAACAGGTTCGCGACCGGCTCGGGCCGTTGCGTTCGGCGAAATTGCTAATGTACAGCGTCGACTTCGGCCCTGTCGAACAGGCCCAGCATGCCAGGCGCTGGGACGACGCGGCGGCGATTCTGGTGGATGCGGCGCAGCGACTGCAGGCCGGTGGTGCCGAGTGCGTGGTGCTCTGTACCAACACCATGCACAAGGTGGCCGGGCAGATTCAGGCCGCGATCAGTATTCCGTTCCTGCACATCGCCGACCCGACCGGTCAGGCCGCCGTGGAGGCCGGAACGCTGAAAGTCGGGTTGCTCGGGACAGCATTCGCCATGGAACAGGACTTTCTCAAGGATCGCCTGAGCGCGACGGGGTTGACGGTGCTGGTGCCGGACGCCGAGGAACGCAACGCCGTGCACCGGATCATCTATGACGAGTTGTGCGTCGGGGTGATCAGCGAGGCGTCACGCAAGGTGTATCAGCAGGTCATCGAGTCGCTGACTCGGCGTGGCGCCCAGGCGATCATTCTCGGCTGCACGGAAATCGGCCTGCTGATCAAACCCGAGCACAGCGCCCTGCCCTTGCTCGACACCACCGAACTGCATGCGCAGGCGGCAGTGGCGTTCGCGTTGGGCGACTGAGTCAGTCAGACCGGGGCGTGCGGCGCAGACGCGCCATGCTCAACGTGTCGACCAGCCGGCCGTCCCGCACGGCGTAGTCACGGAACAGGCCTTCGGTCTCGAAGCCGAACTTGCGGTACAGCCCGATGGCCGCTTCGTTGTCGGCGCACACCGAAAGCTCGACCCGTTGCAGGTTCATCCAGTTGTCGGCGACGTCCAGCGCCGCTGCCAGCAGTTTTGAGCCCACGCCTTTACCTTGCCATTGCACCGCGACCGCCATGCCGAGATTGCCGGCATGGCTGCGGCGGATCCGCGACAACTGCTCCAGACCAATGTTGCCGATGACCGCGCCCTGATGCAGCGCCACCAGCTTCACCAGCCGCTCGTTATCCGAAGCCAGGCGTTGGCGCCAGATCTCGGTGGATTGAAACGGCATTTGCAGGACCTGACGGGTAATCGCCGGCTCGTTGTAGAGCGCGGTGACGCCGTCGATGTGGGATTCGCTGAAGCGTTCGAGGGTGATGACAGAATCGGTGGCGGGCATGGTTGACTCATCCTTGATGCAGACATGGCCGCTTACTCTACAACGCCATCTCCTGGAATGGCGAGAATCCCATGTGGGAGCGAGCCTGCTCGCGATAGCGGCGGGTCAGTCACCTTGGATATTGAATGTTACGACGCTATCGCGAGCAGGCTCGCTCCCACAGTTTGGATCGGGGTTAGGCTTCGAACCACTCCCGCCGCTCGTTGAAGGTGTTGTGAATCAGTTCGACGATCATCTGCACCTCGGCCTGCCCCGCAGACTCGGCATTGACCGCCATCCACACCTGGCGCTGCATCGGCTGGTCGAACAACCCCGATAACCCGACCAGCCCCCTGTCAAACTGGCTCATGTAATTGGGCAGCAAACCAATGCAGGCGCTGCAACGAATCATTTCCAGCATCAGCTCATAAGAATGCAACTGCACCACGCCGGCCAGACGCTGATCGACCACGCCATTCCACGGCCGAAAACTCTCGATCTGACGATCAGGCTGCCATTGCACCAACATGAAGTCAGCGAGGTCATCGAGGCTGTCGGGGCGGGCCGCTACCCGTGAATAACGTTTGGCGATATGCGGCAGATAATCCAGTCGCGCCAAAGGCTGAGGCTCGCTGACAGGGAAACTCGGGCCCGGCAGCGGTGACTCGGTGCCTGCCAGCCACAGCACCACATCTGCACTGACCGCTCGCAGCGACAGTTCGCTGTCCAGCGTGATGATGTCCAGGCGCACGCTGGCGTTGCGTCGCAGCAACGAGACCAGATCGCGGCCCAGGATGTCGTGCAGGATCGACTCGGCCACAGCCAACCGAATCAGCGGCTGTTCGATCACCGGCACGTCGTGTTCATGGGCCAGGGCGATCAATTGCGCCTGAAGCTGCAACCCTTCACGGCTCAAGGCCAGGCCGTTGTCCTGGTGATTGAACAGCGAACACTGCAATTGCGTTTCGAGCTGCGCGAGGTGTTTGCGCAACTGAGTTGATTTGATGTTGAGGCTGCGGGCCGCTTGCATGAAACAGCCGCAACGGGCGCTGACCCGGAAAGACTGCGCCAGTACCGGATCGATACCGGCGGCGTGGGTGGATTCCATGAATGACATCAATGACTCCTGTCGATCTATCCTTGAAGCCCTCATCCTGCGCAGCGTTTATGAACCTGACGTGACACCTACGGCGGAAAATCGATTCAGCTGCTGGGGCTTTGCCGAAAACTCACCGCCAGGCGATTCCAGCTGTTGATGGTGGTGACCGCGATGGTCAAGTCGACCATTTCGCTTTCGTTGAACTGCTCACGCGCCACGGCGTAGACGTCATCCGGCACATGGCTTTCGGAAAGCAAGGTCACCGCTTCGGTCCAGGCCAGCGCCGCGCGTTCACGAGGGTTGAAGAAGCCGCTGTCGCGCCACACCACAATCGAATACAAGCGCCGATCCGTCTCGCCAAGGCGCCGCGCGTCCACTGAATGCATGTCGGTGCAGAAGGCGCAGCCATTGAGTTGCGAGGCGCGGATCTTGATCAAATGCAGCAAGGCTGGCTCGATACTGAGGTTGCTGGTCAAGGCCTCCATGGCGATCATCGCTTTCATCGCTTTGGGCGACGCACTGTAGTAATCCAGGCGGGAACTCATGGGGGCGACCCTCTTGGATCAAATGGAGACCCCCAAGGTAGGCGCTGACGCAGCGGCGTTACAGATCCAATTCGGCGGAAAAGCCGTGGACCATTCGGCGGCAGACCAATCCCGGGTTTTTCGCCCACGCAACTTCTGCACGGCGGCTCATGCGGGTAATCTGGCGCGACGCACACGCGCCTCAATCGCTCCAGGAGCCTCGCCGGTATGGAACTTCATGTTGTCATCAACGGCCGCAAGGACCTGGCAGGCCAGTTGTACAACCAACTGCGCAGCGCCATTGAATCCGGCCGCCTGGCAGCCGGAACGCAACTGCCACCCAGCCGTTTGCTGGCCGAACAGCTGGGCATTTCGCGCAAGACCATTTCCGACACCTACGCCCAACTGACCTATGAGAACTTCCTCACCGGGGTGATCGGCAAAGGCACGTTCGTCAACGCCCGGACGGCCAAAGCCGCCCCCAAGCAAAGCCATTCACAGCTGGCGAGCTTCGAGGTGATCGAGTCCTGGCGCAACCTGCCGGTGTTTCTGCGCCACCCGACCCTGGAGGGCTCGTTACGCTACGACTTCATCGGTGGCGCGACCAGCAAAGGCCAGTTTCCGCAGGACGATTGGCGGCGCTGCACCTCTCACGCGTTGCGCCAGATTGCCGGTTCCAAGGGCTTCTACAGCCTGCCCGAAGGCCTGCCGGCGCTGCGCAACGCGATCGCCCGGCACATCGCATTTTCCCGTGGGGTCAATTGCCAGGACGAAGACGTGGTGGTGTGCAATGGCGCGCAACAGGCGCTTGACCTGATCTCCCGGGTGCTGACCCGTCCGGGCAGCATTGTCGCCATGGAAGACCCCGGCTATCCGCCGGCTCGCCTGTTGTTTGGCACCCATGGGGCCACGGTGATCGGGGTGCCGGTGGATGCCGAAGGGATTGAAGTGGACAAGATCCCCTTGGGCACCCGGCTGATTTACGTCACGCCGTCCCACCAGTTTCCGCTGGGCATGCCGATGAGTCAGGCGCGCCGGGTTGCGCTGCTGGAACGGGCTTATGAGTTGGGCGCAATCATCATCGAGGACGATTACGACAGCGAGTTTCGCTACGAAGGCCGCCCGACCGATTCACTGCAAAGCATGGATGAGCGCGGCATCGTCGCCTACGTCGGGACCTTTTCGAAAACCATGCTGCCGGAGCTGCGCCTCGGTTATGCGGTGTTGCCGCCGGCGATTCTTGAAGCCGTCATCCGCGCCAAGCAACTGACCGATCTGCACACCTCCACCCTGCCCCAGTGGGCGCTGGCCAAGTTCATCGCCGAAGGTTGCCTGCTCAAGCACATCCGGCGCTGCCATACGATCTATGCCGGACGTCGCGAGCGGATCCTGTCGCGCATGGCGGGCGACCTTTCGCCCTGGCTTGAACCCGTGCCCACCACGGCCGGGTTTCACATGGTGGTGATGTGCAAAGTGCCTATCGATATTCCGTTGGTGATCGAACTGGCGAAAAAGGTCGAAGTCGGCCTCTACGCTATCGACAGCTTTTTCTACCAGCAAGCGCCACGGGCCGGGCTGTTCCTGGGCTTTGGCGCCATCGAAACCCTGGACATCGACATCGCCCTGGACCGTTTGCGCGACATCTTGCAGCAGGTGGCCTGATCGATTGGTCTGCGGCTTTATCCAGCGATTGGCTATTGGCGGTCCACAGGTGCAGGCCTATCCTGCATAAGCGTTATCCCTCAGTGAGCAGGATTCGTCCGGCCTGATTCAGGAGTGTGAGCAATGTCCAACGAAGTGATCAATACCGTACAGGTGCAGGCCGCCGCCGGCCGCTCGGAAGAACTGGGTAAGCAACTGCAAAAGATTGTCGACACCCTGCGTCAGCAACCGGGCTGTGATTCCTATATGGTCGACCGCTGCCCAGAGGACAGCAACCGCTGGACCGTCAGCGCCCGCTGGCAATCGGAAGCGGCCATGCAATCGCATTTCAACTGCCCTGAAGTACAAGGCTTTATTGGCCTGATCGACAATCGATTGGCGAATTCCGTCGACTTCAACAGCTTCCCGATCCGCTGAACGCCCTGTAGCGGCCCTGTGGCGGAGGGCTTGTCCCCTCGCCACAGGGCCGCTACAGATTGGTCCCCTCACCTTCGCGAATATTGGCTGTTTGATTGGCCCCACCTGCGCACTACTGTTGTTTCTGACAACTAAACCAACCGCAGGTGAATGACCATGAAAGCTTTGCGTATCCTTGCTGCTCCCCTGGCTGCCCTCGCCCTGACCGTTTCTGCGACTGCCATTGCTCACGAAGGCCCTTCAGAAAAGATCACGGTATTGCAGGATGAAGCGCTGAAAAACGTGCCCGGCAAAAAAGCCATGATGATCGAGGTCGACTACAAACCCGGCCAATCGTCGATTGCCCACAAGCATGAAGGCACTGCCATGGCCTACGTGCTGTCAGGTGCGGTTATTTCTCAAGTGAAGGGTGAGAAAGCAATCACTTACAAGGCCGGACAGTATTGGTACGAACCCGCCGGTTCGGAACACTTGGTTTCGAAAAACGCCAGTGCAACCAAGCCTGCCAAACTGTTGGTATTCATGGTGTTGTCCCCCGACGAGAAAGTGTTGATCCCCTTGGAAAACTGATAGCTGAAGGGATAGCCATAAATAAAAAGGCGCGAATTAACATTTCGGGCCTTTTTATTTCCCGGCGTAATTACTGGGCCTCGCTTAAACCCAATTAAACTATCGCCCAGCCAAGAAGTGCAGCGACTGGCTATTTCATTGCGCAGCGACAGGTTTAGTCTGGACCACTCGCCGGATATTCCGACATTACAACTTCCGACTCATGTTGTTTCACTGGAGTAACACCATGAAACTTACCCTTATCAGCACATTAACAATGACCCTCATCCTGGCGGGCTGCTCTGTTCCCACTGCGCCCAAAGCCGGCTCTTCGCTGGAAGGCCTTTTTACTGGACCGGTTGGCCGCAGCAATGCCACGCACGTCCCCAACGGCCACCAGGTTTCGTTGGGTATCGTCTACAGCCGCAACACCCAGGCCAACCGCGACTACCTGCAACACTACCAGGCCAACGCCGGCACCGGCTTCGGCCAGAGCCTGCTGGTGCAATCGATCCACGACGCCTACGTGGCCACCTCCAGACCGGACCATGCCGTGGACTGGGTCAAGGCATCGTTACAACGCCAGTTCGGCTCGGTGACGGTGTATCCGGACATGCAAAGCCTCAGGGCGGCGAAGCCCGACGTGGTCGCCATTGTCGACACCCGCAGCCAATTGATCACATCGCGCAGTTCGGATATCGAAGCGCATGTGAGTGCGCAGTTCTACGACTCAAACTTCAATTACATCGGCACTGCTCAAGGGCATGATGCCAAAGCGTTGAGTCCGTTATGGGCCGATTACAAGCGCAGTGAAGAGATTGTGGCGGATATTAACGAGCAACAGAATGTGCAAATTCGGGCACTGCAAAAGTTTGATCAATCGCTCAACAATTTAGTGATGCAACCCACAGAGACACTATCAGCCATTGAGTCAAAACAACTTCAAGCGTCGTACTAGCGCTCAGCATAATCTTGCCTTTAATCACAATGAAATGAGCACGTCTACCCCCCAAAAAAAACCCGCATCTCTCAATGCGGGTTTTTTTCATTCAACAGCCGATCAGGCAGCCGGTTCCAGCTCCGCAGCTGCTGTGACAGGCGCAGGCACTACCGCTTGCCCGCTCAACGCCAGATCCAGCAACTCACGGTTGGCCACCGCGTACATGGCGTAATCGGTGCCGCTGGCGGCACGGATTTCCACCAGCATGGCGCGCCAGCGTTCGATCATGCCTTCGTGCTCTTCCATCCACAGCGCCAGGCGGGTTTCCACGTCCTGAGTGCCGTCGCCCTGTTGCAGGACGGAGATGGTGATCGCACGTTGCTGCCAGTCGACGTCATCACGGAACGCTTCACGGGCCAGGGCCTGCCAGTTGTTTTCAACCGGCAGAGCGCTGATCTGTTGCAGGTACCAGGTGATGTCCAGCGCGCTGCCCACGGCGAAGTAGGCCTTGGCCACGTCTGCAGGGTTCTGGCCGGTCACGTCGGAGGCCTCGATGATCGGCAGCAGGGTGTACAAGTGCGAAGTGCCAGCCACCATACGTGCGAGCAACTCCGGCACACCGGCTTCGACGTACGCCTGATAGCGGGCCTGCCAGGTGTCGCGGATCTCGCCACTGAGCAGTTCGTCGAGCTTCAGCCCCAGCTCCTTGAGGTGCGGACCGAAGTGCGCAACGTCACGGGCAGCGTTCTGCTCGTTGCGACGGGCACGCAGGAACCAGCGCGTGGCGCGACGGCCCAGGCGCATCAGCTCGTCCATCAGCTCCAGTTGCACGTCGGCGGAAACCTGATAATCCAGGGATTCGATCTGACGGAACCAATGCGGGAGATGGAAGATGTCACGCACGATCACATACGCACCGGCCACGTTCGCCGGGCTCATGCCGGTCGACTCTTTGAGTCGTTGAACGAAGGTAATACCCATGTGGTTGACCAGATCGTTGGCGATCTGGGTGCTGACGATTTCGCGCTTCAGACGGTGACGGCGCATGGCTTGGGAGAACTTGCTCACCAGGCTTGGCGGGAAAGCGGTTTCCATGTCACGCGTCAGGTAATCGTCGTCCGGCACCTGGGAATTGAGCAGCGCTTCCTTGAGGTCGATCTTGCTGTAGGAGATCAGCACCGACAGCTCGGCACGGGTCAGGCCATGGCCTGCAGCGACGCGCTCGTTGATGGCTTCTTCGGCCGGCAGGAACTCGATGGCGCGATCCAGCTTGCCGCGACCTTCCAGATCGTTCATCAGGCGCTTGTATTCAGCGATCCGCGGCAAGGCACGACGCGCCGCCAGGGACAGGGCCTGGGTCTGCTTGTAGTTGTTGCCCAGCACCAGGTTGCCGACTTCGTCGGTCATGCTCGCCAGCAACTGGTTACGTTGCTTGTCGGTCATGTCACCGGCCTGAACCACTTCGTTCAGCAGGATCTTGATGTTCACTTCGTGGTCGGAGCAGTCCACGCCACCGGCGTTATCGATGAAGTCGGTGTTGGAACCGCCGCCATTGAGGCCGAATTCGACACGACCCAGTTGGGTCATACCGAGGTTACCGCCCTCGCCCACCACTTTGCAGCGCAGTTCGTTGCCGTTCACGCGCAGTGCATCGTTGGCCTTGTCGCCGACATCGGCGTGGCTTTCGGTGCTGGCTTTGACGTAGGTGCCGATACCGCCGTTCCACAACAGGTCTACCGGTGCCTTGAGCAAGGCATTCAGCAGTTCGGTCGGGGTCAGTTTGTCCGCCTGGATGTCGAAGCGCTCTTTCATCTGCGGGGAAATCGCGATGCTTTTCGCGCTGCGGGAGAAGATCCCGCCGCCTTCAGACATGATGCTGGTGTCGTAATCCGACCAGGCCGAGCGCGGAAGGTCGAACAGGCGCTGACGCTCGGCGAAGCTGTTGGCAGGCTCCGGGTTCGGGTCAATGAAGATGTGCAAGTGGTTGAAGGCTGCGACCAGTTGCAGCTTGTCGGACATCAACAAGCCGTTACCGAACACGTCACCGGCCATGTCGCCGACGCCCACCACGGTGATGCTGTCTTCCTGGACATTGATACCGCGCTCGCGGAAGTGACGTTGAACGCCCACCCACGCGCCTTTGGCGGTGATGCCCATCTTCTTGTGGTCGTAACCGGCAGAACCGCCCGATGCGAATGCATCGCCGAGCCAGAAGCCGTAGTCGATGGCAATACCGTTGGCGATGTCGGAGAAGGTGGCAGTGCCCTTGTCCGCAGCGACCACCAGGTACGGGTCATCGTCGTCATGACGCACGACGTTGGCCGGCGGAACCAGCGCACCGTCCTTCAGGTTGTCGGTGATGTCCAACAGGCCCGAAATGAAGATGCGGTAGCAGGCGATGCCCTCGGCCGCGATCTCGTCTCGGCTGCCGCCCAGTGGCAGACGACGCGGCAGGAAGCCGCCCTTGGCGCCCACTGGCACGATGACCGAGTTCTTCACTTGCTGGGCTTTTACCAGGCCCAGCACTTCGGTACGGAAGTCTTCTTCACGGTCAGACCAGCGCAAACCACCGCGAGCGACGTTGCCGAAGCGCAGGTGCACGCCTTCGACGCGTGGCGAGTAAACGAAGATTTCGAACTTCGGTACGGGCTTGGGCAGCTCTGGAATCTGGTGCGGGTTGAACTTGAAGCTGAAGTAGGACTTGTTCTTGCCGTTCGCATCGGTCTGGTAGAAGTTGGTCCGCAGCGTGGCCTTGATCAGGTCCAGGTAGCGACGCAGGATACGGTCTTCGTTGAGTACCTGGACTTCGTCCAGCGCGGTAATGATCGCGTGTTCCAGGCGTTGCTGCTTGTCTTCCAGATCATCGCTGGTCAGCTTGCGCGCCAGGTAGAAACGGGTCTTGAACAACCGGGTCAACTCGCGAGCGATGTCGGTGTGGTTGTTCAGGGTGCTGGCGATGTAACCCAGGTCGAAGCCCAGGCGAATCTGCTTCATGTAACGGGCGTAGGCACGCAACAGCGCCACATCGCGCCAAGGCAGGCCGGCGGTCAGCACCAGGCGGTTGAACGCATCGTTCTCGGCATCGCCACGCACGATGTGGACGAAGGCGTCCTGCAAGGTGTCGTTGAGTTGCTGGATGTCGAGTTCCAGGCCTTCAGCGGCGGTGAACGCGAAGTCGTGAATCCAGAACTCGCGGCCACTGTTGTGGCGCAGGCGATACGGGAATTCACCCAACACGCGCAGACCGAGGTTTTCCAGGATCGGCAACACATCGGACAGCGCCAGCGGTGTATCGGCGTGATACAGCTTGCAGTGCAATTCGCGCTGACCAGACACCTGGCCCAGTGGCTGATAGAAGCTCATCACCAGCGGATTTTTTTCGGTCAGGCTCAGCAGGTGCTGCATGTCGACCACGGCCGAATGGGCAGCGAAACGCTCGCGGTAACCGGCTGGAAAGCCTTTCGGGAAGTCAGCCAGCACGTTGGTGCCGTGGGCTTCGCCGAAGCTTTCGACTACCAGACTGGCGTAGTCGTCCTGCCAGCTGCGGCAGGCCTGGACCACTTCTTTTTCCAGCAGGACCGGGTCGATGTCGAGGCGGTTCTTCGGATCGACGCGCAGAATCAGTTGCACGCGTGCCAGCACGGACTCGGAGAAGAAGGTCCAGAACTCGCAGTCCGAGGCTTTCAGGCGATCCATCAGCACTTGCTGGATCTTCTGGCGCACTTCGGTGGAGTAGATGTCGCGCGGCACGTAGGCCAGGCAGTAGCAGAAACGGCCATACGGGTCTTTGCGCAGGAACACGCGAATCTTGTTGCGCTCCTGGATCTGCACGATCGACATCACGGTGCTGAACAGCTCGTCCACCGGCGTCTGGAACAGATCGTCACGCGGCAGCACTTCGACCACCTGCGCCAGTTCCTTGCCCAGGTGAGCCTTGGGCTGGAAGCCGGAACGGCGTTCGATTTCTTCGACCTTGCGGCGGATGTACGGAATGACCCGCACGCTCTCGCCATACACCGAAGAGGTGTACAGGCCCATGAAACGGCATTCCTTGATGACTTTGCCGTCGGCGTCAATTTCGCGGATCGACACGTAGTCCGGGTAAGCCGGACGGTGTACACGGCTTGGGTGCGCAGCCTTGGCGAACGACAGCAGGGTCGGTTCACGCAGGTAGTTCACGGCGTAGTCTTCGATGCGCAGGTCATCGTAGGTCAGGCCGGTGCGCAGCAGTTTGGTCAGGCCCAGGAAGGAATCCTGGTCGTAGACGATGTGACCACCGTCGACTTCATCGCGAACCACGAACTCTTCATAGCCCAGGAATGTGAAGTGGTTGCCCACCAGCCATTCCAGGAAGCTTTTGATTTCGGCTTTTTCTTCTGGATCGACGGCGTACTGGCTGTTGTCCAGGCCGGAGAGAATTTCCTGGACCTTGTCTTTCATCGGTTCGAAATCGGTGACCGCGACGCGGACTTCACCGAGAACCTGCTCCAGCTCTTTGGTCAGGACATTGAGTTCGGCCGCGTTGGCGCAACGGTCGATTTCCAGGTACATCAGCGATTCTTGCAGAATGCCTTCGCCCTGGGTGCCTTTCGGCAGGATTTCCAGCAGCTCGCCCTTGCTGCCGCGACGCACGCTCAGCACAGTGGTTTGCAGGGTGTGAATGCTGTAGCCGCGACGGTTCAGCTCGGTACGCACCGAGTCCACCAGAAATGGCAGGTCGTGGTGCAGCACTTCGACCGCGGTGTGGGTCGACTGCCAGCCGTGGCGTTCGTAATCCGGGTTGTAGACGCGCACTTGCGGTTGCGCGTGATCGAAGCGCTCAAGCAGGCGCCACGCAGAAAGGGTGCAGCCGGCGAGGTCGGACAACCGACGCTGGGTCAGCTCGTCCAGGGAAATGATGCCGAAGAATTGTTCAGCGAACAGCGCCACTTGTGGCAGTGCCTGTTCACTGATGTGCTGGGCCAGTGCCGCTTGCAGTTGGTGCTGGAAGTCGGCTTTGCTGGCTGCGGTGAAGAACGCCATCTGTGGTACTCCGCTTGGGCTTGTTATTGATGGAAGCGTCGCGTGCAAAACCCCTTTCGGGGCGATCCGTCACCCTGTTCCTGATTCTCGGGCAGAGGAAACAGGGTGACAGGTGGGTGAAGCTGGACGAGACACTCAGGTCACATTCACCTTCCATGAAGGGGTATCGGCAAAAACGCCTGTGCGATGAATTGCACACTGTCTTTACGGATATCCATTCGATGCGCAGCTTAACGAGTGCGGCAAGGCCTGTGCTTGCGGCGCTGCGACATATTCGGTCATCGGTACGCAGCTCACGACATGCGCCTCGAACAACACTAGCAGTCGTGCAGGAAAACGGGCGCTTTATCCCCGGTTTTGCGGCACATCCGTACCAGAAATGACCAGTAACACTCCAAGTGTTCACGACACATGATCTGACACTCAGGCGAGCAGAAATTCCCGAGGGCTGGCAGAATTGCCTTTTATTGCGTTCACGATGCTCGCCGAGCCAGGATTTCCCCATGAAAATGACCACCGCACTCTTGATCGTCAACCCGTGCGATGACGAAGAAGACAACATGGCCATGCTCTGCTGCCACAGCGATCAGGGCGACATGTTCCTGATGACTCGTTACCCCGACGAGGACGCGCTGGACATCACCCTTGATGGCGAGCCTTCGACGCTGGATGGCGTGAAGGTGACCTTGAGCGCAACTCGCTTGCTGATTGAAATCGCCGCGGCGGATGCGGATGCGTTGAATGGGGATGATTCGCTGGAGATCACTCACAGCACCGATGCGAGCGATCTGGCTGAAGTGGAAGAAACCTTGCAGAACATCCTTAAGGGCACTGGCACCTATATAAGAGAGATTTGAGGGTGCCTTGACCGGCCCCATCGCGAGCAGGCTCACTCCTACAGTTGATCGTCGTACACCGTCAATGCAGGAGTGAGCCTGCTCGCGGTGGGGCCGGCACAGCCACCCAATCACTCCCCTGCTACAAATCTCCAACAATTTCCCCAACCATTTCCCACACTTTGCACAAAATGCCGTTAGTCGCCGCCCCCCGCGATGGATTAAAGTAACGCCCCCAGCCCTGGCGTTATTCGAACGTCTTCGGTCACCCTTTCCAGGAACAGTCATCGATGGAACATCGTGAAGCGCTGCTAGCGCTGCGAACCTTTCTTTCAACGCAGATTCTCGGCCAGGAAAAACTCATCGAGCGCTTGCTCATCGCCTTGCTCGCCGACGGCCACATGCTGGTCGAGGGCGCCCCGGGGCTGGCCAAGACCAAGGCCATTAAAGAACTCGCCGAAGGCATCGAAGCCCAGTTCCATCGCATCCAGTTCACCCCCGACCTGCTGCCGGCCGACATCACCGGCACGGAAATCTATCGCCCGGAAACCGGCAGCTTCGTGTTCCAGCAGGGCCCGATCTTCCATAACCTGGTGCTGGCGGACGAAATCAACCGCGCCCCGGCCAAGGTTCAATCGGCATTGCTGGAAGCCATGGCCGAGCGCCAGGTCAGTGTCGGGCGCAGCACTTACGAGCTGTCGCCGCTGTTTCTGGTGATGGCCACGCAAAACCCGATCGAGCAGGAGGGCACCTATCCCCTGCCGGAAGCCCAGCTCGACCGCTTCCTGATGCACGTGAAAATCGGTTTCCCGGACGCCGCCGTCGAGCGCCGCATCCTGCAACAGGCCCGTGGCGAAGCCCTGAACGGCGAAACCAAGCCCGAGCGCCGGGTCAGCCAGCAGGCGATTTTTGCCGCACGCAAGGAAATCCTCGGCCTGTACATGGCCGACGCCGTGGAGGAATACCTGGTGCAACTGGTCATGGCCACGCGCACCCCGGCCAAGTTCGACCCGGAGATGGCCGAGTGGATCGCCTATGGCGCCAGTCCTCGCGGTTCGATTGCCCTCGATCGCTGTGCCCGGGCCCATGCCTGGCTGGCCGGTCGCGACTTCGTCAGCCCGGAAGACATCCAGGCCGTGCTGTTCGACGTACTGCGCCACCGCATCATTCTGTCCTTTGAAGCCGAAGCTGCTGGCATCGATCAGGACCGGGTGGTCCAGCGGATTCTCGACGTCGTAGCCGTCGCTTGACCCCCATGAACGCCCTCCTTCCGCCCGAGCCGGGCATCCGCGTCAGCCTCGCCGAGCTGATCGAGATGCGCCATCGCGTGCGCGAAGTGCAGCTGTTTTCCACGCCAAGCCAGCGCAGCCCCCTGATCGGCCTGCACCACTCCAAACTGCGCGGCCGTGGTGTGGACTTCGATCAAGTGCGGGTTTATCAGGCCGGCGACGACGTGCGCACCATCGACTGGCGCGTTACCGCCCGCACCCAGGAGCCCCACACCAAGCTGTTTCACGAAGAACGCGAGCGACCGATTTTCATCATGGTCGAGCAAAGCCGTCGGCTGTTTTTCGGTTCGGGGCTGATGTTCAAATCAGTGCTGGCCGCTCAGGCAGCGAGCCTGATTGGCTGGGCGGCCCTTGGCCATAACGACCGGGTCGGCGGGCTGGTGTTCGGCGACAACGAGCACTACGAAATCAAACCCCGGCGCAGCAAACAAAGCCTGCTGCAACTGCTTAACCGTCTGGTGCGGGTCAATCAGTCGCTGCACACCGAAAGCGAACAGAACCGCGACTCCCTCAACATGGCCCTGCGTCGTGCACGGGAGGTGCTGCGCCCCGGCAGCCTGGTGATTGTGATCTGCGATGAACGCGCCTTGACCGAAGGTTCTGAACAGCAACTGAGCCTGTTGTCGCGTCATTGCGACCTGTTGCTGTTGCCGCTGTCCGATCCGCTGGACCACGCCCTGCCCGCCGCCGGGCTGCTTCGTTTCGTTGAACGTGGCGCACAACTGGAACTCGACACCCTGAATTTCGACCTGCGCCAGACCTACCGCGCCCAGGCCGAAGCGCGCATCGCTCGCTGGGAATTGCTCGCGCAAAAACTGCGGGTATTGCTGATGCCGTTGAGCACCCAGAGCGAGATGGTCGAGCAACTGCGCGAGTACCTCAACCCACAGAAACCGGGGAAAGGTCGATGAGCAGCCTCGATCAACTGCAACCGCTGATTACCCCGCCGCCCATCGAGTTCTGGCCCCCCGCGCCCGGCTGGTGGCTGTTGCTGTTGTTGCTGCCGCTGATCGGTTTCGGCCTGTGGAAGGCGCGGCGATTCATTCCGAACAAGCGCCCGATCGTCCGTGCCGAACAACCGCTGGACCCGGTGCGCATCGCCGCACTCGCCGAATTGGCTCGGATGCCAAAGCCCTACGACGGCGCACCGGCCGGCGCCTGGTTGCAGCAGCTTAACGGCTTGCTCAAGCGCCTGTGCCGCAACCATTACCCCTACAGCCAGAGCCACACCCTCAACGGGCGCAAGTGGCTGGCGTTCCTCGACAACCGCTGCCCGGCCGCCGGTCTGACCCGCTGGATGGTGCTGGTCGAAGGCGCCTACAAACCCGAATGCAAACTCGACGACAAGGCCATCGCCGGCCTCACTCAAGCCGTCGATACCTGGATTCGCAAACATGTTTGAGTTCGCCTGGCCGTGGATCTTTGCCCTGCTGCCGCTGCCGTGGTTGATGCGCGTGCTGCTGCCGGTGGCCGACAGCGGCGAACCCGCGCTCAAGGTCAGCTTCCTCAATGACCTCGAAGGCCTGGCCCGCCGCCGTGCGCGCGCCAACCTGCCGGCCTGGCGCCAGCAAGCACCGTTCATTCTGTTGTGGCTGTTGCTGCTGATAGCGGCGGCGCGTCCGCAATGGCTGGGCGATCCCCTGCCGATTGCCGCCAGTGGTCGCGATCTGCTGGTGGCCGTGGACGTGTCCGGTTCCATGGATTTCCCCGACATGCAGTGGCAGGACGAAGACGTCAGTCGACTGTCGCTGGTTCAGCACTTGCTCGGTGACTTCCTTGAAAGTCGCGACGGTGACCGTGTCGGCCTGATCCTGTTCGGCAGCCAGGCTTACCTGCAAGCGCCCTTGACGTTCGACCGGCACACCGTGCGCGTGTGGCTCGACGAAGCGCGAATCGGCATCGCCGGCAAGAACACGGCGATCGGCGATGCCATCGGCCTGGCGATTAAGCGCCTGCGCATGCGTCCGGCCCAGAGCCGTGTGTTGATCCTTGTCACGGATGGCGCCAACAATGGCGGTGAAATCGACCCGCTCACGGCGGCGCGCCTGGCGGCCAAGGAAGGCGTGAAAATCTACCCGATCGGCATCGGCGCTGACCCGGAGCAAAGCGGCACCTTGGGGTTCCTGGGGGTCAATCCGAGCCTGGATCTGGATGAACCGGCGTTGATGGCCATCGCCCAAGTCACCGGCGGTCAGTACTTCCGCGCCCACGATGGCAAAGAGCTGCAAACGATCAAGGACACCCTCGACACACTTGAGCCCGTGACCCAACAGCCGACCCAGGCCCGCCCGGCGCAGGCGCTGTATCACTGGCCTTTGGCGCTGGCATTGTTGTTGAGCATGTTGTTGGTGGTGCGCGAGCGTTGGCCGGACAACCCGCTGCAACGGCTCTTTACCAAGGACCTGTTTTTGCAAACGCAATTGCCTGACTGGCGCCAGCGGCTCAAACGCCTGCGCCTGCGGAGGCGCCGATGAGTGCGCTGTGGCCGTACTGGTTCCGCCCCTGGTGGTTGCTGTTGTTGCCGCTGTTGGGCTGGCTGCTCTGGCAACTCTGGCATCGACAAAAACGCGCCGGGCGCTGGCAGATGATCCTGCCACCGGCCTTCCACGCTGCTTTGCTGAGCGGTGGAAACGGGCGCGACAGCAAACTGCCGTGGGTCGTCCTCGGCCTGGCGTGGATACTGACCGTCCTGGCCTTGTTGGGGCCGAGTTGGCAGCGCGTCGAGCAAATCAGTCAGAAACCCGCCGACCCGCTGGTGGTCGTGCTTGAGCTGACCCCGGAAATGCTCGCCACCGACGTTGCGCCGAACCGACTCGAACAGGCCCGGCGCAAACTGTTGGACCTGCTGCAAGTGCGCAGCGACGCCCAGACTGCAATCGTCGTTTACGCCGGCAGCGCCCACACCCTGGTGCCTCTGTCGGATGACCTGTCGACCAGCCGTAATCTGCTCGATGCGCTCAAGCCGTCGCTGATGCCCGAAGCCGGCCATCGCGCGGACCTCGCTGTGACCAAGGCCCTGGCACTGCTGAGTCAGGGGGGGTTGGGTGAAGGCCGGATCCTGTTGATCGGTTCCACCCTGACGGACCTGGAACGTGAAGGCATTCGCCAGGCACTGGATCGAAAATCGACGCAGTTCCTGATGCTCGGCATCGGCACCGCCGAAGGCGCACCGGTCGCACAGGAGGACGGCAGTTTTCTCAAGGACGATCAGGGCGCGATCCTTGTGCCGTACCTGGACAGTCCAAGCCTGAAAGCTTTTGCCAACGAGCTTGGCGGACGCTATCGCCCAGCGCGACTGGGCGATACCGACCTGCGCGGGCTCGGCCTGCTTGACGGTCCACGCACCCTGCGCAACGACGGCCAGACCTTGCGCCTGGACACCTGGGCCGATCAGGGTTACTGGCTGCTGCTGCCGCTGTTGCTGCTGGCGGCGTGCGCCGGTCGCCGTGGCTGGTTGTTCTGCCTGCCTTTACTGTTCCTGTTGCCGCAACCGAGCTATGCCTTCGACTTTGAAGACTTGTGGTTGCGCCCCGATCAACGGGGCCTGCATCTGCTCAGGCAAGGCCATCCGGCGAAGGCTTCGCAGCATTTTGAGGATCCGCAGTGGCAAGGCGTCGCGCTGTATGAGGCCGGCGACTACAGCGGCGCCGCCCAGCGGTTCGCCGAGGGCAACGATGCCCACGCCCACTACAATCGTGGCAATGCCCTGGCCAAAAGCGGTGAGCTGGAAGCGGCGCTGGACGCTTACGATCAGGCGCTGGAACGCCAGCCGGATCTGCGCCCCGCGCAGACCAACAAGGCACTGGTAGAAAGTCTGCTCAAACAGAAAAACGCACCGCCACCGGTTGAGCCGCAGAAATCCGCCGATGACGAGACCAAGGACACAGAGCAAGAAACGCCACCGGGTGCCGCCACACAGCCTGCGGACAACAACCCACCGAAGTCCGACGCCGGGCAGACCACGCCGGACGCCGGGCAACAGGCCACAACACCGCCGAAACCGGGCGCCAATGAAGTCCCGGGCAGCGAGCTGGGGGACGAGCAAAGCACCACACCACCGATGCGGCCGGCCAGCGACAATATCGACGGCGAACAGCGTCAGGCGCTGGAGCAATGGCTGCGCAAGATCCCCGATGACCCGGGCGAATTGCTCAGGCGCAAATTCTGGTACGAACAGCAACAACATCAGGATCAGGAAAAAACGCGATGACCCGCTTCACCCTTTTCATGCTCGCCCTGCTGCTCAGCACCGTCCAGGCTCAGGCGGCGACGCTGGTCGCCAGTGTCGATCGCAGTCGCCTGAACTCCGGCGAGACGGTCGAACTGACCCTGGAATCCAACGACGTCACCCAATTCGGCAAGCCTGACCTGGCACCGCTGGAACCGCTGTTCGAAGTGCGTGGCACCCGCCAGGTCAACCAACTGACCACCCTGAACGGCGACAACCGCGCTACCACCCGCTGGATCATCACCTTGCTGCCCAAGGAAAACGGCAGCGTGACGATTCCCCCGCTGCAACTGGGCGAGGTGCAGAGCCAGCCGATTACCGTGCAAGTGGTCGAAAGCGAAACCCAGGACACCGCGAACAAACTGGCCCCGGTGTTTATCGACGCGAGCCTCGACCAGTCCAGTGTTTATGTGCAGGCCCAGGCCATCCTGACTTTACGCATCTATCATTCGGTGTCGCTGTACGACGACAGCAGCCTGACTCCGTTGCAAATTCCTGATGCGCGCATCGAACAATTGGGCGAGTCGCGCACTTACGAGAAAGCCATCAACGGCCTGCGTCATGGCGTGATTGAAATGCGCTATGCGATCTACCCGCAACACAGCGGCGAATTGACCATTCCGGCGCAGATTTTCAGTGCAACGCTCGTCGACACCCAACCCACCCAGGACGCCACCCAGGCGCCGAAGTCCGGGAAACTGATGCGTGTCAGCTCCACTCCGATTCTGCTGACGGTCAAGGCCAAACCCATTACCTACCCTGCCGACCTGCCCTGGTTGCCGGCCCGCAGCCTGAGCCTGAGCGAAAGCTGGAACCCGGAGCCGGACCATGCGCAGGCGGGTGATTCGCTGACTCGTAGCCTCACCTTGAAGGCCGAAGGCTTGGCCAGTTCCCAACTGCCGCCGCTGCCGGCCACCGACGTCAACGGCCTGCGCCGTTACCCGGACCAACCAGTGCTGAGCAACCAAAGCACCGAGCGCGGCCTGATCGGCAGTCGTGAAGAGCGCGAAGCGCTGGTGCCGGGCCGCAGTGGCGCCATCGAGTTGCCTGCGGTGGAAGTGGTCTGGTGGAACACCTTCGAAGATCACCTGGAACACAGCAGCCTGCCGGCCCGAAGCCTGCAAGTGGCGAGTAATCCGAGCCTGGTGGTCGATACTCCGGCTGGCACGCCGTCGGTCATGTCCGCAGCCGACAGCGAAACCCTTTGGCGCTGGAAACTCAGCACCCTGATCCTGGCCTGCACCACCCTGCTCGGTTTCGGTCTCTGGTGGCGTGGCCGCTGGCAACCCGCCGTGCTGCGCGCCGCGCAGACCGGCCCGAGCCCACGCACCGTCCTCGACGAACTCAAGCGCGCCTGCCAGGCCAACGATCCCCACGCCACCCGCCAGGCCCTCGACGCCTGGGCCCGGCAACAACCGGAAACCCTCGCCGACATGGCCGCCCGCTTCGTGCCACTGTCCGACGCACTGGACGGCTTGAACGGCGCGCTCTACAGCGAAACCGGCCAGCACTGGCAAGGCGAAGAACTGTGGCGGGCGATCAAAGCGATCCCGATTGCCGAACGGGTTCAGGATCCGGTGGGAGACAGCGGCCTGCCGCCGCTGTATCCGAAGTAACACCGCATCATCGTTCATCGCGAGCAGGCTCGCTCCCACAAGGGACGGTACTGGACACAACATTGGAGTCAACGCAGGACCAATGTAGGAGTGAGCCTGCTCGCGATGACGGCCTAAAGATCGCCGAATACTTTAAGTCAGGGCAAAAATCCCCCCCTTGCCGCACCCAAACGACGGTTTGCCAGTAAACTCCCACTCTTTTCGCCGCCATCAATTTCCACGCGGCCATCACCTTATTTTCCTACGGAGTACGCCTTGCGTCTGTTTCACACCTCCGACTGGCACCTTGGGCAAAACCTGCACGGCCAGGACCGCGATTTCGAGCACGCCTGCTTTCTTGAATGGCTGTTGCGCCAGCTGAAGCTGGACCAGCCTGATGTGTTGTTGATCGCTGGCGATATCTTCGACACGGTCAACCCGCCAGTCAAAGCCCAGGAACGCCTCTACGAATTCATCGTCAGCGCCCACGAGCAGCAACCGTTGCTGACCATCGTGATCATCGCCGGCAACCACGACTCCGGCTCGCGGATCGAACTGCCCGCGCCGTTGATGCGGCGTTTGCGTACCCATGCGCTTGGCCGCGTGCTGTGGCTCGACGACGGTCAACTGGACGCCGAGCGGCTGTTGTTGCCGTTGCCGGATGCCAGCGGGGAAATCGCCGGTTGGTGCCTGGCGCTGCCGTTTTTGCGCCCGGCCGAAGTGACCGGAGCGCAGTTGGGTGACAACTACTTGCGCGGCATCGGTCAGGTTCATGAATGGCTGATCGAGGCGGCCAATGCCAAGCGCAAGCCTGGCCAGGCGCTGATTGCCATCAGCCATGCGCACATGGCCGGTGGTTCCGTTTCGGAAGACTCCGAGCGCAGCCTGATCATCGGCAATGCCGAAGCCCTGCCCGCCAGCCTGTTCGGGCCGAGCATCAGCTACGTCGCGCTGGGGCATTTGCACAAGCCGCAGAAGGTCAACGGTGAAGAGCGCATCCGCTACAGCGGCTCGCCGATTCCATTGTCGTTCTCGGAAATCGGCTATCAGCATCAGATTCTCGACGTCACGCTCGACGGCGAAACCCTGGTCAGCGTCGAGCCGAAACTGATTCCCCGTGCGGTCAACCTGCAACGCATCGGCCCGGCACCGCTGGCCGAGATTCTCTTGCAACTGGCCGACCTGCCGAACATCGATTTGCTGGCCGACATCCAGCGCCAGCCATGGCTGGAAGTGCGGGTGCGTCTCGACGAACCACAACCCGACTTGCGTCACCAGGTTGAAAGCGCCCTTCAAGGCAAAGCCGTGCGTCTGGTGCGCATCGCCGCCGAATATGCCGGCAACGGCAGTCGCGAGGGTGTCGAAGACGGCACCACGTTGATCGAACTGGACCAGCTCACGCCACAGGAATTGTTCAGTCGTGCCTGGCAGGACAGCTACGGCAGCGAGGTCGATGAGCAAACGCTGAAAGACTTTGCCGAGCTGTTGCAGGACGTGCAGATGGAGAGCGAACAACCATGAAGATCCTCGCGATCCGCCTGAAAAACCTCGCCTCGCTGGCCGGGCCCTTTGAAATCGACTTTACCGCTGAACCGCTGGCGAGTGCCGGCCTGTTCGCGATCACCGGGCCGACTGGCGCGGGTAAAAGCACCTTGCTCGACGCCTTGTGTCTCGCGCTGTTTGGCGCCGTTCCGCGATTGAGCAACGCTCAGGTGTCGGCCAAGGCTCCGGACGCCGATGGCGAAATCAGCACCGGCGACCCGCGCACCTTGCTGCGGCGTGGCACCGGCGAAGGGTATGCCGAGGTGGATTTCGTCGGCATCGATGGCCGTCGTTACCGCGCGCGCTGGGAAGCCAATCGCGCTCGCGAAAAGGCCGGCGGCAAGCTGCAAGCCAGTCGCCAGAGCCTGCGCGACATCGATCAGGATCAGTTGCTGGCCAGTCAGAAAGTCGAGTTCAAAACCCAGCTCGAAGCCGTGCTGGGCCTGAACTTCGAACAGTTCACCCGCGCCGTGCTGCTGGCCCAGAGCGAGTTCAGTGCCTTCCTCAAGGCCAACGACAACGAACGCAGCGAACTGCTGGAAAAGCTCACCGATACCGCGCTGTACACCCGCCTCGGTCGCCGCGCCTTCGACAAAGCCAAAGAGGCGCGTGAAGCGCACAAGCTGTTGCAGGATCAGGCCACGGGTGTGACGCCGCTGGCTCCCGAAGCCCGGGCCGAGCTCGATGCGCGCTTCAACGAAGCGCAGCAGCAACTCAAGACCCAGCAAGCGCAGCTCAAACAACTTGAATTGCAGCACACCTGGCTCAAGGACCTGCGGCAATTGCAGGACGAACAACAGAGCGCCACCGAACAGCTGACCAGCGCCCGGCAGCACTGGGAAAGCCTGGCTGGCGACCGGTTGAAGCTGACGCGCCTGGAACAACTGGCCCCGCAACGGCACCAGTTCGCCCGCAAGACCGAACTCACCGCCCAGCTCACCCCGCTGGCGGCGCAGATTCAGCAGCACACCCAACAGCAGGCCGAGTTGAACGAGCGGCAGGCGCAACTCGAACAGAGCTTGAGCGCTGCGCAGACCGCGCTGGTCGACGCCCAAAGCCAGCACACGAAAAAAGCTCCGTTGCTGCGCCAGGCCTTTGAAGAGCAAAGCACCCTTGCCCGGCTGGTCAAAGAC
Source organism: Pseudomonas sp. SJZ077 (assembly GCF_007993905.1). NCBI lineage: Bacteria > Pseudomonadati > Pseudomonadota > Gammaproteobacteria > Pseudomonadales > Pseudomonadaceae > Pseudomonas > Pseudomonas sp. SJZ077. The sequence goes on from NZ_VIUJ01000023.1 coordinate 23,608, forward strand.
GCCAGTGTGAGTGCAGAGCACAAGCAACAGGCGGAACTGGCCAGCACTCAAGGACAGAACACGATTCAGGGCCTGCTCGAGCAACAAAAACAGGTGGCTGCACGTCTGGAGCGGATTGCCGGGGAGCTTGAGCAAAGCACGCATTTAGCACCGTTGAGCGAGGCGTGGAACGCCTACCGTGATCGCCTGCAACAGCTGATGTTGATCGGTAATCGCTTGAACAAGGGCCAGGCTGAACTGGCGGCTCTGGAGCAAAGCGCCGCCCGCGCCGGCGAAGAACTGGCGGCTCAAAAGCAGCATCTGGAAGTGCTCTACAAAGAAGCCGGTGCCGAGCCGGAAGCCGTGGCCGAACAAATCCAGTTACTGGGCAACTTGTTGCAGGACAACCGCAAACAACTGCGGGCGTTTGAAGAACTGACACGGCTGTGGGCCAGCCAGCAGGAGATCGACAAGCGCAGCGCCGAGCTGACGCAACGCCAGCTCAGCGCCCAGCAAGAACGTGATCGCCTGACCCAGGACGGCGTGAAGACCAAGAACGAGTTGGTCATCGCCGAACAGACCCTGACCGTCACTCGCGAACTGCTGGAGCGTCAGCGTCTGGCCCGCAGCGCCAGCGTCGAAGAACTGCGCGCACAGCTACAGGACGATCAGCCCTGCCCGGTCTGCGGCAGCCCCGACCATCCCTATCATCAACCCGAAGCGTTGCTGCAAAGCCTCGGTCGCCACGATGAAAGCGAGCAGGCCAATGCGCAGAAGGCCGTCGACCTGCTGAAAGAGAAACTCACCGATTTGCGCGGTGAAGTCGGCGGTTTGATTGCTCAGCAAAAAGAACTGCTGCAGCAACAGGAGCAACTCGCCAGCCAGCAACAAGGCCTGACGCCGAGCCTCGAAGCCCATCCGTTGTCGACGCAACTGCTGGCTCAGGACGCGAACAAGCGCGACAGTTGGCTGGCGCAGCAAAACAGCCAGTTGAACCAGAGCATCACCCAGGATGAACAACGGCAGACCGCCCTGCTCACCCTGCAGCAAGACGCGGCTCGCCTTCAGCAGCAACTGCGCAGTGCCGAGGCTACTAGCCAGCAAGCGACGCAGCACTTGAGTAACCAGCAGCGTGAGCTGGGCAGTGATCGCCAGCGTCTCGACGAAGAGCTGAGCGCCTTCAGCACCCTGCTTCCGGCCGAGACACTGGAGGCCTTGCGCAACGAACCGGCCGCGACCTTCATGCAACTCGACCGGCAGATTGCCCAGCGCCTGGAGCAACTCGAACAGCAACGCGATGAGCTCGGCGAACAGCAACAACGCCAGCAGACACTGGAAAAAGAACAGGACCGCCAACTGGCCCGCGCCCAGGCACTGGAAGCGGCGCAGCAGCAATTCACCGTCCTCGCCGAGCAACAACAGGCTTGCCAGGAACGGCTGACGCAATTGCTGGGCGAACACAGCAGCGCCGAACACTGGCAGCAGCAACTGGATCAAGCCGTCGAACAGGCGCGCACTGCCCAGGCAACAGCCCATCAGGAACTGCAAACCGTGCGCACGCGGTTAGTCGAACTGGCCGCTGAACTCAAAGCCAGACAAGAGCGCCTGCTGGCCCTGGAAACCGAAGACCGCGAACTGAGCGCAAAGATCGCCGACTGGCGCGCCTTGCATCCAGAGCTCGACGATGGCGGACTGGAAGCGCTGCTGAGCGTCGACGACCAGCACGTCAGCGAACTGAGGCAGCACTTGCAGCAAAGCGAAAAAGCCATCGAACAGGCCAACGTGCGATTGCAGGAACGGGACCAGCGCCTGCTCAATCATCAGGCGCAACACAACGGCAATCTCGACGCCGAGCAACTCGCCACGGCACTGACAGACCTGCAAAACCTGTTCGCCGCCAGCGAGCACCGTTGCGCCGAACTGCGCGCCGAACAGGCCGAGGATCAGCGTCGGCAGAACGCCAACCAAGCCCTGGCGCAGCAGATCGCCGACGCCTACAGCGAGTACCAGCGCTGGGCTCGCCTGAATGCGTTGATCGGCTCGGCGACCGGCGACACCTTCCGCAAGATCGCCCAAGCCTACAACCTCGACTTGCTGGTGCATCACGCCAACGTACAGCTGCGACAACTGGTGCGGCGCTATCGCCTGAAACGCGGCGGCAGCATGCTCGGGTTGCTGGTGATGGACACCGAGATGGGCGATGAGCTGCGTTCGGTGCATTCGTTGTCGGGCGGCGAGACGTTCCTGGTGTCGTTGGCGCTGGCGCTCGGTTTGGCGTCGATGGCTTCGAGCACACTGAAAATCGAATCGCTGTTCATCGACGAAGGCTTCGGCAGCCTCGATCCGGAATCCCTGCAACTGGCCATGGACGCACTCGACGGCTTGCAAGCCCAGGGCCGCAAGGTCGCGGTGATTTCCCATGTGCAGGAAATGCATGAGCGGATTCCGGTGCAGATTCAGGTCCAACGCCAGGGCAATGGCTTGAGTACCCTGGAGGTCAAATGAATACGCTGTACTCGTTCCGCCGCTGCCCTTACGCCATGCGAGCGCGCATGGCCCTGCGCTATTCGGGCGTAGCGGTGCAGATTGTCGAGGTCAGCCTGAAAGCCAAACCTGCCGAAATGCTTGCGCTGTCGACCAAGGGCACGGTCCCCGTGCTGAGTATCGACGGTCAAGTCATCGATGAAAGCCTGGCGATCATGCACTGGGCCTTGGCGCAGAACGATCCGCAGGATTGGTTGCTCAAGGGTGATCCTGCCGGACAGGCGCACATCGCCGCGCTGATTGAAGAGAACGATCAGACGTTCAAGGTGCATTTGAATCGCTACAAATACGCCGAGCGTTACCCCGAGCAGCCGATGGACACCTATCGTGCTGAGGGTGAGGTGTTCTTGCGCAAGCTGGAGGTGTTGCTGGAGGGACGCGATTATCTGCTGGCGGCGCGTCCGAGCCTGGCGGATGTGGCGTTGATGCCGTTCATACGGCAATTCGCCCATGTCGATCGCGAGTGGTTCGGGCAGACGCCTTATGTGCGGTTGCAGGGGTGGTTGCAGCGGTTTCTGGCGTCAGACCTGTTCACCGCAGTCATGCACAAGTAATCGCCCCTTCTGTGGCCGCTCGCGCTCAGGCAAACACATCACACATCTGCAACACCGAGCAATCCACCTGGAAGGGCCCGAAGAAATCCTCCTGGCGTTTCACAGGTGGATTACCCGCCAACAACCCAAGCGCTTTCGCCGTTTCAATATTACGCGCCAGGTTGTGATTGGCTTCGATGGACCGCGCAACTGAACCCGCCGAGCCCTGCCCTATCCCCAACAGGGAAGCGCCATTGGTCATGAATGCCAGGAAGGCAATGACCCAGAGTTTGCTGCCTTTCATGCCCCTGCCACTCCCGCCGATGCGGCTTGATCGACCACGACGCTTTGAGCACGGTGTTCGAACTGGATGGCGGGATAAGCGACCTGAACCGGCGTTTCAAAGGTGTGCTGCAAATTGGACGAAACGCTGACAATCAGCACCAGGGCCACGTAAAGACCTATGGCCAGGTAGGCGCCGTATTTGGCAGAAGTGAGGATTGAGCTGGCCATGGTGTTCTCCGTGGGCATGTTTAAGTGCCCACAGAATCGATCAAAAAAGCGGTGACAACCACTCAGGGTTTTCCATAGTCACCATCAGCTTCATTGATCATTAAGCCCGTCTATCTCAGTCTTGAATAAAACTCATCAAGCGTTCGCGGGCCGCGTCCGGCTCCTGGGAAACGGGCTGAGCAGCCGAAAGAATGGGGGTTGAATAGAGGAACAGAAGAACCACTGCCAGACGCATCGCCATGCTGTCGATCCTTGTTATTAGATGTTGAGTCAAAAAATCAACGTCAAATCTAAATGCATGGCTATGTGATATCAAGCGATACATTGATGGCAATGTGATGCTGTCGTAAACGCGTTATGCAGGAGCGACATCACTCATCGACGTTCGACGTATTTCGATCGAACGGCGCAAGTGACTTCGCTCCTGCATAAAGGGTGCAGGGCTTGAATTTCAGGCTTGGGTCTTGTGATCCAGTGCCGCGTAGAAGTTGGCGCTCTGTTGCAGGTATTTCTGGGTGTAGCTCTGGGCGTGGGATTTTTTGTCGCTGATCTCAACGTTGGCGCTGGCTGGCAGAGCAACGGTGGCGGAGATGGCAGAAGCGGCAATGATGGAGAAGAGATTGAAGTTCATGGCGGTATTCCTCGGATTCAGTTGGCTTGTTTGCCCGATGGGGCCGTGGAGCAAACTTAACCTTCGAGGGTTGGCGCCTTGAAATCTTTTGTAGCATTAGCAGATATCAGCCTCATTAATACAAGGATGCAGGCCCCATCAACCGGGGCCTGCGGCCTATTGACGCACCAGAAACTTGAGGTCGCTCGGAGCATCCATCGGCAGTTTCTGTACGGTTTTACCCAACAAACCGCTCTTAGCATCGCGTTCGACCACAACAATCTGGTTGCTCTTCTGGTTGGCAATCAGCAAGAACTGGCCACTCGGGTCGAGGCTGAACTCGCGCGGGTGATCACCGTCCACCGAACGACGTTGTAGCTCCTTAAGATGGCCGGACGCAGGATCGATGGCAAACACCAGCACCTGATTGGCGGTGCCACGGTTGCTGACGTAAAGGAACTTGCCATCGGCCGAGGCGTGCAACGCAGCGGCGGCCTTGTCGGAAACAGGCTGGCCCGCCGCCAGATCAACCATCTGGGTCTGCTCAAGTTTGCCGTTCTGGTAATCGAACACCGCGACCTGCGCGCTCATTTCCATGGTCAGCCAGGCGTGTTTGCCATCGGCGCTGAACAGCAAATGACGCGGCCCGCTGCCGGCTGGCAACTGGACCGACGCCGGTGTGGCGGCAGTCAACGGTAGCTCCGGATTGGCCTTGGGATCGAAGCGGTAGACAAAGATCTTGTCGGCGCCCAAGTCATTGGAGAACACGTACTGGCCGTCCGGCGAGGAAACCGTCGAATGCACATGCGCCGACATCTGCCGCTCGGGATTGACCCGGCTCGACGGGTGACTGCTCATCTGCACCACGGGCTGGAGCTTACCGTCGGCGCCCACGGGCAACACCGCCAACGTGCCGCCCGGGTCTTCAACCACTGAATAGTTGCTGACGAACAAATGACTGGCCTCACCGCTGAGGCTCGAATGCGTCGGCTCGTTGCCCAGGCTCTGCACCTGATTGATCAGGCTCAGTGCATGGGTCTTGGGATCGATTGAATAACTGCTGACGCGCCCGACCGGGTCTTTCTGGCCGGGGCCGTTTTCATTGACCACGAACAAACGCTGCTGATCCTTGGAAACGGTCAGCCAGGACGGGTTTTCACTGGTGACCACTTGCAGCGGCTTGGGGTTGATCTGCCCGGTGGCGCTGTCGAAGTTCAGGCGATAAATCCCCTGGCTCTGCCCCGCCGTGTAGGAACCGACCAGCAACTGATAGTCGTCGGCCGACGCGACTTCAATGCCCATCGCGCCGATGCTGCCGGCCATCAACAGCGGCCAGAGCTTATGCATCCTCATTCCCTTCTTCCTCGTCGTCACCACCGCCGAACGCGTCCATAGGCACTAGTCGATGCTCACCGGAATCGCCAGTAATGATCCAGCTCTTCAAATCAGGATCGAAAGTCGCCGCTGTGATCTGCGCAATGCTGAACTCCCAACGTTTGAGTGCTCGGCCGTCCATGCATTCGATGTGCAGGTTTTCGTCTTCATCGAGGGAAAAATCGAAGGCGTGCAGCCCGTCGATTTCCAGCATGTCACAGTGTTCGAGGGCGTTGATCAAGGTGTCGGATACGGCAGTCATGGCAGTCAATCTTTGAATGGGAAAGACGCAATGATAGCTCAATGTGAGGGTGGGTCTGTGTCGCTCATCCAACATGCTGGCGACACAAAATACTGTGGGAGCGAGCCTGCTCGCGAATGCGGAGTGTCAGTCGATATTGTTGTTGACTGATGCACCACTTTCGCGAGCAGGCTCGCTCCCACGGGGATTACGGTGAGCTGTTAAAGGGCGTCGCGGGAAGGTTTGCCGTCCACCAGGCGCTGGATGCGCAGGGGGTTGGCGTTCTTCAGCGGTTCCGGCAACAGGCTGTCGGGATAGTTCTGGAAACACACCGGCCGCAGGAATCGATCAATCGCCAACGTGCCGACCGACGTGCCGCGTGCATCGGAAGTTGCCGGGTACGGCCCGCCGTGGACCATCGAATCGCAGACTTCAACGCCCGTCGGATAGCCATTGAGCAGGATCCGTCCGACCTTTTGCTCCAGCAACGCCGTCAGCTCGCCGAACTGTTCGAAGTCCGCCGGCTCACCAATGATCGTCGCCGTCAGCTGCCCGTGCAGGCCGTTCAACGCGGCACTGAGTTGCGCCTGATCCGCCACTTCGACGAACACAGTGGTCGGGCCGAACACTTCTTCCTGCAGCACTGCATCGCCATTGATCAGCAGGCTGACGTCAGCCTTGAACAACTGCGGTTGCGCCTGATTGCCTTGCTGCGGATTGCCAGCCAGATGCTCAATGCCCGGGTGAGCAAGGAGTTTTTGCAGGCCGTTGCCATAGCTGCTCAACGTCCCGGCATTGAGCATTGTTTGCGCCGCCTGATCGCCGATGAGGCCCGCGACCTGCTGCACAAACGCGGTGAATTGCGGCGAGCGAATACCGATGACCAGACCGGGATTGGTGCAGAACTGACCGCACCCCTGCACGACCGAAGCGGTCAGGTCACGGGCGACGGTGTCGGCCCGAGCAGCCAATGCCTTCGGCAACACGATCACCGGGTTGATGCTCGACATCTCGGCGAACACAGGGATCGGTTGTGGACGTGCGGCAGCCATGTCGCACAGGGCGCGGCCACCCTTCAGCGAACCGGTAAAACCGACCGCCTGAATCGCCGGGTGTTTGACCAGCGCTTCGCCGACTCCGCCGCCGTAGATCATGTTGAACACGCCGGCCGGCATGCCGGTTTTTTCCGCCGCGCGAATCAGCGCATCGGCGACCAGTTCGGCGGTGGCCATGTGCCCGCCGTGAGCCTTGAACACCACCGGGCAACCGGCGGCCAGCGCCGACGCGGTGTCGCCGCCCGCCGTGGAGAACGCCAACGGAAAGTTGCTCGCACCGAACACCGCAACAGGCCCAAGACCGATGCGGTATTGGCGCAGGTCCGGTCGTGGCAGCGGTTGGCGATCCGGCATTGCCAGATCAATTCGCGCGCCGTAGAAATCGCCGCGACGCAGCACTTTGGCGAACAGACGCATCTGCCCGCTGGTGCGCCCGCGCTCACCTTGAATACGTCCGGCCGGCAATGCCGTTTCGCGGCAGACCACCGCGACAAAGTCATCGCCCAAGGTGTCGAGTTCATCGGCAATCGCATCGAGAAATTGCGCGCGACGTTCCGCGCTCAGACTGCGAAAGGCCGGGTAAGCGGCGGCAGCAGCCTTGGCGGCGGCATCGACTTCCTCAGGCGTTGCCTGGAAGAAATCATGAGGCAAGGCTTCGCCGGTGCTGGCATCAACACTTTGCATTTTGACGGTGCCAGTCGCGCTGCGCTGACCGCCAATGTAGTTGTGACCAAGAATCTGAGGCATGCGTATCTCCTTAAAGGGTGCCGACGGTGCCGGGCTCGAACGCGGCTTCAACCGGGGCGATCCCGTTGATCAACGGCGCGCCGAACTCGGCCTGACTGATCTCGAACACATCACCCTCCCGGGTGCGAATGCCGTCGGCAAAGGACAGGGTCGCGGTGCCGAAAAAATGAATATGCACGTCCCCCGGACGCAAGAACTGGCTGTACTTGAAATGGTGGTACTCAAGGTTCTCGAAGCTGTGGCACATGTTGGCCTCGCCGCTGAGGAACTCGTTCTGCCACAGCACTTCACCGTCACGCAGGATGCGGCTGGTGCCAGCCAGATGTGCCGGCAATTCGCCGACCCGCAGTTCCGGGCCATAGCTGCAACTGCGCAATTTCGAATGCGCCAGGTAGAGGTAATTCTTGCGCTCCATCACATGGTCGGAGAACTCGTTGCCCACCGCGAAACCGAGGCGATACGGTTTACCGTCGTGGCCGATAACGTAGAGGCCGCTGAGTTCAGGCTCTTCACCCGCGTCTTCGGCAAAGGGTGGCAGCGGGAACGGCTGGCCCGGACGCACGACGATGCTGCCGTCACCCTTGTAGAACCACTCTGGTTGCACACCGGCCTGCCCGGCCGCCGGTTTACCGCCCTCCACGCCCCATTTGAAAATGCGCATGGTGTCGGTCATTGCCGCTTCGTCGCCGGCCTGCTGGTGCATCTTGTCGCGGGCCGAAGCGCTGCCCAGATGGGTCAGGCCGGTACCGCTGACCAGCATGTGCGCCGGGTCCGGGTGATCCAGCGGAGGGAGGATCCGCAGCTGCGCCAGCAGCTCCGCGTAGTCATGGCCGATGCCCAGGCCCAGGGTTTTCACCTGCTGCTGCAGATTGACGCCCGCCTCGATAGCCGCCAGGGCCAGGTCACGGACCGTGCGCGCGTCCTGCACTTCGCGCACCAGCCCCTCCTCGACCAGGCCTACCCGGCGCTCGCCGTTACTCAGTTCGAACTGCACTAAACGCATGGATTTTCTCCTGTAAACAATCTTGAAGGCGGCATTGCACCCTGTGGGGGCGAGCCTGCTCGCGATGAGGCCGTCAAATCCAAAATCATTACCGACTGACACTCCGCCTTCGCGAGCAGGCTCGCTCCCACAGGGCATTTGTGTGATCTCTCAGGTGCGAGTCGCGCCGCGAGCACTGGCCGCGAACTGGTCGGCCGCCAGCACATGCTTGCGCTCCAGTAACCGATAGACCACGCCGGTCAACACCAGCCCGAACACCATCACCCCCGACAGGAAGTACAGCCCCGACGCCAGGTTGCCGGTGTACTCCTTCAGTGCACCGATCACGAACGGGCCAATGTAGCCGCCCAGGTTGCCCACCGAGTTGATCAACGCGATCCCGGCCGCCGCACTGGCGCCGGCGAAGAAACGACCGGGCAAGGTCCAGAACACTGCGGTGCAGGAAAACAGCGCAAACGCCACCAGGCACAACGCCGCAAGTTGCAGCACAGGCACCGTCAGCCAGGCGCTGAGGAACAGCCCGATGGCGCCCAGCACGTAAAGCACGGCGAGGTGTCCGTAACGATCATTCAGGCGGTCGGAACTGCGCGGAATGATCAGCAGCCCGATGATCCCGAAGATGTAGGGCACCGATGACACGAAACCGGTCACCAGGTCCGTACCACCAAACTGTTTGATCAACGTCGGCAGCCACAGGCCCAGGCCATAAATGCTCAAGGTCACCGGCAGATAAAACAGCGCCAGCAGCAACACGCGTTTGTCTTTCAGGGCGTGCAGCGGATTGCCATGACGGGTCTGGCCGTAGGCCTCCAGGTCCTTTTTCAGCTCGCCGGTCAGCCAGTCTTTCTCGGCCTGATCCATCCATTTCACTTGCTGGGGCCCGTCCGGCAGGTAACGCAGTACCGGCCAGGTCAGCAGGATCGCCGGGGTGCCGATGACGATGAACAGCCACTGCCAGCCATGCAAACCAAGGACGCCGTCCATGCCAAGCAAACCGCCGGACACCGGGCCGGTGATCATCATCGCGATGGGCTGGGAAAGAATGAACAGACCAAGGATCTTGCCGCGATGGCGAACCGGGAACCATTGGGTGATGTAGTAGAGAACGCCCGGGAAGAACCCGGCTTCGGCCGCGCCGAGCAGAAAGCGCATGACATAGAAGCTGTGCGGCCCTTGGACGAACGCCATGCCGATGGTGATGGCGCCCCAGGTGACCATGATTCGAGCGAACCAGCGTCGGGCACCGAAGCGGTCGAGCATCAGGTTGCTGGGGATTTCCAGCAGGAAGTAGCCAATGAAGAACAACCCTGCACCGAGGCCATAGGCTGCGTCACCCAGGCCAATGTCGGCGCCCATGTGCAGCTTGGCGAAACCTACGGCGGAGCGATCCACATAGGCGATCAGGTACAGCAGGATCAGGAAGGGAATCAGTTTCAGCGTAATGCGACGAATAAGCCGCAGTTCCTGGCTCATGAGATCGGTCTCCGATTGTTGTTGTTATAGAACCTCGGGGGACGCCTCTCGCTGAAAACCGCCAGGGCAATCCCTCCGTTGAAAGCGACTATATAGTAATACTAATTCACCAACAACACTTCCAAACCGGCGAAATTGCGCTTATGTTACGCCTTAGCTCGAACAATATAGTCATACAATAAGAGAATCGATCATGTCCGATAAAAAACCCAACCTGCGCTCCGCCCAATGGTTTGGCACCGCTGACAAGAACGGCTTCATGTACCGCAGCTGGATGAAAAATCAGGGCATCGCCGACCACCAGTTCCACGGCAAGCCGATCATCGGCATCTGCAACACCTGGTCGGAACTGACCCCGTGCAACGCGCATTTCCGCCAGATCGCGGAGCATGTCAAACGCGGGGTGATCGAGGCCGGTGGTTTTCCGGTGGAATTCCCGGTGTTCTCCAATGGCGAATCGAACCTGCGCCCTACCGCCATGCTCACCCGCAACCTGGCAAGCATGGACGTTGAAGAAGCGATTCGTGGCAACCCGATTGATGGCGTGGTCCTGCTGACCGGTTGCGACAAAACCACCCCGGCGCTGCTGATGGGCGCGGCCAGTTGCGACGTACCGGCCATCGTCGTTACCGGCGGGCCGATGCTCAACGGCAAGCACAAAGGCCAGGACATTGGCTCCGGCACCGTGGTCTGGCAGCTCAGCGAGCAAGTCAAAGCCGGCACCATCACGATTGACGATTTCCTCGCGGCCGAGGGCGGCATGTCCCGTTCGGCCGGCACCTGCAACACCATGGGCACGGCGTCGACCATGGCCTGCATGGCCGAAGCACTGGGCACGTCCCTGCCCCACAACGCGGCGATTCCCGCGGTGGATGCGCGGCGTTATGTGTTGGCGCACATGTCCGGCATGCGCGCGGTGGAGATGGTCCGTGAAGATCTGCGGCTGTCGAAGATCCTGACCAAGGAAGCCTTCGAAAACGCCATCCGCGTGAACGCCGCCATCGGCGGCTCGACCAACGCCGTGATCCACTTGAAAGCCATCGCCGGTCGTATCGGCGTCGAGCTGGACCTGGATGACTGGACCCGCATCGGTCGCGGCATGCCGACCATTGTCGACCTGCAACCGTCCGGGCGCTTCCTGATGGAAGAGTTCTACTACGCCGGCGGCCTGCCAGCGGTATTGCGTCGCCTCGGTGAAGCTAACCTGATCCCCAACCCGAACGCCTTGACCGTCAACGGCAAAACCCTGGGCGAGAACACCAAGGACGCGCCGATCTACGGCCAGGACGAAGTGATCCGCACCCTTGACAACCCGATCCGCGCCGACGGCGGCATTTGCGTATTGCGCGGTAACCTCGCGCCCCTCGGTGCAGTGCTCAAGCCATCCGCGGCCAGTGCCGAATTGATGCAGCATCGCGGGCGTGCGGTGGTGTTCGAGAACTTCGACATGTACAAGGCGCGGATCAACGATCCGGACCTGGACGTCGATGCCAACTCGATTCTGGTGATGAAGAACTGCGGGCCGAAGGGTTATCCGGGCATGGCCGAAGTCGGCAACATGGGTTTGCCGGCCAAGCTGCTGGCCCAGGGCGTGACGGACATGGTGCGCATTTCCGACGCACGCATGAGCGGCACGGCGTATGGCACCGTGGTTTTGCACGTGGCCCCGGAAGCAGCGGCCGGCGGGCCTCTGGCAACAGTGAAGGAAGGCGACTGGATCGAACTGGATTGCGCCAACGGGCGTTTGCACCTGGACATCCCGGATGCTGAACTGGCGGCGCGCATGGCGGATCTGCAACCGCCGCAAAATCTGATCGTGGGCGGTTATCGTCAGCTGTACATCGACCATGTGCTGCAAGCGGATCAGGGCTGCGATTTCGACTTCCTGGTTGGCTGCCGCGGTTCCGAAGTCCCGCGCCACTCTCACTGATCACATCAATCCCCCTGTAGGAGCGAGCCTGCTCGCGATAGCGGTCGAACATTCAACATTGATGTTGACTGAACGACCGCTATCGCGTGCAGGCTCACTTCCACATTGGCTCTTCATCTGATTCAGGACCGGGTCCGCGCCTGCTATCATGCGCGGCATCTCCATCGCACAGGATCGCGCCGTTCCCCATGGATTACCGCAAACCCTCCGACCGCAAAAGCATGCACTCGCGCATCGTCCAGGAATTGGGCATGCAGATCGTTTCCGGGCGCTTCAAACCGTGCGACAAACTGCCCGCCGAAGCCCTGCTGTGCGAGGAGTACGCGGTCAGCCGCCCGGTGCTGCGCGAAGCCACCCGCGTGCTGGTTGCCAAAGGCCTGGTGTATTCCCGTCCGCGGGTCGGCACCGTGGTCAAGCAGCGCAAGGAATGGCACATGCTCGACCCGGATGTGCTGCACTGGCTAATGCAAAGCAGCCCGCAGAATGAATTTTTCGAGTTGCTGACCAGCGTGCGCAGCATCATCGAACCCGCTGCCGCCGCCCTCGCCGCGCAGTTCGCGACCGACGCAGACATCGCCTCCATCGGTGAAGCCTACCAGCGCATGGAAGCCGCACCGACGCCGGAAGCGCTGTTGCAGCCGGACCTGGATTTTCACAGCCGCATCGCCGATGCGACCCACAACGATCTGCTGGCCAACCTGTGCAACATGCTGTCGGTGGCGATTGCTGAAGCGCTGAAACATTCCAACCAGCGGCCGAACCTGCATGAACTGGCGCTGCCCCGACACAAGGCGATCCTGACGGCGATCGAGAACCGCGATGCGCTGGGTGCGCGGCATGCGACCCTCGTTCAGCTCGACGATGCGCGCAGTGCGCTGAACGTCGTGCTCGGCACTGATCCCTCATAACCAACGCGGTCCTTTTTAGGAGCCAGCAAGCCGGCTCCTGCAAAGGGTTGTGTTAATCCCAAGATGAAAAAAAGCCGCAACCCAGGTTGCGGCTTTTCTATTTCAGCCAGGGATCAGTGAGCGAACAACGAATTGCCCTTCTGCCCCGCCAGTTTCTCCGGCTTGATCAGGAAGCGAGCCAGCGCCGGCAGCAGCCAAAGCGCACCGAACATGTTCCAGAGCAGCATGAAGGTCAGCATCAGGCCCATGTCGGCCTGGAACTTGATGGCCGAGAAGATCCAGGTGCACACACCGATCGCCAGGCACAGGCCGGTGAACAGCACGGCTTTACCAGTGGACTTGAGCGTCTGGTAGTAGGCTTCTTGCAACGGCAGGCCTGCACGCAGGAAGCTTTCCAGACGGCTATAGATGTAGATGCCGTAGTCCACGCCAATCCCCACCCCCAGCGCCACGACCGGCAGGGTCGCGACTTTCACGCCGATGCCCATGAAGGCCATCAGGGCGTTGCCGAGTACCGAGGTCAGCACCAGCGGCAGCACGATGCACAAGGTCGCCGCCCAGGAACGGAAGGTGATCATGCACATGGTCGCGACGCAGATGTAAACGAGGATCAGGATGGTCAGCTCGGATTCCTTGATCACCTCGTTGGTCGCCGCCTCGATACCGGCGTTACCCGCCGCGAGGATGAACTCCAGGCCGTCCTTGTTGTTTTCCTTGGCGAAGTCCTGCACCGCATGCACGGCGCGATCCAGGGTGGCGGCCTTGTGGTCGTTGAGGAACACCAGTACCGGCGCCAGGGAGCAACTGTTGTTGTACAAGCCATCGGCACGGGCAATGGAGTTGTTCAGTACGTCCGGGTTACGCGACAGGGTTTCCCATTTCAGGTTGCCCTCGTTCATGCCCTTGATCATCTGCTTGGACACGGTCACCAGGGAGATCGCCGACTGCACGCCCTCGGTGTTCTGCATCTTCCACATCAGTTCGTCGATCGGCGCCATGGCTTCATAGCGCGAGCAACCTTCGGACTTGGTCTTGACCATCACCACCAATACGTCGGAGCTGGTCGAGTAGTTGCTGATGATGAAGTTGTTGTCCTTGTTGTAACGCGAGTCCGGCCGCAGTTCCGGGGCACCCTGGTCGAGGTCGCCGATTTTCAGGTTCTGGCTGTACCAGAGGCCGCCGCCGAAGGCCAGCAAGGCCAGGACGATCGACACCGGTGCGACTTTCGGGCTGGCAAAGCTCGACAGCAGGCGCCAGAACGGGTGTTCGCGGTGCGCGTCTTTCTTGCTGCGTTCGACAGCGCGCTTGCTGATGCCGACGTAGGAGATGGCGACCGGCAGCAGGATCAGGTTGGTGAACACGATCACTGCGACACCGATGGAGGCACCGATGGCCAGTTCACGAATCACACCGATGTCGATGATCAACAGCGTGATAAAGCCCACCGCGTCCGCAAGGATCGCGATCATCCCTGGCAGGAACAACTGGCGGAACGTGCGGCGTGCGGCGGTCAAGGCGTTGTCGGCTTCGCTGGACTGCAAGGCGATCCCGTTGATCTTCTGTACGCCGTGGGAAATACCGATGGCGAAGATCAGGAACGGCACCAGCATCGAATACGGATCAAGCCCGAAACCGAAGAAGTGCATCAACCCCAACTGCCAGACCACCGCCACCAGCGTCGTACTCAACACCGCCACGGTGCTGCGCATGCAGTTGGTGAACCAGTACAGCAGGATCAGGGTGATGACGAAGGCGACGCCGAAGAACATCACCACCATGACCAGGCCATCGATCAGGTCGCCGACTTTCTTGGCGAAACCGACGATGTGGATCTGCACATTAGGGTTCTGCGCTTCAAATTTGTCGCGGATCTTTTCTTCCAGCTCGTGGGAGAACTTGCGGTAGTCCAGCGCCAGCAACTTGCCCTGATCCTGCGGGTCCGGGTAAGACTCCAGCAGCGGGATGTCGACGATGCTCGACTTGAAGTCGTTGGCCACCAGGCGCCCGACCTGACCGGACTTGAGCACGTTGTTGCGAAGCAGGTCGAGGCTTTGCTGGGAGCCGTTATAGCTCTGCGGGATCACTTCGCCACCGGCAAAGCCCTCCTCCGTCACCTCGGTCCAGCGCACGCTCGGGCTCCACAGCGACTTGAGGCCGGAACGGTCGACGCCGGAAATGTAGAACACTTCGTCGTTGATCTGACGCAGGGTCTCCATGTATTCCTTGGAGAATATGTCACCGTCGGTGGCTTCCACGGAAATGCGCACCGTGTTGCCCAGGTTCGCCAGATCGTTGCGGTGCTCCATCATCTTTTGAATGAAGGGATGATCCAGGGGGATCATTTTTTCGAAACTGGTGGACGGCCGGATCAGCGTCGCCTGCCAGAACAGGAAGATGCTGACCAGCAGGCAGATGACGATCACTGCCGGGCGGTTGTTGAAAATCAGGCGTTCCAGAAACGTCGCCTTGTCTTGGTGATGACTGCTCAAGGATGTCATAGACCCGCCTTCTTATTATTTGCCCGGCTCATTTGGACGACCCGTTTTTGCCATTCTCTGCGCCGGTTGGCGTGGTGACGCGAACGCCACCCTGTCCTGCCAGAATCAGATTGCCGTTGCCTGCTGCGGTCACCGCCGAAACGGAAATGCGATCCGGGCGGTTGAACACGCTGAAGGTTTCACCGTTATCGTTGCTGCGGATCACCGAGCCGCCGTTGCCGACGATGACAATCGAGCCGTCGTCGAGCAGCGTCGCGCCGGACAGACCGAACTCCAGCGCACCGCGGGTAGCCTTGAGTTCGACCGGTTCCCAGGTCGTGCCGAAATCGGTCGAGCGGAACAGATTGCCCCGCAACCCGTAGGCCAGCAGTGTGTTGGCCTGAGCGGTGCCGATCACGCCGAACAGCGAACCTTCGTATGGACCTTCCAGTTTTTCCCAGGTCTGGCCCCAGTCGGCGGAGCGGAACATGCTGCCCTGCTCCCCGACGATGAACAGCCCGGCATCCTTGATCGCCGCAATGCCGTTGAGGTGGTACTGGTCTTCGTTGTCGAGGCGATCACTGGCATCTTCCCAGTGCTTGCCACCGTCGGTGGTGGTCAGCAACGCACCGTAGGCGCCCACGGCAAAGCCGCTGTTGACGTCCTGGAACCAGACGTCGAGCAGCGGCGATTCGCGTTTCAAATCTTCGAATTGCTTGGTCCAGGTGGCGCCACCGTCCTCGCTGGCGAGGATCTGAGCGTCATGGCCGACGGCCCAGCCGTGTTGGTCATCGGCGAAAAACACCGACGTCAACAATTGCCGGGTCGGCACTTTGGCCTGGGTCCAGGTTGCACCCTGGTCATCGGAATACAGAATGTGCCCGCGATCACCCACAGCCACCAGGCGCTTGCCGACTTGCACGACGTCGAGCATCAGGCTCTTGCTGGCTTTGGCAGATTCAACGGCATAAACAGTGTCGGACGCTGGCGCCGCAGCGGCCACCGCAGGTGCCGACAGCACGGCACAACCCAACAGCGAGAGCGCTGTGGCCAGCAACGCGAACTTGCGTAATGCCGGCGGGCGGCAGATACCCACACCCATGACAGGCTCACTCATAGACCTTCCCCCATTATTATTGTTAGGTCGTTCAACCTTTCAGGGCGCCGTAAGGGGTGCTCATCGGGATTGCCTGTTCTGGAGCATAGTCCTGAAATGCGCAATCTAGAGCCCCTTCGGAAGCTGGCTTATCCTATCGGGGTTTGGAAAGGTCTGACAATCGACGCCACGTTATGTTTTGTTAACTGGGGGGATAGCGGGTGTGGATGAATGGGGAGGCATTCGGAGGGGTGATGTTAAGCAAGATCGTGAAGATCGTTCCCACTCTGCGTGGGAAGGCCGCCATGGACGCTCTGCGTCCGCTGTAGAGGCTGTGCGCGGAGCGTCACGGGATGCATTCCCACGCAGAGCGTGGGAACGATCAGGTACTCCGCGGAACAGGGATCAAGCCAGGCTTTTGCTGACCACTTCAAACACATCGCTGGACAGCTGACCCGAAGCACGAATCCGCTCCAGCTCGCCTTTCATCAACGCCTGACGGGCGTCGTCGTATTTGCGCCAGCGAGTCAGCGGCGCCAACTGGCGGGAAGCGATCTGCGGGTTGAAGCCATTCAACTCGATCACCAGATCCGCCAGGAAGCGATACCCGGAACCGTCCGCCGCATGGAAGTTGATCAGGTTCTGTCCGGCAAACGCGCCGACCAGCGCCCGCACCTTGTTCGGGTTCTTGATGTTGAACGCCGGGTGCTCCATCAACTGACGAACGCGCTCCAGACCACCGGGCAACGTGCTGCCCGCCTGGACACTGAACCACTGATCCATGACCAGCGGATTGTCCTTGAAGTGCTCGGCAAAACTCGCCAGCGCCAAGGCCTTCTGCTCTTCAAACGGCGAATTGACCAACACCGCGAGCGCGGTCAGGCGTTCGGTCATGTTGTCGCTGGTCTCGAATTGTTCCAGCGTCGCCGCCAACACTTCCGGCTTGCCGCTGAGCATCAGGTACGACAGCGCGATGTTCTGCAAGGCACGACGGGCGAAATGCTCGGCCTCGGCCACATACGGGGTTTTCTTCGACAGATCGCGGTTGGCCTGATAACGCAACCACAGCGCCTCGAACAAACCTTCAGCCAATTGCTTGCGGGCAAACTCGCGAGCGATATGGATGGCGTCGACGTCAGCCACGTCGCTGATTTCGGTCAGATACGCCTCACCCGGCAGCGAGAGCATTTCCGCAACCATCGCCTGATCCAGCGTCTCGTCGGACAGCACGGTGCGCAGAGCAGAAACCAGACGTTGATCCAGCACCAGTGCTTCGCCCTTTTGCTGCTGAGCGATCAGCTCTTGCAGCACTTGAACCGACAATTGCTGACCGGCATCCCAGCGGTTGAAACCGTCGCTGTCGTGCTGCATCAGGAACATCAGTTGATCGCGGTTGTACGGGAAGCTCAGTTTGACTGGCGCCGAGAAGCCGCGCAGTAATGAAGGCAGTGGCTGTTCAGTGATGTCGACGAAGGTGAAGGTCTGCTCGGCTTCGGTCACCGAAATCACCCGCGAAGCGCCTTGGGCGCGGTCTTCACCGGAAAGACGCAACGCAATGGCCGCCCCTTTCGAGTCAAGCAGGCCCAATTCCACAGGAATCACGAACGGCAGTTTTTCCACCTTGTCCGGGGTCGCCGGGCAGCTTTGGCGGAAAGTCAGGCTGTAGGTTTTCGCGGCGGCGTCGTAGGACTCGCTCACCGCCAGACGCGGGGTACCGGCCTGGCTGTACCAGCGCTTGAACTGGGTCAGGTCGACACCGTTGGCATCTTCCATGGCTTTGATGAAGTCGTCGCAGGTCACGGCCTGGCCGTCATGGCGTTCGAAATACAGGTCGCTGCCTTTGCGGAAGCCTTCGGCACCGAGCAAGGTGTGGATCATGCCGACCACTTCCGAACCCTTTTCGTACACGGTCAGGGTATAGAAATTGGAAATCTCGATGAAGCTGTCCGGGCGTACGGCGTGAGCCATGGGACCTGCGTCTTCAGCGAACTGGTGAGTACGCAGATAAGCCACGTCCTGGATGCGTTTCACGGTGGCCGAGTTCATGTCGGCGGAGAAGCCCGAATCACGGAACACGGTGAAGCCTTCCTTGAGCGACAACTGGAACCAGTCGCGGCAGGTCACGCGGTTGCCCGACCAGTTGTGGAAGTATTCGTGCGCGACGATCGCTTCGACACGCTGGTGCGCGGCATCGGTGGCGGTTTCGGCGCGGGCCAGTACGGCGCTGGAGTTGAAGATGTTGAGGCCCTTGTTCTCCATGGCGCCCATGTTGAAGTCGTTGACCGCGACGATCATGAAGATGTCCAGATCGTACTCGCGACCGTAGACCTCTTCGTCCCAGCGCATCGACTTCTTGAGGCTGTTCATCGCGTGCTGGCACTTGTCGATGTTTTCCGGCTCGACATAAATGCGCAGCGCCACCGAGCGTTCGCTCATGGTGGTGAAGCTGTCTTCGACGCACCACAAGTCACCGGCCACCAGCGCGAACAGGTACGCCGGTTTCTTGAACGGGTCTTCCCAGGTCGCCCAGTGCCGGCCGTCTTCGCCGGGACCTGAGGCAATCGGATTGCCGTTGGACAGCAACACCGGATAGCTATGCTGCTCGGCAATGACCGTGGTGGTGAACGTGCTCATCACGTCCGGGCGGTCGAGGTAATAGGTGATCTTGCGGAAGCCTTCGGCCTCGCACTGGGTGCAGAACATCGTGCCGGATTTGTACAAACCTTCCAGGGCGGTGTTGGTTTCCGGGTGGATCTTGACGCTGGTATCGACCGTGAAGGTGGTGCTGGTCGGGTGCAGGGTCAGGTGGTTTTCCGTCAGCTGATAATCAGCGTCGCTCAGCTCGCGGTCAGCCACGGTGACTGACAGCAGCTCGAGTTGCTGGCCGTCCAGCACCAGCGGCGGCAGGCCCGGGCCGCGCTCGGGATTGCGGCGCATCACCAGTTGCGCATGGACCAGGCTGTGGTCCTCGAACAACTCGAAGGTCAGGTGCGTCTCGTCGATCAGGTACTCGGGCGCCTGATAGTCTTTCAAATAGATCATCTTCGGTTGTTCGGTGCGCATGCTGGAGTCCTTACTGATGCACGGCGAGCTGATAAGCCGTGTATTTACGAATATTGATGACGCCGGTGTCGAAAATCAGGTATTGGCCCTTGATCCCCAACAACGTGCCTTCGGCAATCGGATTCTTGTCCAGGTTGAAGCTGACGATTTTGGCCGGGTATTGCTCGACCGGATAGCGGATTTCGAGGGTTTCTACGTCGGCAATGGTCTGGATTGCTTGTAGGCCGAATCGTTCCTGCAAACCTTGCAACCCTTCGGCGCAGCTGTCGAACAACTGATCGCGAACCTCGGCCAGGTTCACCGACACCGCGTCGCCCTTGAGTAAAGCACGCCAGTTGGTCTTGTCCGCCACCTGACTGCGGAACAGGTCCTCGACAAACCCCGATTGCTGGCGGGTCGAAACGCGCATGATCGGCAACGCCTGACGGGCGCCCTGGTCGATCCAGCGAGTCGGCAGCTGGGTGGCGCGGGTAATCCCGACTTTCACCCCGGACGAATTCGACAGATACACAATGTGATCGGTCATGCAGAACTTCTCGCCCCACTCTGGCTCACGGCAGGTGCCAGCGTCGTAGTGGCAACGCTCCGGGCTCATGATGCAGAGGTCGCACTGCGCCAGTTTGGTCATGCACGGGTAGCAATACCCCTGGCTGAAACTGGTTTTGGTCTTGCGCCCGCAATGGGTGCAATGAATCGCCCCCAGATATTCCAGACGCACCGTGCTGCCGATCAAGGGATTGACCGGCACCTCGACGTCATCCAGACGAAACGCGTACTGCACGTTCGGCCCGTCAAGGCGCGCCGACATTTTGCTGATTGCACCACGGCCAATCTCAATCAATGGATGGCATCCGATTTGAACAGGATGTTCGGCACGCTGATCGACTTCGAGCTGCATTCCTGCGGGCCCATGTAGCCGGTACGCTCTTCCTCGGGCAGGTTCTGGATTTCCCAGGCGATCATCGCTTGCAGCGACAATTCACGTTGTTCGGCGGTGAGTTTGCCACCGTCGGACCATTTGCCGATCTCCACCGCCAGCTTCAGGCTCTGGTAGATATCGGGGGTGATGTTTTGAATCATTTCGTTAAAAGAGGACATCAAGGGCTCCGCTCTTTAATACATAACTGATTAGACGGCCAGTTTACGGCGGTTGTACAAACCGCCCAACAAACCGGTCAAGCATCCGACGAGCAACCCGCTGACATGGGCTGCGTTGGCGATTTCACCGAAACCGATCATCGAGACCAGGCCCGACAGGCACAGCACCAGCCACACCAGCATCATCACCAGCACACCGCGCGGCAGGCGATATGCCGGGTTCGGCGACAATATCTGGAAAATCCAGCAATGCCCGAGCAGGCCGTAAAGCACCCCGGACAACCCGCCGAACAGGGTCGGGCCACTGAAAACAAACTGGGCGTAGTTCGACACAAGGCTGAAAAGCAAGGTCAAGCCGATCAGGTTGATGCTGCCCTGACGCGACTCGATGCGCCGCCCCAGCTCCCAGTACCACATGCCGTTCATGGCCAGGTGCAGGATGCCGAAGTGGATCAGCATCGGCGTCACCAGACGCCACCACTGCCCCGCCGCCAGGCTGTCGGCCAAGGGCACAAAATGGATGTACTCGCCAACGATACGAAAATCGAGGAAGGTCAGCCAACGCAGCGTGTCGAGGTTTTCCCCCAGCAGCGTCACCGCACCGACGATCAGGCTCAGCAGCAACACCAAGCCGGTTGCCTTGGCATGGCGCATCTGCTCGACGAAACCAGGCCGCCTGGTGGTTTGCGCGACCGGAATGTCCAGCTGCTGATCAGGGTCGCCCGCCGGGAAACGTTCATATAAGGAACGGACGTCTTCGCTGATATTGGCCGGCACCCACAGCACCTGTTCACCGGACTCTTCGCTGACCCGATGCGGCACCTGCATGCGTTGCAGCAGTTTGACGAACCCGCTCAAATCCACGGCCAGCGGCAGGCGTAAAACAGCAACGGTAGTCATCGCAACACCTCCGGCCGCTCGACATCGACCCAGACAAACTTGTGCGGGTCGAGGCGGGTTTCCTGATCCAGGCGATAGGCGACCAGTTTGCCGTAGAGCACCGCGCTGTAATCCAGGCAGGCCAGGTTCGGACGGATCGGCGCCGGTTTGCCGCTGCGCCAGTAATGGCCAACGAACAACAGCGGCTCATCGACGCCGTAACGCAGCAAGGTATTTTTTTCGGTGGACGACAGGGGCGTCTGGGCCACGGGTTCGGGCAAGGCGTCGGGCTGGAACACAATGTCTCCGTAGGTTTGCGGGTCGTCTTCCCAGAATTTGGTGCGGAAGAACGAACGCGTCAGGCCATCGCCGCTGGTCATGGTCAGCCCGTGGGGCAGACGCATGTCGGTCCCGCGCAGCAAACGATCGAACACGGTGCAGGCGAAACTGCCCGGCACGGCCGAGGCCTGGAGGAAATGTTCGTCGACGCAGCCATCGGGGAACAGCGCGCGCAGCGGCTCGATCAGGCCGGCATCCCAGCAGGCGTGCACCACGCGGAAACGCCCGGCATCCACAAACAATGGCAGTTCGTAAAACCATTGCTGGAAGTCATGCCAGTCGCCGGGGTGATGTTCAAATTGCGTCAGGGTTTCACCGAGCAGGCGCGCATGGCGTGGCGTGTGTTCGCGCACGAACTGCTTGCCGCTGCCTGGCGGCGCCGGCGTGGCCCAGCCGAGGGCGTTGAATTCATGGTTGCCCATGATGCACAGCGCCTGACCGGCCTCGACCATGTCGTGGACGATATGCAGCGCCTCGCGAATCCGCGGGCCGCGGTCGATGATGTCGCCGACGAACACCGCCATGCGCGATGGATGCCGCCAGACGCCACCTTGTTTGTGATAACCGAGCCGGTCGAGCAAGTGCTCAAGGGTCAGAGCGCAACCGTGCACGTCACCGATCAGGTCGTAGCTACGCGCGGGATCGAGCATCAGTCGCCTCCACCACCCAACCGGCTGCCCCAGCCAAGCTTGGTCCGGCAGACCTCATAGTAGTTGTGGTCGAGCGGGTGGATCAGCCGCAGTTTCTGGGCTTTTTTGCTGATGGTGATGGTGTCGCCCGGCGCGCAGGTGAAATGGTTCTGCCCGTCACAGGAGACTTGCGGGTAAATCTGCATATCTTTGGACACGACGATTTTCAGCTCACTGTTGCCATCGACCACAATTGGCCTGCCCGACAAGGTATGGGGGTACATCGGCACAATCACAATAGCGTCGAGCTTGGGATGCATGATCGGCCCGCCCGCCGACAGCGCATAGGCGGTCGAACCGGTGGGCGTTGCGACGATCAGGCCGTCGGCCTTCTGGCT
The DNA here is from genome assembly GCF_007993905.1 of Pseudomonas sp. SJZ077. Classification (NCBI taxonomy): domain Bacteria; kingdom Pseudomonadati; phylum Pseudomonadota; class Gammaproteobacteria; order Pseudomonadales; family Pseudomonadaceae; genus Pseudomonas; species Pseudomonas sp. SJZ077. Next base: position 46,497 of record NZ_VIUJ01000023.1, read on the forward strand.
GCAGACGAACTGGCCGTCGATGTACAACTCGAATTCGATCATCCGCGTCGATTTGCCCGGGTGCAGGACCACGTCGTTCAGCGCATCGCCCTGGCCGATGGCCTCGGCATGGCGCCGGACTTCGGCTTGCAGCAGGAAGCGGTTTTCCACCAGGTAATGGCCATCGAGCACTTCGGCGACTTTGACTTCCAGTTCATCCGGGCGAATGTCGGTCAGGAAACCGAGGCTGCCCCGGTTGATGCCGAGCACTGGAATATTGTGTCGGGCCAAGGCACGCGCGGCGCCAAGCAGGCTGCCGTCACCGCCGACCACAATCACCATGTCACAGACTTCGCCGAGCATCTTGCGAGACGAGGTTTGCAGGCCATGACCGGGCAGGACTTCGGCGATGGTGTCTTCGAGAATCACGTGCAGGTGACGATCTAGCAGAAACCGTTTCAGTCGGCGGACGGTATCCAGCACCTGCGAACTGCCCAGGCGACCGATGATGCCGATATTACGAAATTGCTCCATGGGGTTCCTGCGCGACGGTGAAAAACACGATTATGGGCGAAAGCGCGGGATAGACAAAATCCTTTCAGCCACAAGGGTGTACTCATGTTTAGGGCTATGCTCGCAAGATGATCCTATTTCCCGATTTGCTCCAGTTACCCCACCAGTTGCGCCACCCCGAGGTGCGCGACCTTGCCTGGGTCATCCTCGCGCCGCCGATGCTCGACACCACTCCGTGGCCGCAACGCCATCCGCTGGCCGGCAGCGACTGGGTGCAGGCACCTGAGCAGCTGGAACGCTGGCTGAAGCAACTCGACCGCGACAGTTACGACTTGCTGCACTGGCTGGCGCAGGCCAGGACCCGGCGGCTGGGCCTGTATTACGAACGCTTGTGGCAATACGCCGTGCGCCATGCGCCGGGTATCGAGTTGATTGCCGCCAACATGCCGATCCGCCGCGGAGGCCACACTTTGGGCGAGCTGGACATGCTGTTGCGCGATCGCGACGGCGTGCATCATCTGGAACTGGCGATCAAGCTGTATCTGGGGCCGCAGAATGGTGACGGACAGGACACGGCGCAGTGGCTCGGACCAGGCTGTCATGATCGACTGGACCGCAAACTGGCGCATCTGACGCAACACCAACTGCCGATTTCCGCCCGCCCCGAGAGTCGCGAGGTACTGGCGGCGCTGGATATTCAGCAGTTCAGCGCGCATCTGTGGCTGGGCGGTTATCTGCTGTATCCGTGGCCAGGACAAGCCGAGCCCCCCCACGGTGCCCATCCACAGCATCTGCGCGGCAGCTGGCTGCATCAGAAAGACTGGGCGGACTTTGTCGTGCAGCGCCCGTTCGGCCGCTGGCAACCCCTGCCCCGCCATGCATGGCTGGCGCCGGCGCATTACCCGGCGGAACAGACCTGGAACACCGGGCAGCTGGACGCATGGCTCAGTGACCTGGAGCCATTGGCCCCGGCGCAGTTGATGGTGCGCCTGATCGAGAACGCGGATGGGGATTGGGAGGAAGCGGAGCGATTGTTTCTGGTGGCGGATCTTTGGCCGAACGTGCCGGGCAGTGGTTGAGATTTGTAGTGCCTGGGTTGACCCCTTCGCGGGCAAGCCTCGCTTCTACAGGTTTTGTATCGTTCGCTGAATTTGCATTCGTCATAAATCCTGTAGGGGCGAGGCTTGCCCGCGAAGAAGCCACCCCCGTTCTAAATGGATAACCGCAAAGCCAAAGCCGCCAACGTCACCAACAACACCGGCACCGTCAACACCACCCCGACCTTGAAGTAGTACCCCCAGCCGATCTGAATGTTCTTGCGTTGCAGCACATGCAACCACAACAACGTCGCCAGACTGCCAATCGGCGTGATTTTCGGCCCCAGGTCGCTGCCAATGACGTTGGCATAAATCATCGCTTCCTTGACCACTCCCGTGGCCTGGCTGGCATCGATCGACAGCAGACCAATCAACACCGTTGGCAAGTTGTTCATCATCGACGACAACAGCGCGGTCAGCACGCCCGTGCCCATCGCCGCGCCCCAAACGCCGTACTGCGCGAACCCGTCCAGCCACCCCGCCAGATACCCGGTGAGCCCGGCATTGCGCAGGCCATAGACCACCAGGTACATGCCCAACGAGAAAATCACGATCTGCCACGGCGCTTCTTTCATCACCTTGCGCGTGGAGATCTTGTGGCCACGGGCGGCGATGGCCAGCAGCAACGCGGCACAGACAGCGGAGATGGCGCTGATCGGAATGCCCAGCGGCTCAAGGGCGAAGCAGCCAATCAACAGGATGGCCAGCACTGCCCAACCGGCATAAAACGTCGCCTTGTCATGGATCGCCGTCGACGGATGTTCCAGTTGCTCGGGGTCGTAAGCCTTGGGGATGTCACGACGAAAAAACCACATCAACATCGCCAGCGTGGCGGCGACGCTCACGAAGTTGACCGGAATCATCACCGCCGCATAGCGGTTGAAGGTGATATCGAAGTAGTCCGCCGAAACGATGTTCACCAGGTTCGACACCACCAACGGCAGGCTCGCGGTATCGGCGATGAATCCGGCGCCCATCACGAATGCCAACGTCGCCGCCGGGGAAAAGCGCAGCGCCAGCAGCATGGAAATCACGATCGGGGTGAGAATCAGCGCCGCACCGTCATTGGCGAACAACGCCGACACCAGCGCCCCGAGCAGCACCATATAAGCGAAGAGTTTGCGCCCGCTGCCCTTTCCCCAACGGGCCACATGCAAGGCTGCCCAGGCAAAGAATCCCGCCTCATCCAGCAACAGACTGATGATGATCAGCGCCACGAAGGTGCCGGTGGCGTTCCAGATGATCTGCCACACAATCGGGATATCAGCCAGGTGCACCACCCCGAAAATCAGCGCCAGCACGGCGCCGAATGTCGCACTCCAGCCAACCCCCAGGCCTTTGGGTTGCCAGATCACCAGGGTGATGGTCAGCAGGAAAATCAGCGACGCTATAAGCATGCGGGTAAACGCCTCTGGAAAAACGAGGCGTGAATATATGGAATTCCGAATATGCAGTAAAGCAAAGACTGAACAACCCGGCAGCTGCTACAGGGGATGTGTTGCGTTCAGGTCACTCTTTCTTATGCTGCTCGACCCATTTGCCATACGCATTGATGAAATTCTGCAAGAACGGCCTCACCGATTCGGACAATTGGCCCGACTCATCGAACGCCGATCCTGCGCCCCCCAGATAAGCTTCCGGCTGCTGCATGCACGGCACGTCCAGAAACACCATTGACTGACGCAAGTGATGGTTGGCCCCAAACCCGCCGACAGCCCCCGGCGAAACGCTGATCACCGCTCCTGGCTTGCCGCTCCAGGCGCTCTTGCCATAGGGACGCGATCCCACGTCAATCGCATTCTTCAGCGGTGCCGGCACCGAGCGGTTGTATTCTGGGGTGACGAACAGCACTGCGTCGGATGAACTCACTTGTTGTCGGAAAGTGCTGTAGGCTGCCGGCGGTGAAGTCCCATCGATGTCTTCGTTGTAGAGCGGCAGATCGCCGATTTCGACGATGGTGAGCTTGAGATTGGCAGGCGCCAGGTCGGCCAGGGCCAGCGCAACCTTGCGGTTGATTGATTCCTTTCTCAAGCTGCCGACCAGTACGGCGATCGTGTAGACGTTGCTCATTGAAGACTCTCGACTGTTCGATGGGAAAGACTTGTAGTTATAGATGACGATTCACCCAGTGGGCTGTTGAATTCACCGCCCCTGACTATTTTTTTCCTGTAGGAAAACTTACTTCGCTTAACCACGGTCTACAGAACCGCAAATTGAGTGATTTATCTCCAGAGGTTCTAAGCAGATGGCAGCAGTACTCGTCGATCAGTTCCATGCAAGAGACGCGGAAGGCCGCGTTTATTCCGTGCATGAGTTCCAGGAATCCACCCCGTCGGCAGACGGCCTCGGCGACACGAAGCCTGTCACCACCTATAAGCTGGCCATTGGCGATCGCGTCAAGAAGCTCGATGACAACCAGTTTCTGCTGATTCAGTCGGATGTCACCATCGTTCGCGAACCCGACACTTACGTCGGCATCCGGCCGGAAATCACCACCGCCTCATAACCCCGCGTTATGAGCAGAAGTCATATGCGCGCACTTGAGTTAGGATTCAGTCACTGACTCCCTCACCTGCTGAACATGGACTTCACGCATGCGTTTACGTCATATCGAAGTGATCCACGCGCTCTTGCAGACCGGTCATCTGGGCACCGCCGCCGAATGGCTGCAGTTGCCGGTGGCCGAGGTCGAAGGCATTTTGCGCGATGCCGAGGATCAGTTGGGATTCATGCTGTTTTCCAGCGTGCGTGGACGTTTGCAGGCGACGCGCGAGGCGCGGGAGCTGCAGGTTGAAATCGCCCGCGTGTATGACTCGCTTGAACCGGTCCAGCGCCTGGCCAGCAGCCTCAAGCAGTATCAGGCGCACCCGCTGCGCATCATCTGCACCCCGCCGCTGGCCCAGCAGTTATTGCCCCACAGCATCGCCGCCCTGCGCCGACGCCTTCCCGATGCGGCTTGCACCCTGCTGAGCCAACCCACCCGCGAGATCGTCAGAAGCCTGCTGCTGCGTGAAAGCGATCTGGGGCTGAGCCTGCACGATCCCGACCACGCCGACATCTATTGCCAAGTGATTGCCCAAGGCAAGCTCCAGCTGTTGGCGCCCCATGGCTGGCTGCAACCGAAACAGAAGTACATTTCGTTGCAGGATCTGGCTGGCCAGTCGATGGTTGGCCTGGAAGGTCATGATCCGCTAAGCCCGGCGCTCGATAACAAATTGCATGCCTTGCGCCCTGCCCCGGTCATCCAGACGCGGGTGCAGACTCATCAGATGATGCGCAGCATGGTCGAGGCCGGCGAAGGCCTGGCGATTGTCGACCCCTTCACCGCCCTTGGGGCCAAGTCGAGCGGCCTGGATGCCTGCCCCTTGGCGCCTGCGGTGCCGATCAGCCTCTATGCCCTGACCCTGAAGAACGGCGAGCCCATGCCCGCCGTTCAGGTGCTGCTGGACATCCTCACGGAACAAGCCGTGGCGATGTTGTCGAGCTGAGCGGGTTTTCCAGCGGATTATCGAACAGGCGATACCAGAACAGCGCGACTTCGGCGGTGTTCGGGTCGATGCCGCGATAACGCAGATGATCGATCCCGCCTATCACGAAACCACAGCGCTCATAGAGTCGACAGGCGCCCAGATTGTTGTTCTGGGTTTCGAGCATGATGCCCGGCAACTTCTTCTTGCGACTCCAGAACTGCGCCACATCCAGCAACGCCTTGGCCACACCGTGACGGCGGGCTGGCGCATGCACGGCCAACTCGTCGATATGGGCAAAGCCGTTCCAGTTGGTGCTGACCACCAGATGGCCGACGGGCTCGTCATCGAGATAGGCCATGAACACCGCACTGTCGGCGGCATCGCGAAAACTGCTGAACTCCTCGGGATCAATCCCGTAGCACTTTCGATAAGGGGTGATCGCCGTGACCCGCCACTGCTCCACCGGTTTGCCGATTTCAGCGGCGCCATAGGCCGCGACTTCAAAACTGAAATCGCTGCCCCAGATATAGGGCGCAAACCCCTCATCGGCGACACGCACCGAGAGGCCTGGGTATTTGGGATTCATGATCGGTTGCATGCTGGGAAAGGTCCTCATTCCTTGATGCAATCGACGGTGTAATGCCGTCCATTGCCCTCGTCTTCGTGTTGCAGTCCGTGCACATCAACGACAAACCCGGGGAAGCTGCTGTCAAACGTGCGAGCAAACGACAGGTAATCGATGATCGACCGGGTCGACTCGGTGAACCGCTCCCCCGGCATGATCAGCGGGATGCCGGGTGGGTACGGCACCAGCATCACCGCGGCAATTCGCCCTTCCAGGGCATCAATCGACACTGCCTCCACCTCTCCCCGCACCAAATGATCATAGGCGTCAGCCGGCTTCATGGCGATTTCCGGCAACACGGTGTACATGCGCTTGAGGTGTTTGGCCGTGGCATTGCGGCGATAACAGGCGTGCAGTTGATCGCACAAATCCCGCAAACCCATGCCCTGATAACGCGCGACGTTCTGTTGCGCCACGCATGGCAGGCACGACGCCAGACTGACATTGGCGTCGTAACTGCGCTTGAACTCCAACAATTCGGTCAGCAACGTGCTCCATTTGCCCTTGGTGATGCCCATCGAGAACAGCACCAGGAATGAATACAGGCCAGTCTTCTCGACCACCAGCCCGCGCTCCCAAAGGAACTTGCTGACCACCGCCGCGGGAATCCCGCGCTCGCTCAGTGCGCCGCCCGCCGTCAGGCCAGGCATCACCAAGGTGACTTTAATCGGATCAAGCAACACGTAATCGTCAGTCACCCCACCAAATCCATGCCAGTCGGCGTCGGGTTGCAGCAGCCAGTCTTCGGTAACCACATGCTCGATGCCTTCCACCGACGGTGGCTGCCAGATGGAAAACCACCAGTCGTCCGCAGCGATGTGCTGGCGCAGATTGGCCAGCGCCCGGCGAAAACTCAGGGCTTCGTCGAACATTTCCTGCAACAGCGAACGCCCGGCCGGGCCTTCCATCATCGCCGATGCCACGTCCAGCGAAGCGATGATGCTGTACTGCGGCGACGTCGAGATGTGCATCATGAATGCTTCATTGAAGCGATCGCGATCCAGTTGCCGCGCACCTCCGTCCTGGACATGAATCATCGAGGCCTGGCTGAACGCGGCCAACAGTTTGTGTGTGGAATGCGTGGTGAATACCAGCGGGCTGTCTTCGCTACGGGACGTGCCCATGCCATAACGACCGGCGAAAAACTCGTGGAACGCCGCGTAGGCGTACCAGGCCTCGTCGAAATGCAGGACCTCGACGCTGTTGCCCAGGCTCTGCTTGATCAGTTCGGCGTTGTAGCAAAGGCCATCGTAGGTCGAATTGGTCACCACGGCCAACTTGACCTTGAGCTCACGCCCCTGGGTCAGCGGGCTGGCGTCGATCTTTGCCTGAATCGATTCGCGGCTGAACTCGCTCAGCGGAATCGGCCCGATGATCCCCAGTTCATTGCGCTCCGGGCACAGGTACAACGGAATCGCGCCGGTCATGATGATCGAGTGCAGTACCGACTTGTGGCAGTTACGGTCCACCAGCACCAGGTCATCGCGAGCGACCATCGAATGCCAGACGATCTTGTTGGCGGTCGAGGTGCCATTGATCACGAAAAAGGTGTGATCGGCGCCGAAATTGCGCGCAGCCCTGGCTTCCGCTTCGGCGAGCGGGCCAGTGTGATCGAGCAAGGAACCCAGTTCCGGCACCGACACCGACAAGTCCGAGCGCAGGGTGTTTTCCCCGAAAAACTGGTGAAACGCCTGCCCCACCGGGCTCTTGTGATACGCCACGCCACCGCCATGGCCGGGTGTGTGCCAGGAATAGTTGGAATCGGCGGTGTGTTGCACCAGTGCCTTGAAAAACGGCGGAAGCAAACCATCCAGGTATTTACGGGCCGCCCGGGCCACTTGCCGCGCCAGAAAGGGCACGGTGTCTTCGAACAGATAGAGAATGCCGCGCAGCTGATTGAGTTCGGCCATGGCATCGGCCGGGGCGTTTTCCAGCGTGACCTGTTCGCCCAGCGCAAAGATCGGCAAGTCCGGCGCCCGCACTCGCGCCAGGCCGATCAGCTCGGCCATATTGTGTAACAAATGAGAGTGGGCGCTGGCGTCTTCGGCGGCGATCAACATGCAGGAAAGGCCGTGATGGGTCGAAGCGACCAGCCGCCCTTCGGTGTAGTCCACCGCCGAAACGATGCTGAAGCCTTCCTGCTCCAGTTCCCGGGCGATGCCACGCACGCGATCACCGGCGACGGTGTCGGCCTTGATGTCGCGATGCACGATCAAGACCGGGAATTTCAAATCTTTATACATGAGGCTCAGTGTCCTGAGGCTGCAGACCGTGGCCTGCCAATATGCTCAGGGTAGAGGGTTGAAGCGGATGTGGCGAGCGACGATGCCCTGAAGCGGGTCAATGAGTGCACCATCATGTGGCCATCAACTCTCCAACATTCAGCAGGAGTACTTGTGGCAAGGAAGCACCCTCGCCACAAAAGCCCTGTTACATCTGATTCGCCTCAAGCCTGCGCCTTGGCCTCGACCAACTGCTGCCACAGCGACGGGGCGCCGGCGGACTTGGCGATGGCTTCCAGGCGTGCCACGTGCCGGGCCAGGTCATCTTCGCTGGCGGGGATGATCCGGGTCGGCTGGCGGTCGGCCGGCAAGCGGCGGATTTCGGTGGCGGAGTTGTCAGCGCCTTCGCCGGAACCGTTGCCGTCGGACGCATTACCGGCCAGTGACAGGCTGGTCTGGCCGCCGGTCATGGTCAGGTAAACGTCGGCGAGGATCTCGGAGTCGAGCAAGGCGCCGTGAAGTTCACGACCGGAGTTGTCGACGCCATAACGTTTGCACAACGCATCGAGGCTGTTGCGCTGCCCCGGGTGACGTTCCCGGGCCATCATCAGGGTGTCGAGGATCGAGCAGTGTTGCGTGATGTCCGCACGGTCGTGCTGGCCCATCAGGGCGAATTCGTTGTTGATGAAGCCAACGTCGAACGCCGCGTTATGGATGATCAGCTGCGCGCCTTTGATGAATTCGAAAAACTCATCGGCCACTTCAGTGAACCGCGGTTTGCCCACCAGGAATTCGTTGGTAATGCCGTGGACGCCGATGGCGCCTTCGTCACTCTCGCGATCCGGTTGCAGGTAAACGTGGAAATGCCGGCCCGTCAGGCGCCGACCGATCAACTCGACACAACCGATTTCGATAATCCGGTGGCCGTCGGTCACCGGCATGCCGGTGGTTTCGGTATCGAGTACAACGGATCTGGTGGCCATCAGTGCTCAGCTCTCAACGGGTCAATCTTGCAAAAGCGGCGATGTTAACACGCTCGCGGGATCCGGCGCGCGCACTGCCAGGTGACGGGCGCTCATGCAGTTTTTAACAATCATTAGCAATGTTCATAAAGTCTGGAAGCCGATGGATTGCTAGCGTGCACCCCTTGCTTACCCAGGGTTCGAAATCGTCATGAAGACTGCACGGCTGGTTTTATTGAGTACCTGTTTGCTGGGTTCCGGCGCCCACGCCACCAGTTTTGTCATCAGCACAGACGTCACCGTCAGTCTGACGATGAGCTCCACCAAAGGCACCAGTGGCTCATTCAGCGACGACAAGATCGTACTTGCGGCCAAGGATGATGCGGCGGCGTTTGTGGCGAGCGAGGGGGTGATTCGCGGGGCGCGGATCCAGGCGGCGTTTTTGCGGATTCGCGGGGTGATCAACGAACCGTATTCAGACCAACAACTGGCCACCGCGATCTTGATGCTGTGACACCCCGCAGGAGCGAAGCTTGCTCGCGAAGAACGATAACCCGGTCTCTCAGTTACACCGCGGCGCTTTCTTCGCGGGCAAGCCTCGCTCCTGCATGGATCTCCGGCAGACAGTGCTCGCGAAGGGCGGCACTACCGATCAAGCCTGCTTGTACCCGCGCACTTCATCCACGCCACGGTTGGCCAGTTGGTCTGCCCGTTCGTTGCCATGGTGGCCGATGTGCCCGCGTACCCATTTCCAGGTGACGTTGTGGCGGTTGACCTGCTCATCCAGCAGTTTCCATAGGTCAGCGTTTTTGACCGGTTCCTTCGCCGCCGTTTTCCAGCCACGCTTCTTCCAGTTGTCCATCCACTCGTTGATGCCTTTCATCACGTACTGGGAGTCGGTCACCAGCAGCACGTCGCAGGAGCGCTTGAGTTCTTCCAGGCCACGAATCGCGCCCATCAGCTCCATGCGGTTGTTGGTGGTGTTGGCTTCGCCGCCCCACAGCTCCTTTTCAATGCCTTTGCACACCAGCAACGCGCCCCAGCCGCCAGGGCCAGGGTTGCCTTTGCAGGCGCCGTCGGTGAAGAGTTCTACGCTATCGCTCATGCCAATCTATCCAGAAAATGCGGTGGCTCGCCGATCAGTGACCGACGATGCCCGAGGCCGGGGCGAACCCGGCCGGGAAAATAAAGAGTGTATTACGGCTCGATGTTACGACGGTTGACCTTGGCCATCGGCAATGGAATCAGCTTGCCCATCGGTTCGCGCCGTTCCTGACGGACGGGTCGCAGGCCAACAACGATCTTGCGCGCCACCAATAAATAGAAGCCGCCGCCCGACAGTTGCCAGTCACCGGCCTTGCGCTCCCAACCGGCCAGGCGAGCCTGCCAGGCGGGTGACGCAAGCGGCGGACGATAGCACCCGAAGCGGCGTTTCTCCAGCGCGAAGCCCAGCAGATTCAGCCAGTCGCCGACCCGCGACGGCGAGATGCAGCGCGCCTTGCGCAAACCGTCGTGAGCGAACACATGGCGCAAGCCCCAGCTGCTCCAGGGGTTGATCCCGATGATCAGCAGATGCCCGCCGGGCCGCACGCTGCTCGCGGCTTCACGCAGCAAGCCGTGGGGCGACAGGCAGAAATCCAGGCCGTGCTGCATCACCACCACATCAGCGGCATGCTCGCTCAACGGCCATGCCTGCTCTTCGCAGACGATCTCGACCCCCGGCAACGGCGCGCCAAGTCGCACATTGCGCTGAACCTGGGGTGCCGACGGCGGTGTCTGGGCCGACGGGCCGTAATGCACCAGATAGCCACCGAAGAAGCGGCCCAGCTCGTCTTCGAGCATGCGCCGCTCTTCGTCCAACAGAAATTGCCCGATGGGCCCGGACAGCCATTCACGGGCCGCGCTGATCAAATTCAGCCACTCAGGATCGGCCTGAGCGAACGCTTTATCGGTCATTGCATTCTCCAACGCGCCAGGAAGTTCTAAGATGCGCCATTGTTTTCCGCTTGGCGAATCCGACGATGATACAGATCAGTGCCCTGCCCGCCTTCACCGACAACTACATCTGGTTGTTACAGGACCACAACACCCAGCGCTGCGCCGTGGTCGATCCGGGTGATGCCGCGCCCGTGCAAGCATGGCTGGCGGCGCATAAGGGTTGGGTATTGAGCGATATCCTGATCACTCACCATCATCATGATCATGTCGGCGGTGTCGAGCAGCTGAAAAAAGCGACAGACGCGAAAGTCTATGGCCCGGCCAGCGAAACCATCCCGGCGCGAGACGTGGCGCTCAAGGACAACGACCGTGTCAGCGTGCTGGGCTGGGACTTCGACGTCTATGCGGTTCCCGGACACACCCTGGGGCATATTGCCTATTATCACCACGGCCTGCTGTTCTGCGGCGACACCCTTTTCGCCGCCGGTTGCGGGCGCTTGTTTGAAGGCACGCCCGAGCAGATGCACACCTCGCTGAGCCGCCTCGCTGAGCTGCCGGAAGATACGCTGGTCTATTGCACCCACGAATACACCCTGAGCAATCTGAAATTTGCCGCAGCGGTCGAACCCGGCAATCCTGACACCGCCGCACGTCTGGAAAAAGTTACCGAGCAACGTGCTGCCGGAATCATGACGCTGCCCTCTACTCTGGCGCTTGAAAAACTGACCAACCCCTTTTTGCGTGTCGACGAAACATCCGTTAAAGAAAAAGTGGACGAACGGAATGGAACCCAAAACCGGTCTCCGAGTGCGGTCTTTGCTGCTCTTCGGGCTTGGAAAGATAAGTTCTAAGTCGCCGCCCCGTTGGTACAAAAATTCTGAATGGTTGACCGCAGAGGGTGCGCTTTCTAGAATCGCCCGACATTTTTGCCCGGAACTTACTTCCAGCCAATGTCGTCATCTATTCGTAAAGCCATCAATTCAGACGCATTGACCCGCTTGGCTCAAGCCATAGCGGTGGCTGTGTCCGCCACTCTGGCGGGCTGTTCCAGCCATGTGCCGCAGACCGAAGCGACACACACTCCGAACATCGCCGCTCGCGCCAAGCAGAAACCTATCTGGCTCAGCGAAAAGCCGACTCCGCAAATTCCACAGGATGTCTGGGAGCGCATGCGCCAGGGCTTCCAGTTGCAGGACAACCTGGGCGTCAACCCGCGCATCGAGCAACAGCGCCTGTGGTTCGCCAGCAACCCGTCCTTCCTTGAAAACGCCGGTGAACGCGGCAGCCTCTACATTCACTACATCGTCGAACGCCTTGAAGAACGCAACATGCCGCTGGAACTGGCGCTGCTGCCAGTGATTGAAAGCGCCTACAACCCGATGGCCTACTCCCGGGCCAATGCGGTGGGCCTTTGGCAATTCATTCCTTCCACCGGCCGTTACTTCAACCTGCGTCAGACCCGCTTCTATGATGGTCGTCGCGACATCACCGCCTCGACCACTGCGGCCATGGATTACCTGACCCGCCTGCACGACATGTTCAACGGTGACTGGTTGCTGGCTCTGGCGGCCTACAACGCCGGCGAAGGCACGGTCAGCCGTGCCATCGAGCGCAACGAGAAGCTGGGTCTGCCGACCGATTACTGGAACCTGCCGCTGCCAGCCGAAACCCAGGCTTACGTGCCCAAGCTGCTGGCCTTGTCCCAGGTTGTGCTGGCCCCCGAAGCCTACGGCGTGAACCTCAACCCGATCGCCAACGAACCTTACTTCCAGGTCGTCGAAATCAACCAGCGCATGGACCTGTCCAAGGTTGCCGCGGTGGCCAACATCGACGAAGACGAGTTGTTCCAGCTCAACCCGGCCTTCAAACAGCGCACCACCATCGACGGCCCCCAGCATTTGCTCGTGCCAACGTCCAAGGCGCAGTTGCTGACCGCCAGCCTCTCGACCATGCGTCCTGAAGAGTTGATCAGCAAGAAGTCGCTCAAGCCGGTCTTCGAAGGCGCCGATGAATCCGAAGTCGCCAGCCTTAAACGTGCCTACCGCGTCAAACGCGGCGACAACCTGGCCGCCATCGCCAAGGCGAACAAGGTCGCCGTCAAGGACCTGCAGCGCTGGAACAAGATGACCGGCAAGAACCTCAAGGTCGGCCAGACCCTGGTGATGCAGGACACTGCCAAACGTAGCGGCGGTCGCGTCAACACCGTTGTGGCGGCGAACAGCAAGACCACCAGCAAAGCCGCCAAACAGAAGCCGCAGACCCAATACAAGGTCAAGCGAGGCGATTCGCTATACATGGTCGCCAAACGCTTCAACGTTGAAATGCAGCACCTCAAGCGCTGGAATCCGCGTGTTGGCCAGGCGCTCAAGCCTGGGCAGATGTTGACGGTGTCTTCGCCGCGCTAAAAACGAGCCCCTGAATCCAGGGGCTTTTTTTCGCCTGCAATTTGAGCTCTGCTGGAATCGGGGGATGCATGGGAACTGTGGCGAGGGAGCTTGCTCCCGCCCGGCTGCGAAGCAGCCGTAAACCCTGAACATGCGGTGTGTCAGGAATTATAAAAATTTTCAGGTTTTGGGGCCGCTTCGCAGCCCAGCGGCAGCAAGCTCCCTCGCCACAGGCACAGCACCTGCCGCATCGTCACCTCGGCAATTAACAGCGCATTAACCCCCTGTCTTTTTCCTGTCGATACAAGCTGTTACTGTACGGCCCACAAAGCCCAAGCCGCCTGGATCGGATCTCTGACTTGAAGCGTCCCCTCCTCCTCTTCCTGATCAGCCTGGCCTTGAGCTCCACCGCAAGCGCGACGATCAGCGAAAGCCATGGTTATGCGCAGTTCGGCACGCTCAAGTACCCGGCCAGATTTACCCACTTCGACTGGGTCAACCCGCAAGCGCCCAAGGGCGGTACGTTGCGGGTGATGGCGTTTGGCACCTTCGATACGCTCAACCCCTACACATTCAAGGGCTCAAGCCCGGTTTCCACCGCCAATTTCCTGCAATACGGCATCAACGAGCTTAACGAACCGCTGATGGTCGGCACCGGTCAATACGCGCCGTCCGGCGATGAGCCGACCTCCAGTTATGGCTTGATCGCGCAATCGGTGGAGTACAGCGAGGACCGCAGTTGGGTGGTGTTCAACCTGCGCCCCGAAGCGCGCTTTCACGACGGCACGCCGATTACCGCCTACGACGTGGCGTTTTCCTACCGCTTGCTGCTCAAGGAAGGTCACCCGCAGTACCGCACCAGCCTTCAGGAAGTGTTGCGGGTCGACATCCTTAACCCGCAGCGCATTCGATTCGTCTTCAAGCGTGCCGGTAATCCGTTGCAGATCCTGCGCCTGGGCGAATTGCCGGTGCTGCCGCAGCATTACTGGAAAGGTCGCGACTTCAAGGCTACAACCTTCGAACCGCCGCTGGGCAGCGGGCCTTATCGCATCACCTCGGTGACGCCAGGACGCCAGATCATTTTCGAGCGGGTCAAGGATTACTGGGGCAAGGACCTGCCGGTCAATCGTGGCAAGTACAACGTCGACCGCATGGAAGTCGAGTTCTATCGCGACAGCGATGTGGCGTTCGAAGCCTTCAAGGCCGGCGAATTCGACATTTACATCGAGCACCAGGCGAAGAACTGGGAAAACGGTTACAGCTTCCCGGCCGTGCGCCGTGGAGACGTGATCAAGGCGCAGATCCCGCACCAGATCCCGACCCAGACCCAGGGCCTGTTCATGAACAGCCGGCGCCCGATCTTCTCCGAGACCAAAGTCCGTGAAGCCATGGGGCTGATGTTCGACTTCGAGTGGACCAACCGCACGCTGTTCAGCGGCGCCTACAAGCGCGCCATGAGTTACTACCCCAACAGCGAATTCTCCTCCACGGGCCTGCCGGTCGGTCATGAATGGCTGTTGCTCAAGCCCTATCGCGAGCAATTGCCCGCCAAGCTCCTCACCGAGCCGTTCAGCCTGCCAAAGACCGACGGACGCGGCATCCCTCGGGAAACCATGCGCAAGGCCCTGGCGCTGCTCGCCGAGGCCGGGTGGAAGCTCAATGGACAACGGATCGAGAACGCCAAAGGCCAACCGCTCAAGCTCGAGATCCTGCTGGTCAACCCGAACCTGGAGCGCATCCTTCAGCCTTACGTCGAGAACCTCGCCAACATTGGCATCGATGCGCGGCTGCGCACAGTGGATCGCGCGCAGTACAAACAACGCCTCGATCAGTTCGATTTCGACATGATCCTGATGACGCTCAACCAGACCCTCAGCCCGGGCCTGGAGCAATGGCAGTATTTCCATTCCGGCCAGGTCGGGGTCAAGGGCAGTAAAAACTACGCCGGCATCGCCAACCCGGTGGTCGATCACCTGCTCGAACAATTGCTCGCCGCGCAAACCCGCGACGAACAAGTCGCCGCCGGCAAAGCCCTGGACCGGGTCTTGTTGTGGCAGCACTACATGATTCCCAACTGGTACCTCAATTATCACCGCCTGGCCTACCGCAACCGGTTCGCCTTCGTCACCACACCGCCCTATACCCTGGGCCTCTCCGCGTGGTGGCTGAAATCTTCGGAGAAAGATCGATGAAGCCCCTATGCGCACTGCTGATGCAGGCCAGCGGTCTGCTGTTCGCCGGGCTGGCCTGCGCCGCCCCGCAACACGCCGTGACCCTGTACAACGAGCCGCCGAAATATCCGGCCGACTTCAAGCATTTCGACTACGTGAACCCCGACGCCCCCAAAGGCGGAATCTTTCGCCAGGCCGGGTTCGGCGGCTTCGACAGCCTCAACCCGTTCATCAGCAAAGGCGTACCGGCCGACGACATCGGCATGATCTACGACACCTTGGCCAAACAGGGGCTGGACGAACCGTTCACTGAATACGGGCTGGTCGCCGGCAAGATCGAGAAAGCCCCGGACAACAGTTGGGTGCGCTTCTACCTGCGTCCTGAAGCGCGCTTCCACGACGGCCATCCGATGCGCGCCGAAGACGTGGTGTTCAGTTTCCAGATGCTGACCAAAGAAGGCGCCCCGCTCTATCGCGGTTACTACAGCGATGTCGAGGAAGCGGTCGCCGAAGACCCGCTCACCGTGCTGTTCAAGTTCAAGCACAACAACAACCGCGAGCTGCCGCTGATCCTCGGCCAGTTGCCGGTGCTGCCCAAACACTGGTGGGCCAATCGCGATTTCAACAAAGGCAACCTCGAAATACCGTTGGGCAGCGGCCCCTACAAGGTGACCGAAGTGAAGGCCGGGCGTTCGATCCGCTACGAGCGGGTCAAAGATTACTGGGGCAAGGACCTGCCGGCCAACCGTGGCTTCTACAATTTCGACGTGATGACCACCGATTACTACCGCGACAACACGGTGGCGCTGGAAGCCCTCAAGGCGGGGCAGTTCGATTACTGGCTGGAAATGAGCGCGAAGAACTGGGCCAACGCCTACAACATCCCGGCAGTCACCGAAGGCCGATTGAACAAGGAACAGATCCCGAACGGCAACCCGACCGGCATGCAAGGCTTTGTGTTCAACCTGCGCCGTCCGGTGTTCCAGGACGTGCGCGTGCGCCAGGCATTTACGTTGCTGCTGGACTTTGAATGGACCAACAAGCAACTGTTCAACGGCGCCTACGTGCGTACCCGCAGTTTCTTCGAAAACTCGGAAATGGCCGCGACCGGCCTGCCCGACGCCGATCAGCTTGAAATTTTGAGTCCGTTCCGCGGCAAGATCCCCGAGCAGGTATTCAGCGAAGCGTTCCAGAACCCGATGACCGACGCCAGCGGCATGATCCGCGCCCAGCAGCGCAAAGCCTACCAACTGCTGCAAGAGGCGGGCTGGCGGATCGTCGACGACAAGATGGTCGACGCCAACGGCAAACCGGTGACCATCGAGTTCCTGTTGGCCCAGACCGAATTCGAACGCGTGCTGCTGCCGTTCAAGCGCAACCTCAGCGACCTGGGCATTGACCTGGTGATCCGTCGGGTCGATGTCTCGCAGTACATCAACCGCGTGCGTTCACGGGACTTCGACATGATCGTCGGCAGCTTCCCGCAATCCAACTCGCCGGGCAACGAGCAGCGCGAGTTCTGGATGTCCGCCGCGGCCGACAAACCCGGCAGCCGCAATTCCATGGGCCTCAAGGACCCGGTGGTCGATCAACTGGTCGAACAACTGATCAACGCCGATTCGCGCAAAAGCCTGGTGGCTCATGCCCGGGCACTGGACCGCGTGCTGCAATGGGGCTATTACGTGATCCCCAACTGGCACATCAAAACCTGGCGCGTGGCGTACTGGAACCACATCGGTCGCCCGAAAGTCTCTCCCAAGTACGACATCGGCACCACTACCTGGTGGGTCAAGCCTGATGCGAAACCTGCGGTAGAAGTCGAACCCAAACTGCAAGCCGACCCTGCGGGCACGGAGTAATCAGATGCTGGCGTATATTTTTCGGCGACTGCTGCTGATCATCCCGACCTTGCTCGGCATTCTGCTGATCAACTTCGTGATCATCCAGGCCGCCCCCGGTGGGCCGGTGGAGCAGATGATCGCCAAGCTCGAAGGCTTCGAAGGCGCCACCAGCCGCATTGCCGGCGGCGGTGCCGAAGTCTCGGTGGCCGGCTCGGCCTATCGCGGCGCGCAGGGCCTGGACCCGATGCTGGTCAAGGAAATCGAGCACATGTACGGCTTCGACAAATCGGCGCCGGAACGCTTGTGGATCATGATCAAGAACTACGCCACCCTGGACTTCGGCGACAGTTTCTTCCGCGACGCCAAGGTCATCGACCTGATCAAGGAAAAGATGCCGGTGTCGATCTCGCTCGGGCTGTGGAGCACGCTGATCATGTACCTGGTGTCGATCCCGCTGGGGATCGCCAAGGCAACGCGACACGGCAGCCACTTTGACGTCTGGACCAGTTCGCTGATCATCGTCGGTTACGCGATCCCGGCGTTCCTGTTTGCGATCCTGCTGATCGTGGTGTTTGCCGGCGGCAGCTACCTGGACTGGTTCCCGCTCAGGGGACTGACGTCGAACAACTTTGATGAGCTGAGCACTGGCGGCAAGATTCTCGATTACTTCTGGCACCTGGCATTGCCGGTGACCGCGCTGGTGATCGGCAACTTCGCGACCATGACCCTGCTGACCAAAAACAGCTTCCTCGACGAAATCAACAAGCAGTACGTGGTCACTGCCAAGGCCAAGGGCCTGACCAATCACCGTGTGCTTTACGGTCATGTGTTCCGCAATGCGATGCTGCTGGTGATCGCCGGCTTCCCGTCGGCGTTTATCGGGATCTTCTTCACCGGCTCGCTGCTGGTGGAAGTAATCTTCTCCCTGGACGGTCTCGGTTTGATGAGTTTCGAAGCGGCGATCAACCGCGATTACCCGGTGGTGTTCGGCACGCTGTTTATCTTCACGTTGCTGGGGCTGGTGGTGAAACTGATTGGCGATTTGACGTACACCTTTGTCGATCCGCGCATCGACTTCGAAAGCCGGGAGCATTGAGATGAATCTGTCCCCGCTCAATCGCCGGCGTTTCGAGCTGTTCAAGGCCAACAAGCGTGGCTGGTGGTCGCTGTGGCTGTTTCTGGTGCTGTTCGGCCTGAGCCTCGGCGCAGAACTGATTGCCAACGACAAACCGCTGGTGGTGCATTACGACAACGGCTGGTATTTCCCGGCGCTCAAGCGCTACCCGGAAACCGCGTTCGGCGGCGAATTTCCGCTGGAGGCCAACTACAAGAGCCCGTACATCCGTGAATTGCTCAAGGCCAAGGATGCCTGGGTGCTGTGGGCGCCGATCCCCTACAGCTACCAAAGCATCAATTACGATCTGAAAGTCCCGGCGCCGGCGCCACCTTCGGCCGACAACCTGCTGGGCACCGACGATCAGGGCCGCGATGTGTTGGCGCGGGTGATTTACGGCTTCCGCATTTCGGTACTGTTTGCCCTGACCCTGACCATTCTCAGCTCGATCATCGGCGTGATCGCCGGGGCCTTGCAGGGGTTCTATGGCGGCTGGGTGGATCTGGCCGGGCAGCGTTTCCTGGAAATCTGGTCCGGGCTGCCGGTGTTGTATTTGCTGATCATTCTCGCCAGTTTCGTGCAGCCGAACTTCTGGTGGCTGCTGGGCATCATGCTGCTGTTCTCGTGGATGAGCCTGGTGGACGTGGTGCGCGCCGAGTTCCTGCGCGGGCGTAACCTGGAATATGTGCGCGCGGCCCGTGCGCTGGGGATGCAGAATGGCGCGATCATGTTCCGCCACATCCTGCCCAACGCCATGGTTTCGACCATGACCTTCATGCCGTTCATTTTGACCGGCGCCATCGGCACCCTGACCGCCCTCGACTTCCTGGGCTTCGGTTTGCCGCCGGGTGCGCCGTCCCTGGGTGAACTGGTGGCCCAGGGCAAATCCAACCTGCAAGCACCGTGGCTGGGCATGAGCGCGTTTGCCGTGTTGGCATTGATGTTGAGTTTGCTGGTGTTCATCGGCGAGTCCGCTCGCGATGCCTTCGACCCGAGGAAGTGAAATGAATCAGGACAATCTGATCGAAGTGCGCGACCTGGCCGTCGAATTCGTCGTCGGCGATCACTGCCAGCGGGTGGTGGAAGGCGTCAGCTTCGACATCAAGCGCGGCGAAACCCTGGCCCTGGTTGGCGAAAGCGGCTCAGGCAAATCGGTGACCGCGCATTCGATCCTGCGACTGCTGCCCTACCCGCTCGCCCGGCATCCGTCCGGGACCATCGAGTATGCCGGGCAAGACCTGCTGAGTCTGAAAGAGAAAACCATCCGCCACATCCGCGGCAACCGGATCGCGATGATCTTCCAGGAACCGATGACCTCGCTCAATCCGCTGCACTCGATCGAGAAGCAGATCAACGAGGTGCTGGGCATTCACAAGGGCCTTGTCGGCAAAGTGGCGACCAGGCGCACCCTGGAATTGCTGGAAATGGTCGGCATTCCTGAACCGCACAAGCGCCTCAAGGCTTTACCCCACGAGTTGTCCGGTGGCCAGCGCCAGCGGGTGATGATTGCCATGGCCCTGGCCAACGAGCCGGAACTGCTGATTGCCGACGAGCCAACCACCGCGCTGGACGTGACCGTTCAGCTGAAAATCCTCGAATTGCTCAAGGAATTGCAGGCCCGCCTGGGCATGGCATTGCTACTGATCAGTCATGATTTGAACCTTGTACGAAGAATTGCGCATCGCGTATGTGTCATGCAGCGCGGTTGCATCGTCGAACAGGCATCGTGCGAAGAGTTGTTCCGCGCGCCGCAGCATCCGTACACTCGGGAACTGCTGGCAGCGGAGCCCAGCGGGACGCCTGCGACCAACGTGATTGGCCCGCCGCTGCTGCAGGTCGAGGACCTGAAAGTCTGGTTCCCGATCAAGAAAGGCTTTCTGAAAAAGACCGTTGACCACATCAAAGCGGTGGACGGGATCAATTTCAGCCTGCCTCAGGGCCAGACCCTGGGGATTGTGGGAGAAAGCGGTTCGGGCAAGTCGACACTGGGTTTGGCGATTTTGCGGCTGATCGGCAGCAAAGGCGCCATCCGGTTTGAAGGCAAGCAGCTAGACTGCCTGACGCAGGCCGAGGTTCGGCCGTTGCGCCGGGAGATGCAGGTGGTGTTTCAGGACCCGTTTGGCAGCCTGAGCCCACGGATGTGCGTGAGCCAGATCGTCGGCGAAGGCCTGCGGATCCACAAGATGGGCACCGAGGCGGAACAGGAACAAGCGATTATTGCGGCATTGAAGGAGGTAGGCCTGGACCCGGAAACCCGGAACCGCTACCCCCACGAATTTTCCGGTGGGCAGCGGCAGAGAATCGCCATTGCCCGGGCATTAGTGCTAAAACCGGCGTTGATTTTGCTGGACGAGCCGACATCGGCCCTCGACCGCACCGTGCAACGCCAAGTGGTGGAGCTGCTGCGCTCACTGCAAACCAAGTACAACCTGACGTATCTGTTTATCAGCCATGACCTGGCTGTCGTCAAGGCGCTGAGCCACCAGCTGATGGTGGTCAAGCAGGGCCAAGTGGTCGAACAGGGAGACGCGCAAAGTATCTTTGCCGCCCCCCAACATCCGTATACACAGCAGTTGCTGGAAGCCGCTTTCTTGGCTCCGGCCACTGCGCAATAACCTGAAAGAGAGGAGCAACACATGGGTTTTCTCGCCGGTAAGCGCGTACTGATCGTCGGTGTCGCCAGCAAGCTGTCCATCGCATCCGGCATCGCTGCCGCCATGCATCGCGAGGGCGCTGAGCTTGCCTTCACTTATCAGAACGACAAACTCAAGGGTCGTGTCGAAGAGTTCGCACAAAGCTGGGGTTCCAACCCTGACCTGTGCTTCCCGTGCGACGTGGCCAGCGATGAAGAAATCGCCAAGGTTTTCGTTGAGCTGAGCAAGAAGTGGGACGGACTGGATTGCATCGTGCACTCCGTCGGCTTCGCCCCGGGCGACCAACTGGATGGCGACTTCACCGAAGCCACCACCCGTGAAGGTTTCCGCATCGCTCACGACATCAGCGCCTACAGCTTCGTGGCCCTGGCCAAAGCTGGCCGCGAAATGATGAAAGGCCGCAATGGCAGCCTGCTGACCCTGTCGTACCTGGGTGCCGAGCGCACCATGCCGAACTACAACGTAATGGGCATGGCCAAGGCTTCGCTGGAAGCCGGCGTGCGTTACCTGGCCGGCTCCCTGGGCCCGGACGGCACCCGCGTCAACTGCGTATCGGCTGGCCCGATCCGCACCCTCGCCGCTTCCGGCATCAAGAACTTCCGCAAGATGCTGGCCGCCAACGAAGCGCAAACCCCGCTGCGTCGCAACGTCACCATCGACGAAGTCGGCAACGCCGGCGCCTTCCTGTGCTCGGACCTGGCGTCCGGCATCAGCGGCGAAATCATGTATGTAGACGGTGGCTTCAACACCACTGCGATGGGTAGCCTGGAAGAGTGATCTTCCGCTAGCCAATAAGAAACCCGCCTCGTCTGGCGGGTTTTTTATGCCTGCATTATCAATGCCCGACGCAAATCCCCTGTGGGAGCCTGCTCGCGATTGCGGTCTGACATTCAGTATTGATGTTGACTGACACACTGCAATCGCGAGCAGGCTCGCTCCCACAAGGATTTGTGGCTTGCGTGGTCGTAAAGACGCTATCAGCTCAGGATACCCAAGACTTTCGGACCTTGAGCTTCACTTGAGTCCAGATTAACCGCGAGGATGAGTCGATTGCCGGTGCGCTGGACAATAATGTCATTCACCCGGCCAGCTTGCTGTCGAACCACCCCAGAATCACCGAAAGAAGTGTCTAGCTCACCGCCCTCGGTGGTACGCAGCCAGTACAGGTTTTGCACAGGAAAATTCTCACTCCCTGCGACCACGATTTTTTTATCCGGCTGTACGGTGATGGTCGGGATGTTTATAAAGCCGGAACCCAGATCAACCACCAACGGCGCTCCGTTGTTAAAGGTCTTATCCGAGGTGCCATCACCCAATACTCGTTGCACGGAAACATAACGGTTGCCATCGTTATTAATCGACGTGACAGCGGCGATGATTATCTTGTCATCATCCACCACCATCGAGCCAAAACCAGCGTAGCTTTTGTCTTCCCAAAATCCGTCAATGCCGAAGGTTTTGTTCAACGTGCCGTCTCGGTTGTAGCAAGCCAAGACCGCGTTCGGCACTGATGTGCCTGATGCCGGGCGGTCAACAATCCCAAACACAACG
Source organism: Pseudomonas sp. SJZ077 (assembly GCF_007993905.1). Lineage (NCBI taxonomy): Bacteria > Pseudomonadati > Pseudomonadota > Gammaproteobacteria > Pseudomonadales > Pseudomonadaceae > Pseudomonas > Pseudomonas sp. SJZ077. The sequence goes on from NZ_VIUJ01000023.1 coordinate 69,018, forward strand.
ATGCGCCCGTCTGACAGGACGCCGATACTATGAATCGTTGTAATCGGCCCCTTGAATCTGACTTCAAATCCAGTGTCTGGATGACCTTGGTCATCCAGGGTGTATACCCTACCTGCCGAATCGATAGTTGTGCCCTCGCTGTCCGCCAATTGGTAACTTGCGGCCACTAACACATGGTTGTCAGCAGTGAGGCATCCCGTAGGTCCGAATGTCTGCAAACCCTGCTCCGGAGGGACGGGGTCTACGGGTAAAGGCAGCATTTTTGTGCCAAAGACTAAATCAGGACTTCCTCCCTCGTTGAATCGCGTGATCGCAGCCTGCCGGATAAAGGGCTCATTACCCGAGTTACCAATCAACAGGAATTTGCCGTCTCTTCGAGCAAGTAAACGTGTGACACTTTCGAATTGGCCTTTGGCGAAGTCCCACGCGAACGGTTGGAAGGTCGGATCGGAAGTGCCATCAGCCATGGCCCGATAAACCCATGAGACACGGCCTGTTTGAGCCACGTAAAGAAGTTTGCCGGCAGATGTTTCAACGACACACTGAGACGAACCTTGGGGAATATTGATCATACCGTTGTCAGCAAATCCCACATCCAGGTCACCTGGTGCTTGCTGCGTGTTGGCTTGCGCTGTCATGCCGTTATCCTCCTGAAGTAAGGGCTCCATGCAATCAGGGGAATGCCAACAAACATCCATCCCGACAGCCAGATCCGTTTGACAGCGCCACCCTAATGCGAAAGCCGACACGCATATCACTGTCATAAATAACAGTCTTACTGTCTTCAAGAGCCAAAATTCATTCTTTACAGCACATACACTGCACGCCTGCGTTAGCCAGGAGGTTGCGTCAGGCACTTGGCAAACAACAGCTGGATCGGCTGTGTGCGTTGGCTGTAGCGCTGCAACAAGACAATCTCCCGATAAAACGTCAGCTCGCCCAGCGCAATGATCCTGACTTTCGCCCCATGTTCAAGCCATAACCCGGCCTCGGGCAGCAGTGAAACGCCAAACCCGCATTCAACCATTTTCACAATGGCTTCCAGCTCATCCATCTCCATCGCCACGTGCACATCAATCTGCTGTTCACGCAAAAATCGCGTAATCAGGCGCCCTCCGAATGAGTTACGGTCGTACCGCACGTGCGGCTGGCTCGCGAGGATCTGCAGCGGATCATCGCCCTCAAGATCCATCGGCACGATCAATACAAACGGTTCCCGGCGAATCACCTGCGCCGACAGCTCCTTGGGCAGTTCGAAGGGCGGCTTGATCAATATCGCCAGATCCACCTCACCCGTATCGACCTGACTCAGCAGGCTCAACGACACGCCCGGCACCAGTTTCGGTTCCAGCAGCGGTGCCTGCTCCCTCAAGCGCAAAAATGCCTGAGGTAGCAACCCGGTCTGGACCGTGGCCACCGCACCGATTTTCAACTCGCCACGGTACTCGCTGACGTCCTCACTGACGGCCATCCGGCTAAACGTGTCGAGGATCTGCTGTGCCATCGGCAATGCCCGTTGCCCTGCGGCATTCAGAATCGCCTGTCGCCCGGTGCGATCGAACAGGCGGATGCCCAGCGCCTTTTCCAGGTTGCGCATCTGCGCGCTGACCGCCGACTGCGTCAGACCGATGTGCATGCCGGCGGCGGCGAATGTGCCGTAGCGTGTGACGGCGACGAAGGTTTTCAATTCGCGCAGCATTGGACTTCTCGATTGATCGAAATAATTTGAGCTCGACGCAAAAACTATCGTCTTTCAATCAAAAATCATAGCGCTAAACTCAGCCTCATCTCCTGACAATCCGAGGCGAATCCGATGCAACTCTCCCCTTTTCACTTGGCTGTACCGGTTTACGATCTGGCCGCTGCCCGGCGTTTCTATGGCGAAGTCTTCGGTCTTGAAGAAGGCCGCTCCAGCGAGCATTGGGTCGACTTCAACTTTTTCGGCCATCAACTGGTGATACACCTGGCACCGAAAAACGCTTCACAGGAAGCGGCGCACACCAATGCCGTGGACGGTCATGACGTACCGGTACCGCATTTCGGTGTGGTGCTGGGGATAGCGGAATGGGAGGCGCTGGCCGAGCGCTTGAAAGGCCTTGGGACACGCTTCGTGATCGAGCCAGGCATCCGCTTTCAGGGATTGGTGGGCGAGCAGTCCACGATGTTTCTCTTCGACCCTTGCGGCAACGCGTTGGAGTTCAAGGCATTTAAAAACATCAGCCAGTTGTTCGCCAAATGAACCGCCCAGCCCTTGACGCGACCACCCTCAGTGAAGCGGTAGTCAATGGCGATACGACCGCTGCCGCCATCGCCGAATCCTTTCTTGAGTGCATTCAGGCGCGGGAGCCGGAGATTCAGGCGTTCGTCTCGTTCGACGACCGGCAGGTGCGTGCCGATGCTGCGCAGATCACCGGGCGCGGCCTGCTGGCCGGCGTCCCCGTCGGCATCAAGGACATCTTCGACACGGCCGCCTATCCCACGCAATTCTTCTCGCCCATCTACGCCGACCATCAACCGTCCCGGGATGCCCACGTCGTGACGCTGCTGCGCCAGGCCGGGGCGCTGATCATGGGCAAGACCCACACCACCGAATTTGCCTACATGCACACTGGCCCGACCCGAAATCCTCACGATCTCGCTCGCACGCCGGGCAGCTCCAGCGCGGGTTCGGCGGCGGGGATGGCAGCGGGTTTCTTTGCGGTGGCGCTGGGCACCCAAACAGCGGGCTCGTTGCTCAAGCCGGCGTCCTATTGCGGTCTCTTCGCCTACAAACCGTCCCTGGGACTGGTGTCGCTGGAAGGTGTAAAGCCGCTGGCGCCGAGCTTCGACACCGTGGGCTGGTATGGACGATCGGTGCGCGATCTGCACCTTGTGGCGCGGGTGTTGATTCCCGGTTTTGTAGTGCCGGACGTCGAGCGGCGTCCACTGCGGCTGGGTTTCTGCCGCACCTCACGCTGGGATCAGGTGGACGCCGAGGTGGCCTGCGCTCTGGAGCAGGCCACGGATCAGTTGCGCAGCGCCGGCCATTATGTGAGCGAACTGGAACTGCCCGATGAGTTTGCCGCAGTGTTCGACGACCATCAGCTGATCAACGATTGCGAAGGTGCCCGCTCGCTGGCCAAGGAATTCCAACGCCATCGTGCTCAACTGAGCCCATCGACACTGGCCATGTTCGAGCGAGCGGCGGCAACAACCTGGGAGCAGGAATCCGCTGCCAAGGCGCGCCTGGCCACCCTTGCGCCCCGTTTGAATGAGCTTTGCCAACCGTTCGACGCCATGCTCGGCGCCTCCTGCGGGATGGTCGCGCCGATGGGCCTGGAAAGCACCGGACCGTCGGATTTCATCAAGTTCTGGGGGGCGTTTGGCTGGCCGCAGGTGAACGTCCCGCTGGTGCGCGCCCACCCCATGTTGCCGGTCGGGCTACAGATCATCGGGAAGTTCAGGGACGATGGCCGCCTGTTGCGAACGGCCGCCTACGTTGCCGCAGCGTTGCAAGGCGCCGCTCAGCAATGATCCGTGTCGTGCATCGCCTTATCGGCCAGGGTCAACACGTCTTCCGCTGTCGGGTTTAGCCGAGCATCAAACTCGACCTGGCCAATGCTGAAGTGAATGGCAAAACTGCGATTCGCCGTGGCATTGCGCTCGGCGAGTATTTCTTCGAGCCGGGCCTTGATCGCGGACAGCTCAACAACGCTTGCACCCGTCAACAGGGCGACAAACTCATCGTTGCCCAGTCGACCAATCACATCGCTTTCGCGAAAGGCGATACGCAGCACGTCAGCGAAGGTCTTCAGGGCGTGATCACCCTCGGCGCGCCCGTACAGATAGTTGATTCGCTTGAAGTTATCGAGGTCGAAAAACAGCAGCGTCGCCGGCAGCCCCAGTTGCTGGCAGGCGTCCATCCCCTGTTGGGCCAGCGCTGTAAAACCGTGGCGGTTGGGCAGCAGCGTCAACTCGTCCATGCTCGCCATCTGCACGCCCATCAGTTCTTGCTCGGCCTTGCGGGCCAGGTCACGCAGCAGCTCACGCTCCTGCAGTGGCGAACGTAACGGGTCTGTACAAGCACCGCGCTTGACCGGTTTGCCTGGGATCAGCATGACTCACTCCATTGGCGGGTATGTACTTTAGAGTCGTGCATACCCGGTTTGACTCCCTGTTAACGGACCGCCGGTCAACTGCCCTGCACCGGACACGGGCCTCCAGCGGTCGCCCACAGCTTGAATTGGGTGACGAAAATGTCGTGCGGCACCGGTACCGGCGCCCTTCCCTCACCCGGATTCCAGCCCCAGAGCACCAGTTTGTCCTCGGTGACGTGCTTGATCAGGGCCGCGAAATCACGGTCACCATTACTGGAGCGATCCTTGATCATCGCGCACAACTGGTCGGCTGGCAGCCCGATCCAGGCCATCTTGTGCGCCGCGGGCGGCAAGCTCCAGTGCGGCGCCCCCGGTGGTGTATGCGGCCCGTAACTGGCGGGCGGATTGGCCTCGGCGTGACAGGTCGAGCAGGGCAAACCCGCTGCGCCCTTGCCGTCCATCCCGCGCACTACGCTCATGGCATGGGGGATGCCTGCGTCGAACTGCAACGGCGAATCGCCCGGGATATGACAGTTCTGGCAACGCGGACTTTGAAAGACCTTCTGCACCGTATCAAACGCCTTGATGGCTTCCTTATCGTCAGCAAACAGGTGCTCGGCATAGCTGACCAAGCCGATCAACACCACCGTCCCCAGAATCAGATGTCGTCTCATCTCACACCCCCGACAGTTGCAACGGCAGTTCCCGCAAGCGCTGCCCGGTCAGGGTGAACACCGCGTTGGCCACTGCCGGCGCCGTGGGTGGGACGCCGGCTTCGCCAATACCGCCGGACCGTTCAGTGCTCGGCACGATATGCACTTCGACCACCGGCATTTCGTTGAGCCGCAGCACCTGATAGTCGTGGTAATTGGATTGCACCACCTGGCCGTCCTTGAACGTCAGTTTGCTGTGCAAGGTAAAGCCGAGGCCGAAGGTGATGCAGGACTCCATCTGCGCCGCGATGCTCATCGGGTTGACCGCAATCCCGCAGTCCACCGCGCACACCACCCGGTGCACGCGGATTTGCAGGTTGTCCTGGGACACCTCAGCGACCTGCGCGACGTAACTGCCGAAAGACTCATGCACCGCCACACCCAAGGCATGGCCGTCCGGCAGTTCCGCCTTCCAGTTGGCTTTTTCGACGGCGAGGTTCAGCACACCCAAATGTCGCGGATGCGCCTTGAGCAAGGTTCGTCGGTATTCCACCGGATCCTTGCCAGCCGCCTCCGCCAGTTCATCAATCAACGACTCCATGACAAACGCCGTGTGGCTGTGCCCCACCGAACGCAGCCACAACACGCTGATGCCGGTAGTCGGCGAGTGCAGTTCCACCTGGTGATTGGCCAGGTCTTCAAGGTACGGGCTGTCGGCAACGCCTTCGACCGAGGTCTTGTCGATACCGTCCTTGACCATCGTCGCCTCCATCATGGTGCCGGCCATGATCGACTGACCGACCATCACATGCTTCCAGGCCACGGGCATGCCGCCAGCATCCAGGCCGATTCGTGCCTGATGCAGGAACGCCGAGCGGTAATAACCGCCGCGGACGTCATCCTCCCGGGACCAGACGGTTTTCACCGGCCCGCCTGCCGCCTTGGCGACCTGCACGGCTTCAGCGACAAAGTCCGAGGTCGGATTGGCCCGACGACCGAAGCCGCCGCCGAGGAATTCGGTGTGGATTTCAACCTGCTCAGGTTTGAGCCCGGTGATCTTGCCCGCGATCATTTGATCCAGGGTCTGGAACTGCGTGCCGGTCCAGATCTCGCACTTGTCCTTGCTGATTTTCACCGTGCAATTGAGCGGCTCCATCGGCGCATGGGCCAGGTACGGCACGCTGTATTCGACATCGACGGTCTTGGCCGCCTTGCCCAGCGCGGCGGTGGTATCCCCGGCCTTGCTGGCCGAGACGCCAGGCGTGGTCGCGAGTTTGCGGAAGCTTTCCAGCAATTTCTGGCTGTCGAGGCCGGCATTCGGCCCCAGGTCCCACTCGACCTTCAGCGCATCGCGCCCCAGCTTCGCCGCCCAGTAATGGTCGGCAATCACCGCCACGCCGGTGGGCACCTGCACCACTTTATGCACGCCCGGCACGGCCAGCGCTTCGGCGCCTTCGAAAGATTTGACGCTGCCGCCAAACACGGGTGAGCGGGCGACCATGGCGGTCATCAAGCCCTCAAATTGCACGTCCATGCCGAACTTGGCCCGGCCGGTGATTTTCTCCGGGGTGTCCAGGCGCTTGGTGGGTTTGCCGATCAGTTTCCAGTCCTTGGCTTCTTTGAACTTGATCGAGGCCGGATCCGGCACCGGCAGCTTGCCGGCGTCGTCCGCCAGTTCGCCGTAGGTCGCGCGATTGTCGCCGGCAATGACCACGCCTGACTCGGTGTGAATCGCCGAGGGCGCGACGTTGAAACGCTTGGCGGCTGCGTCGACCAGCATCAGACGCGCTGCCGCGCCGGCTTGCCGATAGCGATCGAACTCCATCCAGGTCGAGGTCGAGCCGCCGGTGATCTGCATTCCGCCGAAACCCGCCATGCCGTAGTCAGCCGCCGAGGCGGGTGAATGTTCGACGCGGATTTTCGACCAGTCGGCGTCCAGCTCTTCTGCGATCAGCATGGTGAGGCCGGTCCAGATGCCCTGACCCATTTCCGAGTGGCCGAGCAGTACGGTGACGACGTTGTCGTTGCCGATCCGTAAAAACGCATTGGGCGCAAACACGTTGCCTTCATTCTCCGCCCCCACGGCAAAGCGATGGGCGCCGGGAATGACGAACGCCACCACCAGACCTCCGCCCAACAGCGCGCTGCCCTTGAGAAAACCGCGACGTGACACCGGGTTGATGCTGTTCATGTTCAGACTCCCTTCAACGTGGCATCAACCGATCTCGGCGGCGCGTTTGACCGCGGCGCGGATCCTTGGGTAGGTGCCGCAGCGGCAGATATTGCCGGAGAGCGCCTGATCGATGTCGCTGTCGGTGGGTTTGGGGATTTTCGCCAGCAGCGCGGCGGCGGACATGATTTGCCCGGACTGGCAGTAACCGCACTGCACCACGTCGAGTTCGGCCCAGGCTTGCTGCACTGGGTGCGAACCGTCAGTGGACAGGCCTTCGATGGTGAGGATTTTTTGCCCGTGGGCCACCGCGGTGGCGGGCGTGATGCACGAGCGCAGCGGCGCGCCGTCGACGTGTACGGTGCAGGCGCCACACTGGGCCATGCCGCAACCGAATTTGGTCCCGGTCAGGTGCGCGACATCGCGCAGGACCCAGAGCAGCGGCATGTCCGCGGGGACATCCAACTCCTGATCCTTGCCGTTGATATTCAGGGTCAGCATTGCGAATTTCCTCAGACTCACGGTGTTCTGAAGGGGCGTCGCTGTGACACGGAATGCCTACGCGCGCCTCCGGTTATCCCTACAGCTAAGCGCAAAATGCCGGGCGAGACCGGTTCATCGACCACCGGTCAAAAAAAGGCCACCTTGATGGGTGGCCTTGGAATGAGGTTTTGTAGTGATGGCGCTTGAGCGGCTAGCGGGCTTTTGTGCCTGGTGGGCATTTGTGGCGAGGGCGCTTGCTCCCGCTCGGCGGCGAAGCCTCGCAAAACCAGCTAACACGGTTTTTCTGATGTACCGGGTTTGGAGGGCTTGGGGCCGCTTCGCAGCCCAGCGGGAGCAAGCTCCCTCGCCACAGCAGCTCCCTGGCCACAAAGATTGCGATCAGTAGTCGGTGGACACCGACACCTCGCGCCACGTCTGCAATTCATCAGCGACGAAGGCGTTCTTGGCTTCGATCGCCGCGACGCAATCACTGCCCAGCGGCAAGCGCAGCGGTGCCTTTTTTGCTTCCACCAGGGTGATCATGGCCTGGGCGAGCTTGTCCGGGTCGCCCGGCTGGTTCAGGGTCACGGCCTTGGCAATTTTGCGCACCTCACCCGCCGTGCTGTCGTAGTCGGCAATCGTCGACGGGGATTCGACCAGGGAGTTGCCCTCGAGGAACTCGGTCCGGAAGTATCCAGGCTCAACCACGGTGACTTTGACGCCCACAGGTGCCAACTCGGCGTGCAACGCCTCGCTCAGGCCTTCGACGGCAAACTTGGTCGAGCAATAGACGCCAAACCCCGGCCCCGACGCGTAACCCCCCACCGAAGACAGGTTGATCACATGCCCACTGCGGGCGGCGCGCATGTATGGCAACACGGCCCGAGTGATGTTCAGCAAACCGAAGACGTTGGTTTCGTACACGCGGCGCACTTCATCGGCGCTGGCTTCTTCCACCGCGCCCAGCAAACCAAAGCCGGCGTTGTTGACCAACACATCGATGCGCCCGAAATGCTCGATGGCGGCCTTGGCGACCGCAACGCCTTGCGCTTCGTTGGTGACATCCAGGGACACGGCGAGCAACGCGGGTTGAGTGCCGAAACGTTGGGTGACGCTGCTGGCATCACGGGCGGTGGCCACCACGGCGTCGCCATTGGCCAGTGCAGCGGCCGCGATCTTGGCGCCGATACCGCGGGAAGCGCCAGTGATAAGCCAGACACGTTTGAAGGTGTGGGAAGTGGTCATGAATCGAGTTCCTTGTTCGGGTTGGGGTGAGCACAAGGTACGCAGGAAGATTGGTCTGAAAAATGCCCTCGTGTTACAAGCACTATGAAACTGTCTTTCATAATGGCGCCGATATGAATCACGATCCTTTCGATGGCTTGACCGAGTTTCTGGCGGTGGCCGAGCACAAAAGCTTCACCCTCGCCGCCACCCGGTTGGCGGTGACGCCCACGGCGGTCAGCCACGCGATCAAACTGCTCGAGCGGCGCACCGGCGTGTTGCTGTTCCAGCGCACTACGCGCCGGGTGGCGTTGACCGAGGCTGGCGCCAGCCTGTTCGCTCGCTTGCGTCCGGCGGCCAGTGAAATCGACGAAGCCCTGGCGGTGCTCAGCGGTTTTCGCGACCAACCGATGGGCACGTTGCGCATCACCGCGCCACGCCTGTCCGGCGCCTTGTTGATCGAGCCGCTGATGCCGCTGTTTCGCCAGGCTTATCCGCAGGTCGGCCTCGACATTTCATTGGACGACGCCACAGTCGACTTGATGGAAAGCGGTTTCGATGCCGGGATCCGGCTGGGAGAGTCCATCGAGAAAGACATGATCGCCGTGCGCCTGACACCGGACCTGCAATGGTCGGTGGTAGGTTCGCCAGCGTACTTCGCCAAGGCCGGCAAACCGCTCAGCCCGGAAGAGCTGACCCGGCATGCGTGCATCGGCTTCCGCTTCGCCAGCTCCGGCAGCGCGCATCGCTGGGAATTTCGCCGCGACGGGCGAGACTTCACGGTGGGCGTCGAGAGTGGCGTGCTCGTCAATGATCGCAAGCTACTGATCAGCGCCGCCCGAAACGGGCTCGGATTAGCTTACGCCTGCAACCTGGAGATCATCGACGAGCTGGCGAACGGTCAGCTGGAGCGAGTGCTGCAGCCGTTTGTGCCGCTGAGTTCGGGGTTGTACCTGTACTTCCCCAGCCGTACCCAGACTCAACCGAAACTGCGCGCCTTCATCGACATGGCCACGCAGTGGATCGCTGATCGCGGCGGCCTCGGGCATTAGAGTCTCGGCCTCAACAGGATGGCGGTGTAGTGCATGAGAAACAGGCCGAAAGCGCCGCTCCACAACAGCGCCGAGAGCCCAGCCCCCACCCGGAAAACGGTACCGGAAACACCCGGCTCGCACCGGTGATCGCCAGAAAGAAGGGTCGAAAGCCGAGACTGAAAAGGGGTGCAGCGGCGAGTTTGCGCATCAGGCCAACGCCCTGACCAAACCTTTACTCAACCGATGCTGGGCCAGCAGGCGCATCACATAGCCGATCTTGAGCAAGGTCGGCCCGACGATGGTCATGGCATGCATCATCACCAGCGCCACGATTGGCACATGGCCGCCGTAGAGATACGCGCCGTAGATGCCCGCCAAAAGCAGTGCCAGACCCGCGCCCAGCACGCGACTCGACAGGTTCAGAACGTTCTGAGGATTGTTGAAGAACTCGAACATTTTTCCGTACTCCTGAAGCAGTTCAGTTGTACGTTTTACGTATCAAGTCTCATGCCAGTTTTTTAATCCTTCCAAATCAGCACCCTGAAGCGATATGAGTCATAACGACCACTCTCGTTAATGGTCTATATGACTCACATAAGTGTCATTTTGACTCAATCGCACACCAAGACCTGAGGGTAAATGTCGATCTACGGTCCAGCCAATCGACTACAAGCTGGCTACGCTGATAATCCAGCATGAATCACCCGTAGAGGAGCATCATCATGCAACGCGTGCAAAAACTGACGCCCTGCCTCTGGTTCGACAATCAGGCCGAAGAGGCGGCGAAGTTTTACTGTTCGATCTTCGATCATTCGAAAATCACTGCCATCACTCACTACGGCAAGGCCGGCCAGGAGGTTCATGGCATGCCCGAAGGCTCTGTGATGACGGTCAGCTTCGAACTCGACGGGCAGCCCATGACAGGCCTCAATGGCGGCCCGGTGTTCGCGTTCAGCGAAGCGATTTCGTTTCAGGTCAACTGCCAGACCCAGGAAGAAGTCGACTATTTCTGGGGCTCGCTTTCCGCCCATCCGCAGAACGAGCAGTGCGGTTGGGTCAAGGACAAATTCGGCTTGTCCTGGCAGATCGTGCCGGTCGCCATGATGGACATGCTCAAAGACCCCGACACGAAGAAATCCCAACGCGCCATGCAAGCCATGATGCAGATGAAAAAGCTCGACATTGCCGCGTTGCGACGAGCCTTTGACGGCGAGAGCTAATACACTCCGTTGCTGGCCTGCCGAGGACATTGACGATGAAGCACACCTTTGCCAAAGACGCTGACACAGCACCCCGTTTCTGGCGAGACGATGCCCTGCCCTTCATCGAGGCCCGTTCCATCGCCGACGGCCGCGAGGTCTGCTACACCCGGCATTCCCACGAGCACTTTTCCATCGGTGCGATCACCGCCGGGCGCAGTACTTACCTTCATGAGCAAGCGCAGTTCCAGGTCAGCGCCGGCACCGTGGTGTTGATGAACCCTGATGATGTCCATGCCTGCAATCCGATCGACGACCAGCCGTGGTCATACTTGATGCTGTACGTCGAAACGCCTTGGCTGACCGATTTGCAGCGTCAGCTCGGCTTCAGCCAGGACTCCGCCTTCAGGCGGTTTTCCGTCACCCACACCCGCGATGGCAACCTGTTCGACGGCCTCAACAGTTTGTACGAAATACTGGTTGATCCCTGGCAGGACGTGTTGTGCAAACACAGTGCGGCGGTAGAGTTTTTTACCGATGTGCAACAGCGGCTAAACCCGGTCGGTCAAGCGTTGCGCGAACCCAATTTCAAGCTGGAACGGGCCGCCGACTACATTCGTGACAACTGTACACACCCACTCAAGCTCGAGGATATTTGCGACGCGGCTCAACTGTCTCCGTCCTACCTGATTCGCGCCTTCAAGCACCATTACGGCATGACGCCCCATGCCTTTCTGGTCAACCGGCGTATCCAGTTCGCCCGTGATCAACTGCGCAATGGCAAGTTGATTGCGGAGGTAGCACTGGAAGCGGGATTTGCCGATCAGGCGCATTTCCAGCGGGTATTCAAACAGCATCTGGCAGCGACACCGGGACAGTATCGAGGCTAAGCACGCCGTTGATAAAAAATGAGTTCAGTTTGCTGCACGGTCTCGATTGAGGTGAGTGGCCGGGGCTAGGAAACCAGCAGATACACGGCACTCGCCCCCAGCAATAGCGCCATGACGCGGTTAAACAAGCGCATGCCTGCAGGGTTATTCAGATAACCCTGCAGAAAAGTTCCGGCATACGCCCAGCACCCCACCGACACGTAGCAAATCACCAGATACACCGCTGCAAACTGCCAGACCAACCGCGCCTCGCCGTCCGCGACGAAGGCGCCCATGCCCGCCACACACGCCAGCCAGGCTTTCGGGTTAAGCCATTGCATCACCGCGCCATACAGCATCGACGGTGCCCGGCGCGACTCTTTGGCGTCGATGCAACCATCGTCTGCCGCAAGCTTCCAGGCCATGAACAACAGAAACGCCACGCCCGCCAGTTGCACCACCTGTGTCAGCGCGGGCCAGATGCGCAACACCTCATGCAGCCCCAGGCCCATCAACACCAGCAATAACACAAAGCCCAACGTGGCCCCGGCCACATGCCGCTGACTGGCGCGAAAGCCGAACTGCGCCCCCGAACTCAACGCGACAATGTTGACCGGCCCCGGCGTTATCGACGCCACCAGGGCAAATGTGGCCATGGAGATAATCAGACTCATCGCACACCTTCTTCAATTCAGGAAAACCAGCGCCCAAGGTACTGAGCGCCCTGCCCTGCGTATTGAAGAAAACTGCCTAATCATCCTCATGCAACTTGATGCCCCGAGCGTGCAGTAGATGGGGCACGATCAACACCAACAGGGTCAGCGCGAGGAACGACGCGGCGATAGGTTGCGTCAGAAAGATCATCCAGTCACCTTCGCTGATGGACAACGCGTTGCGCAGCTGTTTTTCGGCCATCGGCCCCAGCAGCATGCCCACGATCACCGGCGCGACAGGGAAATCGAAGCGCCGCATCAGCACCCCGCCCCAACCGATTGCCAGCATCAGCAGCAAGTCGAACGAAGAGTGGCGCATGCCGTATACACCAATGGTGGCGAACACCAGAATGCCGGCGTTCAGGTACGGTCGGGGAATCTGCAACAATTTGACCCACAACCCCACCAACGGCAGGTTCAACACCAGCAGGATGACGTTGCCGATGTACAGCGAGGCGACAAGGGTCCAGACCAGATCACCCGAGGTCTGGAACAGCATCGGCCCCGGTTGCAGGTTGTAGTTCTGGAACGCGGCCAACAGGATTGCAGCCGTGGCGGAAGTCGGAATGCCCAGCGTCAGCAGCGGCACCAGGGAACCGGTCGCGCTGGCATTGTTGGCGGCCTCGGGGCCGGCAACGCCTTCGATGGCACCCTCGCCCTTGCTGCCTGCAAACTCTTTGGGAAACTTGCTCAGTTTGCGTTCGGCCGAATAGGACAAAAAGGTCGGGATTTCAGCGCCACCGGCCGGAATGGAGCCGAAAGGAAAACCGATCAGAGTGCCCCGCAGCCAGGCGGGAATCGAGCGTTTCCAGTCGGCGCGCGTCATCCACAAAGACGTCAGCCGGTGCCGACCGGACGCTTCTTCTTTTTGATACAGCAAGCTGTACAACGCCTCGCCCACGGCAAACAAACCGACTGCCACGAGCACGACTTCAATGCCATCCACCAACTCCGGCACGCCCAGGGTGTAGCGGGCAATGCCCGAGGTCGAATCCAGGCCGATCAAGCCAATCGTCAAGCCAATCCCCAGCGAGACGAAACCCCGCAGCATCGAAGCGCCGAGCACTGCCGACACCGTCGTGAAGGACAGCACCAGAATCGCAAAATACTCCGCCGGACCAAACTTCAGCGCCAACCTGGCAACGATGGGCGCAAACAAGGTGAGCAGGATCGTCGCGATGGTGCCGGCGACAAACGACCCGATAGCCGCCGTCGCCAGGGCCGGCCCTGCCCGTCCGTTTCGGGCCATGAGGTTGCCTTCCAGGGCCGTGACCATGGACGACGATTCCCCGGGGGTATTGAGCAGGATGGACGTGGTCGAGCCGCCGAACTGAGCGCCGTAATAGATCCCGGCGAACATGATCAGCGCCCCCGTGGGGTCGACCTTGGCCGTGATCGGCAACAGCAGCGCAACGGTCAGCGCCGGTCCGATCCCCGGCAACACACCGATGGCCGTGCCGAGCAGGCAGCCGATGAATCCCCACATCAGATTGATCGGCGTCAGCGCGGCGGCGAAACCGATGGCCAGGCTTGAGAGAATATCCACCGTGCTTTACCTCCTCAGATCCAGGCGTTGATCAGGGGCGGAAGGGACACGCCGAGCCCGGCGTTGAACAGCCAGTAAATCGGCAGCGTCAGGGCAATGCCGATGGCGAGGTCGCGCACCGGGCGACGACTGCCAAACCCCCGGGCTGAACAGGCGAACAACAACCCCGCCGACAGCACGAACCCGATGAGGTTGATCAGCACTGCCACGCCCACCAGGCCCGCGGTCACCCAGGCAGCCCCGAGTTTGCCCCCGGGCAGTGCCTTGGCAGACTCGTCTTCGTGATCGGCCAATTCGCGAAAACCACCGGTGACGGCCTGATAACACAGCAACAGACCGACCACACCGAGGAACACCGCTAATGCGTAGGGATAGACGTGAGCGCCAAGGATGACGAAACCCATTTCCTCAGGAAAGCGGTTGGCGCCGAGCGCCAACACTGTACTGATGGCGACCACACCGAGGCCAATCGCCAGTTGCACCGGCAGGATTCTACGAGTCGGGTTCATTTCGCAATCAACCCGACCTCGACCAGCATCGCACGCAACCGCACGTGTTCTTCGTCGACGAATTTGCCGAACTCATCGCCGGTCAGAAGGTTGGGCGCCCATTTATTGGTCTCGACATTGGCTTTCCAGCCGTCGCTGGCGGCGGCGGCCAGCACGGCGTCCGTCACTTCCTTGCGCTGCTCGGGTGTGAGGCCCGCGGCACCGTAAACACCGCGCCAGTTGCCGATAGTCACGTCGTAACCACTCTCTTTGAGCGTTGGCGCGTCGATGCCGGCAATGCGCTCGGGCGCGCCGATGGCGAGCACCCGGAACTGGCCGTTGCGGATGTATTGGCCCAGTTCGGCATAACCTCCGGTGATCACCTTGATCTGGCCTCCGAGTACCTGCGCCACCACTTCGCCCCCACCCGCGAACGCCACGTAGTTCACCTTGTTAACGGGGATTCCCATTTTGCCGGCCAGGTCGGCGATCCCGATGTGATCAATCGACCCCTTGGAACCTCCGCCCCACGTGATGCTGGAGGGTTTGTCCTTGAAGGCTTTGAGCAAGTCCTCCAGGGTTTTGAACTCGGACTCCTTGCGTACGGCAATGACGTTGTATTCGGTGAACAGCCGGGCAATCGGTGTCACGTCCTTCAAGGTGATTTGCGGTTTGTTCTGTTCAATACCTGCGACCATGATCGCCCCGACCACCAGCAGCGCATTCGGGTCGCCCTTGGTGCTGTTGGCAAATTGCGCCAGCCCGAGCGTACCGCCAGCGCCGCCCTTGTTCTCGAAGGTGACGGATTTGGCCGCCTTGGCCTCGACCAGGGCTTTGCCCAGATCCCGTGCGGTCTGGTCATAGCCGCCACCGACCGAGCCAGGGGCCATGAACTTGACGGTGTCCAGCGCAAACGCCGGTGCCGCGAGCGCGGCAGCGGTGACGGCAATTGCCATGAAGCGGCTTGATCGACGGAGCAAGGCAAGCATAGGGACTCTCCCGATATTATTTTTGTGGGGTGCCGATTGAATCGCGCTCAGGAGCAAACCCTGCTCTCTGAACATGTGTCTGTGAACAAGCGTAGGTCATGGTTGTGGTTATGGGTGTGGTTATGGGTGTGTGGCTAGCGAAGTGATCACATCCGGGCAATGACTTCGCTACGTGTACGCCCCGACCACCCGCTTCACTTTCTCCAGTGCCACGGCAAGTGCGCCCAAATCCACCGAACCCAGCGCCAGGCGGATTGCGTGGGGCACATGGACAGAAGTCGCAAACGGTTCGGCGGTCGAGACCGCCACCTGCTCGCGCATCAATGCCATGGCAATCTGGTCGGCCCGTGCGTCTTCCGACAAGGGCAGCCAGATAAAGTAGGAGGATGGATGGCGCACGAAGTGCAGGCCGGCCAGGTGCTGATCGGCCACGGCCTGGCGGGCCTGTGCGTCTGCACGTTTTTGCGCTTCGAGCTGGCTGACGGTGCCGTCATCGATCCACGCACACGCAATCGCCGTCATCACCCCGGGGGTATTCCAGGTAGTCGCCCTGATCGTGCGCTCCAGTGCGGGCACGGTTTGCAGGGGCGCAGCGACGAATCCGACGCGCAGGCCGGTGGCGACGCTCTTGGAAAAGCCTGAAACGTACACCGTTCTTTCGGGGGCCAGTTGCGCGAGCGGTGGCAGCGAGTCTTCGGCCAGGAACGCGTAGGCAGCGTCCTCGATGATGTGCAGGTCATGCTGGCGCGCAATCGCCACCAGGCGTCCACGCTGATCGGCGGCCATCACCCATCCCAGCGGATTGTGCAGCGTCGGCATGGTGTAGACGGCTCGCACCGATCGGCTCCGGCAGAGCTTTTCCAGCGCCTCCAGATCCGGCCCGGTGTCGGTCCCGGGAATGGGCACGACTTCCAGATGCAGCGTTTCAGCCAGCACCTTGAACCCTGGATAGGTCAAGGCGTCGGCCGCGATCACGTCCCCCGGTTGCAGCAGCGCCATCAACGCCACCGTCAAACCATGCTGCGCGCCACTGACGAGCAACACCTGCTCGGCCTGTACCGTCAGCCCGCGCACCTCCAGATGGCGCGCGACCGATGCCCGCTCGTGCAGGCGCCCCGCGTGCGGTTGATAGCGCAGATGGGATTCCAGGTCACCGGACAATGCGAGCTGACGCAAGGCATTGCGCAGCAGATCGGCCTGCCCCGGTACCGAGGGATAGTTGAAGTTGAGGTCGATCATCCCCGCCGCCACGCTGGGCTGATGAATGCCCAGGCTGGGCGGCAGCGAAGTCTCCCGGACGAAAGTCCCGCGCCCCGTTTCGCCACTGACGAGGCCCATGGCCTCCAGCTCTGCATAGACCCGGCTGGCAGTGACCAAGGCCAAGCCATGGCTGGCGGCGAGCAAACGGTGAGTCGGCAAGCGCGTACCGGGGGGCAAACGCCCTGAGCGGATATCGGCTGCGAAGGCGTCCACCAGCGACTTGTACCGGGAGCGAGGCATAGGGAAATGTATCCATGACAATTTTTTGATTGTATCGATAGTCGGTCATACGATGCGCTGAACGCAACCCCGCCCCTTGAGTGGACGCCAAATGGAACGCACATCGAAGCTGCAAAACCAGACCGTGGAAAAGAACACCAGCGGGTTGATCAATGGACTCATCGGCGTCCTGATCTTCAGCGGTTCGCTGCCCGCGACACGGGTGGCCGTCCTGGAATTCGAGCCGGTCTTTCTGACCGTCGCCCGAGCCACCATCGCCGGCGTGCTGGCGCTGTGCATGTTGTGGCTGTTCAAGGAAAAGCGCCCTGCGCGCCACCAGATGCTGCCCTTGGTCATCGTCGCGCTGGGCGTGGTGGTCGGGTTTCCGCTGCTGACGGCGCTCGCGCTTCAATATGTGACGTCCGCGCACTCCATTGTCTTCGTCGGCATGTTGCCGCTCGCGACCGCCGCGTTCGGGGTGTTGCGCGGCGGCGAGCGTCCCCGGCCGGCCTTTTGGTTCTTCTCGGTCCTGGGCAGTTTACTGGTGGTCGGGTTCGCCGTTTCCCAGGGGCTCACCGCTTCGCCGGCCGGCGACATCCTGATGCTACTGGCCATTCTTGCCTGCGGCCTCGGTTATGCCGAAGGGGCGAAGCTTTCCAAAACCCTGGGCGGCTGGCAGGTGATTTCCTGGGCGCTGGTAGTGTCGCTGCCGATCGTGGCGCCACTGACCTGGTGGCTGACGCCCTCTTCGTTCTCGGGCATCAGCGCACCAGCCTGGTTGAGCCTGGCGTATGTGTCGCTCTTCAGCATGCTGATCGGCTTTGTATTCTGGTATCGGGGGCTGGCCCAAGGGGGGATTGCTGCCGTTGGGCAGCTGCAGCTGCTACAGCCGTTTTTTGGATTGGCGCTGGCGGCTACGCTGCTGCACGAGCAGGTTAGTCTCGGCATGCTGGGGGTTACCGTTGCGGTGATTTTGTGTGTGGTGGGTGCGAGGAGGTTTGCGAGGTAGACCGACGGTGCCCGGCGAAACCGGCCGGTCTTGTGGCCAACACCCCCCCAGTGATTGGCAGACCACTGGGGGTTCTTCGCGTTTGAAACGTACGAGTCGCGGCTATGTCACTTCTGGCCCTGATGAACAGCCAAACATCCGTTAGCCACTCACCACAACAAGCGGCACCTACTTGGGCAGATCAATCTTATCCAACACCCGGTTCGCCGTGATCTCCGCCGTCATGATGCTGTTGGATATACCCAGCAACGCGTAACGCGATTCACCCTCCAGATGATCCACCAACTGGTGCACCATCACGTCGACAGAGGCCAGCGTCTCGACCAGATAAACCGCCAGGGTTTCGGCCGAGGCCTCGGGGTCTACGGAAAACAGGGTGCTGCGTATTCGCGGGATAGCTTTGATATCGGCATTCGACGGGAAGTGGAAGTCGAGCGCTCGCTCGGCGGCTTCGTTGAGCTTTTTGGAATCGGCGGATTCGTAGGGGGAAACGTCGTCGGTTCCCGGGGGATTGGGTGTGGCCTTGAACATTGTGATGCTCCTTGATTAGTGGAGCTGCCACCATTCGCGGTCAAACGAATGAAGGTGGCAGCTGTACGCGGGTTGACCGACCGGAAATCAAGGAATCCGGCACACCCGAAGATGTCCCGCGCACAGCCACCGCAAAAAAGCCGGAAACTTTTCTTGGACACTGGTGCGCCTTGATTGAGTCGGACGGTCAAATCCGGACGCTGAATTGGCAGCGACCCGGAAACGATAGAGCCCAGGCCCAAGGCGCACAAGCCGGCGGATTCTGGCGCAGCCGTAGGCAACGGCGCAAGGATTTGTAGCTTTCAGGAAGTAAACCTGACGGGTTTTAAACAAGCACCCGCAAATCATGTTGAATGAACGGGCGCGCACTCACGACAAACAACAAAAGTGTACGGCGACTTGCGTCCACCGCTGTACGGGGAAAGCCCCCCGCCGGCCATGATAAAAATACCGCTCTCGTGCGGTGCGGAAATGGCGCAGTCACATCACTGCATACGTTCGACGCAGAACTAGAGGAGCTGGCCCATTGGGACATCTGACAACTGCGGAACGAGCAAGCATCCAGATCGCGCTGGCAGAGGCTTTTGTAGACAGCTCCGTCGACTACGCCTCTATCGCAGAACGAATCCGGGGCTATGACCCAAAGGTCGTTGAGGACATTTTGTACTCAGAGGTCGCGCCTGTGTGTTTCAGCAACCTTGAAACGCCAGTCCCTCCTGTCTGGACTGGTTTTAAGGATGAATGGTTGCTGGATGAAATAGCCAAAGAACTAAAAGCGCGAAAAAACAGTTGGCTACGACGTAACTTCGACTTGTTAAAAGTTGCATGGCTTCGCTACAGCTACGGTTACATTTGGAAGGAGCTCATGAAATTTCGTGCTTAACGAGAACGAGGCGATACGCAACATGTGACAGGGGGAGCATGACCGGCGATGAAACCGGCCGGTCTTGCGGCCAACAAAAGCCCCCAGTGATTGGCAGACCACTGGGGGTTCTTCGCGTCTGAAACGTACGAGTCGCGGCTATGTCACTTCTGGCCCTGATGAACAGCCAAACATCCGTTAGCCACTCACCACAGCAAGCGGCACCTACTTGGGCAGATCAATCTTATCCAACACCCGGTTCGCCGTGATCTCCGCCGTCATGATGCTGTTGGATATACCCAGCAACGCGTAACGCGATTCACCCTCCAGATGATCCACCAACTGATGGACCATCACATCGACCGAGGCCAGGGTCTCAACCAGATAAACCGCCAGGGTTTCGGCCGAGGCCTCGGGGTCTACGGAAAACAGGGCGCTGCGTATTCGCGGAGTGGCTTTGATATCGGCATTCGACGGGAAGTGGAAGTCGAGCGCCCGTTCCGCAGCCTCGTTGAGCTTCTTTGAGTCAGGTTCGTATGGGGAAACCGGATCGGTGTCCGGCGGGTTTGGTGTGACTTTGAACATGGTGAAACCTCGTTTACTGGTGAGGCTGCCACGTTCGTTTCCAAGCGAAGGGGTGGCAGCTGTACGCGGGTTGGAAAACCAGGGTAAACGAGCCCGGCAGACCTATAAGGTCTCCCACGCACAGCCACCATAACGCAACGCACTTAATGCGAAAAAATACGTTATGAAGAGGTGCCTTCGTGTCGTTTACCCGTCGAGTTTCCAAGCCCGACCGCTGAGTGTTCAGCGGCACGGAAACAATAGAATCAAGGTCTACAGCACACAAGCCGGCGGATTCTGGCGTAGCCGTAGGCAACGGCGCAAGGATTTGTAGCTTTCAGGAAGTAAACCTGACGGGTTTTAAACAAGCACCCGCAAATCATGTTGAATGAGCGGGCGCGCACTCACGACAAACAACAAAAGTGTACGGCGACTTGCGTCCACCGCTGTACGGGGAAAGCCCCTCACCGCCCATGATAAAAATACCGCTCTCGTTACCGGAGACCTGTCATGGACCTCGCCACGCTCACGCTGTTTATCCCCGCCTGCTTCGCCCTGAACATGGCGCCGGGCCCGAACAATCTGCTGTCGGTCAGCAACTCGACCCGCTACGGCTACCGCATCTCCTGTGTGGCGGGGATCGGGCGGTTGCTGGCGTTTGCCGGGATGATTGCCCTGGCGTCGGCCGGGTTGGCGGTGGTGCTGCAAACGTCCGAGTTGCTGTTCTACGGCATCAAGATCGTTGGCGCGGCGTATCTGTTTTACCTCGCATGGCAATTGTGGCGCGCCGATCCTGGGGTCGAAAAAGCCGCGACGGGTGCGTCGGTCGGCGTGTTGGCGCTGGCGCGACAGGAGTTTCTGGTGGCGGCCGGCAACCCCAAGGCGATCCTGATCTTCACCGCGTTCCTGCCGCAGTTCGTCGACCCGACCCGCGCCGTGACGCCACAGTTTGCGTTGCTCGGCGCGTTGTTCCTGATGCTGGAATGGATCGCCATCAGCGCCTACGCCTACATGGGCCTGCACATGCGCCGCTGGTTTGCCGAGCCCCGGGGCAAGCGGCTATTCAACCGTTGCTGCGCGGGGTTGTTGTCGGCGGCGGCTTCGGTGCTGCTGATGGCGCGTCGGGCCTGATTCCAAGGGTTGACGGGATGCAGCGCAGGTTCAAACTGCGCTGCATCACTAATCAATACTCGCCGAGCCTCGAATGAACCTGAACGTTGTCTATGCCCTGAGCGCAGCCGCGCTGTTTGGGGCGAGTACACCGCTGGCCAAGGTGTTGGGCCTGGACCTCTCGCCGATCCTGCTGGCTGGATTGCTGTATCTGGGCAGCGGGCTGGGCTTGACCCTCGTCAGGCTGATCCGCGACCGGGGCTGGCAGCCCAGCGGCCTGAAAGCGTCTGAATGGCCCTGGCTGATCGGTGCCATCGTGTTTGGCGGCGTGCTGGGGCCGGTGGCGCTGATGTTTGGTTTGACCCTGACCTCCGGCGCCACGGCCTCGCTGATGCTCAACCTCGAAGCGGTACTGACTGCCGTGTTGGCGTGGGTCGTGTTCAAGGAAAATGCAGACCGACGCATCGTCGCCGGGATGCTGGCCATTGTCGCGGGAGGATTGCTGCTGGCGTGGCCGCACGATTCGGCTCAGCCACAAGGCTGGATCGGGCCACTGGCGGTCGCACTGGCCTGCGCCTGTTGGGCGATCGATAACAACCTCACGCGCAAGGTGTCGGCCTCGGATGCCGTGTTCATCGCCGGGATCAAGGGGCTGGCCGCAGGGTTGGTGAACTGCTCGCTGGCGTTGCTGCTGGGGGCAAAACTGCCGCACATCACGGTAATCGGGCCGACGTTGATCGTCGGCTTCCTCGGCTACGGCATCAGCCTGGTGTTGTTCGTGCTGGCGTTGCGCGGGCTGGGCACTGCACGCACGGGCGCCTACTTTTCCACGGCGCCTTTTCTCGGCGCCGCCATCGCCCTCCTGCTGTTCGGTGAGACGGTTTCCCTGACGTTCTGGATCGCATCGTTGCTGATGGGCCTGGGCGTCTGGATACATCTCAGGGAGCATCATGCCCATGAGCATCAGCACGTGGCACTCACCCATGGCCATCGGCACGTGCATGACGAGCATCATCAACATGAGCATTCGTTCGAGTGGGACGGGACCGAGCCGCACAGCCACGAACATCAGCACACGCCGATCCGCCACAGCCATCCACACTTTCCGGACATTCATCACCGACACAAGCATTAGCAGGGGGAAAGTGCGTTGGTTTTGGTCGCGAGCCTGTCGATAACAAAGACTCTTCGGAATTCGCCGACACAAAAGCCATTGGGGACTGGCCGGCCCGTCGCGGGTGCATGGCACCGCACGTCGAACCGAAAATCGAATGGGACCGCATCGCCCCCCTGTAACGAGTCAGCAAAATTCCCTGTCGATTTTCCGGTGGAGACGTCGCCCAACGGGCCTTATGCTCAGCCCATGAACCTACAAAACGCTTTGCTTCCGCCCCACGCCGAGATGGTTCGCGCCATGCTCGAACGAGACACCGCCTACGAGGGGGTGTTCTTTACTGCCGTGAAGACCACCGGAATCTTCTGCCGCCCCAGTTGCACGGCGCGCAAGCCCAAGCCGGAGAACGTCGAGTTCTTCGCCCACGCCGATGAGTGCATGTCGGCGGGCTATCGCGCTTGCCTGCGCTGCAAACCGCTGGACGCCGCGGCCATTGCGCCGGACTGGGTGCAGGGGCTGCTCAAATCGGTGGACAACGATCCCGACCTGCGCTGGACCGATGCCCAGTTACTGGCCGAGGGCATCGAGCCGCTGAAACTGCGCCGCTGGTTCAAGCAGCATTTCGGCATGACCTTCCACGCCTGGCTGCGCACCCGACGCCTGGGGATGGCGTTGGGCGGTATCAAACAGGGCGATTCCATCGACAATGTGGCGTTTGACTCGGGCTACGAATCCCTGAGCGGTTTTCGCGATGCGTTTCAAAAATCCTTTCACATCACGCCGGGCCGCGCGGCCAACAGCGAGCCGCTGTTGTTCACACGCCTGACCACACCGCTTGGGCCGATGATCGCCATGGCCGAACGCCGTGGGCTGGTGCTGCTAGAGTTTCTGGATCGACCGGCACTGACCCGGGAAGTCGAAGAACTGCAGAAGCGTTATGGCTATGCCGTGGCGCCGGGACACAACGCCCATTTGCAGCAGATTGAAGCCGAGCTGACCCAGTATTTCG
The DNA here is from genome assembly GCF_007993905.1 of Pseudomonas sp. SJZ077. Lineage (NCBI taxonomy): Bacteria > Pseudomonadati > Pseudomonadota > Gammaproteobacteria > Pseudomonadales > Pseudomonadaceae > Pseudomonas > Pseudomonas sp. SJZ077. Next base: position 92,140 of record NZ_VIUJ01000023.1, read on the forward strand.
CCGGAAAACTCACTGAATTCACCGTTGCACTGCACTTGCCCGGCAGCGAATTTGCGCGGCAGGTCTGGGCTGAACTGGCGAAGATCCCCTACGGCCAGACCAGCACCTACGGCACCGTCGCCGCAACACTGGGCAAGCCCGGCGCCAGTCGCGCCGTGGGCCTGGCCAACGGGCAGAACCGTCTTTCGATTGTATTGCCCTGCCACCGGGTGATCGGTGCAGACGGCGCGTTGACGGGCTATGGTGGAGGGCAACCGCGCAAGGCGTTTTTGCTCCGGCTGGAAAAAGCCGCGGTGCAGCTGACCGGACAACTCGCATTCTGATCCCCTGATTTTCTGCAAACGTCATATGGAAGGACATTCGATGGACACTCGATTTCATCAACTGCACCGCGACGGCTTACTGATTCTGACTAACGTCGCCGACGCCACCGGGGCGCGCATCGTCGAGCAACTGGGCTGCAAGGCCGTGGCCACCAGCAGCGCGGCGGTGGCCTGGGCGCATGGATATGCGGACGGCAATGCCCTGCCCCTCGAACGCCTGATATCGACCGTCGAGTCCATCTCCCGGGTGATCTCGGTGCCGTTGACCGTCGACATCGAGGCCGGTTATTCCGACGACCTGACGCGGGTGGCCGAAGTCGTTGATGCGGTAATCGCGGCCGGTGCGGTGGGGATCAATATCGAGGACGGTGCCACTGCGCCAGAGCTGCTGGTGCGCAAGATCGAAGTCGCCCGGCAGGTGGCCGGTCGGCGCAAGGTGAAGCTGTTCATCAATGCCCGCACCGACGTGTATTTAAGGGGCCTGGTGCCTGCCGAAGACCGCGTCGCCGAAACGCTCAGGCGCGCCGCGTTGTATCAGGCGGCGGGGGCTGACGGGCTGTTTGCGGCGGGCGTCACGGCGGAGTATGAAATCGCTGCGCTGTGCCAGGGCACACCGCTGCCGGTGAATGTGCTCGGGTTGCCGGGGTTGCCATCGCCTGAAGCGCTGCAAGCACTCGGCGTGCGACGCCTGAGTGCCGGCTCGGGCATCGCCGAATTTCTGTATGGCGCCATGGCGTCCCTGGCCAAAGGTTTTCTGGAAACTGGCAAACTCGACAGCAGCCACCTCAAGGCCTTCACGTATGGGGAAATCAATGCCCTGCTGAAACCTGCCGGGAACGCTTGATCGCCATGCCCGATCCCTATCTGCCCGCGACCGGGTTTCTGTCATCAATCGATGACGACTGGCGGCGCCACATCGCCGCCGTTGGCCCCTGCCTGCATGCGCCCCACGCAGCTCGCGATCCTTATGAATCGCTGGTGCGGGCGATTGCCTATCAGCAACTGCACGCCAAGGCCGGGGATGCGATTATCGGCCGGCTGCTGGCGTTGTTTCCGGCGACGACGTTTCCAAGGCCTGAGCAGATTCTGGCGACAGGCTTTGATCCACTGCGCAGTTGCGGGTTTTCCGCCGGCAAGATCGCGACCATTCAAGGGATTGCGCAGGCGGCTCTGGACGGTGTCGTACCGGATTACGCCACCGCACTGACGATGGACGATGAGGCGCTGATCGAGCGGTTGATTACCTTGCGCGGGGTTGGGCGCTGGACGGTCGAGATGCTGCTGATTTACAGCCTGGAGCGACCGGATATTTTGCCGGCGGATGACTTTGGGGTGCGTGAGGGGTATCGCCGGCTGAAGGGTCTTGAGGTGCAGCCGACGCGCAAGCAGATGGTTGAGATCGGCTTGGCGTGGAGCCCGTATCGGACGGTGGCTTCGTGGTATTTGTGGCGGATGACCGGCAAGTAGACCGCGTCATCGTTCATCGCCAGCAGGCTGGCTCCCACACTGGAGCTCGAGTGTTCACAAAACCCCTGTGGGAGCGAGCCTGCTCGCGATGGCGATTTCACACTCACCCCATCACCCAAAGCCGATCACAACCCGGATTTCAACCGACTGAACGCCCGAATCAGCGCCCGGTTGAACGCCTTGCCATTGTCATTCTTGCTATACAACGAAGCCCTCACCTGCGCCGACGGATACGTCCCTGGATCGTTACGAATCGCCGGATCAATCAACCCGTCCGCCGCCGTAATCGCATTGGCGTAGTGAATGGTGTCCGTGATCGGCGCAATCACTTCGGGTGTCATCAGGTAATCCATCAACGCCAGCCCGGCCTCGGGGTGCGGTGCATCCTTGGGAATGACCATGGCGTCAAACCAGATCAACGTGCCCTCCTTCGGTATCCGGTAACTGAGCTTGAACGGTTTGTTCGCCGCCTCGGCCTGCCCGGCCGCGATGGCCACGTTGCCGTTCCACGACATCGCCACGCAGGTATTGCCGTTGGCCAGGTCGCTGATGTTCAGGTCATTGTCGAAGTAGCGGATGTACGGCCGGATCTTCGCCAATTGTTGTTCGGCCAGTTTCAGGTCATCGAGGTTCTGGCGGTTGATGTCCAGGCCCATGTACTTCATGACCGCGGCAAACACCTCGTTCGGGTCGTTGAGCAGACTGACCCCGCAATCGGCAAATTTCGACACCACGGCCGGGTCGAACAGCATCGCCCAGCTGTCCCGTGGCGCATCGGGCAAACGCTGTTTGATCGCCTCTTCCTGATAGCCGACCCCGGTAGTGCCCCAGGCGTAGATCCCGGCATAACGATTGCCCGGATCGAACGCCGCCATGTGCTGGCGGAATTCTTCGCCGACGCCAGCAAAGTGCGGCAGCCGTTGCAGGTTCAGTGTTTGAATCGCCCCGCTCTGGATCGCCCGGGACAGGTGCTGCCCCGCCGTCAGCACCAGGTCATAACCGCTGCGGCCGGTCAGCAGTTTGGTCTCGGCAGTTTCAAGGGAGTCGAAGTGATCGACCACCACATGGATGCCGGTTTTCTTCTCGAAATTGGCCAGGGTATCCGGGGCCAGGTATTCGCCCCAGATGTACAGGTTCACCACCGGTTTCGCGGTGTCGGCGGCCTGCACACACATGGGTGCAAGCACCAGCAATAACGCTTGAGTCAGTTTGTGCAGGCCCATGATTAAACTCCCTTCCTGTTATTGGCGGGGGCGGCGTATTGCGGCATGGTGATGCACGCGACGTTGCCGCCACCGAGGAGGATTTCCCGGGAGTTTTCGATGCCGACAATTGTGTGCTGCGGGAACAATTCGGCCAGCGTCGCCTGCGCCGCCTGATCGTTGCGATCACCAAACAGCGGCACCACGATCGAGCTGTTGCCGGCGTAGTAGTTGATGTACGACGCGCAGATTCGGGTTCCGGCCTGACGGGTATGGGTGCTGTCTTGCTGGTCCAGGCCTTCGGCTTCTTCAGCGGTCCACTCCAGCACATCCGGTTGCGGCAGCTTGTGCACGATCAACTCGCGGCCACGGCTGTCGCGAGTGCTGCGCAAAATGTCGTAGGCCTCTTGATAGATTTCCCACTGCGGGTCATCGCGATTATCGGTCCATTGCAGCACCACTTCGCCGGGGCGCACGAAGCAGGCGAGATCGTCGACGTGGCCGTCGGTTTCGTCGAACTTGCAACCCCGTGGCAGCCAGATGATTTGCTCGGCACCGAGGTAATCGGTCAGGCGACGGGTCACTTCTTCCTTGCCCAGATGTTGGTTGCGATTGCGGTTGAGCAGGCATTGCTCGGTGGTGAGGATGCTGCCCTGGCCGTCACTCTGGATCCCGCCCATCTCGGCAATCAACGGCGCGCGATAACGGTCGAAACGCTCGATTTCGAGGATCTTGCTGGCGATCTGATCGTCCTTGTCCCACGGGTAGTACAACCCGCCGTCGAGACCGCCATAGGCGTTGAACTCGAAGTCGACGCCGCGCACTTCACCGCTGTCGTCGTTGACCACAAAGCACGGGCCACTGTCGCGGAACCAGGTGTCGTTGCAGGTCATTTCCACCACGCGAACCTCAGGCGGCAACTGGCGGCGAGCAGTGGCGAACTGGGCGGCGGAAGCACACACCGTCACGGGTTCGCTCTGGGCAATGGCGGTGACGATCTGCACCCAGACTTTCTGCGCAGGCTTGGCACCGTTGCGCCAGACGTCGGTACGTTCCGGCCAGCCGAGCCAGCAACCGGCTTTGGTTTCGAATTCGCCGGGCAGGCGGAAGCCGTCGAGTTTCGGGGTGGAATCGAGCAAACGTGCCATGGTCAGACCTCATCAGCGGGGATTGGAATGACCACAGGCTAAGGTCGTCGGCGCCCTCCTCGCCAACGAGGATTATTTCGGAATACTTGAATTCAACTCATCAATCGATCAGCTGATCGTTGAACCACTCCAACATCTGCGCCACGGCCGGACGCTCCAGACGCACCCGCTCACACACCAATGCATATTGCCCGAGCGCGGTCATGCTGGCGGTGAATGGCCGGACCAGACGACCGCTGAGCAAGTCTTCCTGAGCCGTCAGATTGTCGCCCATGGCCACGCCCTGCCCTTGCGCCGCCGCTTCCAGCGCCAGGCCCGCGTGGGCGAAATACAGTTGGCGTTCGGGACGCTGATCGCCGGCATGACTGGTGAGCCAGGCGGTCCAGGTCTTGCCGTCCTGATCGTCGTGCAGCAGGCAATGGCGCGCCAGGTCCTTCGGGGTTTTCAGGGTGCCTTGGTTGAAGAGGCCGGGGCTGCACACCGGGAAAAATTGCAACGCCGGCAAGGGACGGACGAAGTACGCGCTGCTGTCGACCGGGCCCGTTCCATACGTGATCGCCAGGTCGATGTCCTCCCCCGGCGCCGTGGCGTCGATCGGTTGTTCGTAGAGGTGCAGCGTGATGTGCGGATAGCGCGCGTAGAAGTCCGTGAGCCGACTCATCAGCCACTTTTGCGCCAGCTCGGCGGTGACCGCCAGGCGCAACACCGCCAATGACGACGGGTCGCGCAATTCATCGCAGGCCTCGCCGATCAGTTCGAAGGCGTGCTGCAGGCTTTGCATCAATCGCCCCGCGGCCATGGTCGGGCGGATTTGCCGACCTTCGCGGATGAACAAAGAGACGCCCAAGTGCTCTTCGAGCTGACGGATCTGATGGCTGACGGCGCTGTCGGTGACGCACAGCTCGGCGGCGGCCCGGCCGAAATGCGCGTGGCGGGCGGCGCATTCGAAGGTTCTGAGTGCTGCTAAGGAAGGCAGTCGTCGCATGAATTCAGCCCCGGTGATGAAGGTGACCATGCTGCCTTGGGCATGGGTGGGCGTCCAGCGGGACCGCGCTATCGTTCTTCGCGAGCAGGCTCACTCCTACAGGGGAATGCATTTCAACTGTAGGAGCGAGCCTGCTCGCGAAGGCGGCACATTCAACACAAATCCTGCGGCCCATCACCCTCCCTTATCCACCATGACATCCCCCAAAACCCGGCGCATGTTGGTGTCTCAACCGGAGGGATTCGACATGCTCGACGCACTCAAACACATCAATTCAACCTCAGCCTTCAACCGCTGGGCAGGCTTCGAAGTGACCGCAGCCGCGAGCGGTGAAGCCGAGCTGACCCTGGCTTTTCGCGAGGCCGACATGGCGCAATACGCAAGCTTTCTGCACGCCGGCCTGATCGGCGCGCTGCTCGACACGGCCTGCGGATTCGCCGCCGGGACGGTTGCCGGCAACGTGCTGGCTTCACATTTTTCGGTCAACTGCCTGGCACCCGCCATTGGCGAAGTGTTCATCGCGAGGGGCCGGGTGGTGAAGGCCGGCAAAAAGCAGGTGTTTGCCCGCGCCGAGCTGTTCGCGCAAACCGGCGACCAGCTGAAGCTGGTGGCGACCGGTGATGCGATTCTGGTGCCGGTCGACGTCCGCTGACGGTCTAGGCTGTCTGGGGTAAACCCAACCCTTGTCGGAGGTTCCCATGCAGCTCGAAGGTTCCTGCCACTGCAGCGCTGTGTCGTTCAGTTTGACCAGCGCCCACCCCTACCCTTATCAGCGTTGCTACTGCTCGATCTGCCGCAAGACTCAGGGCGGTGGCGGTTACTCGATCAATATTGCCGGTGATGCCGCCAGCCTGAAAGTCCGCGGCCGCAAGCACATCGCGATTTATCATGCACGACTCAAGGACGAAGGCGACAAACGCGCCCACAGCAGCAGCGCCGAACGGCATTTCTGCAGCCTTTGCGGGTCAGGTTTGTGGCTGTTCAGCCCTGAGTGGCCGGAGCTGATCCACCCGTTTGCCTCGGCCATCGACACGCCATTGCCGGTGCCACCGGAACACACGCACTTGATGCTCGGCTCCAAGGCGCCGTGGGTGGAAGTCGAGGCGCATCCTGCAGACCAGCAATTCGACGTCTACCCCGAGGAGTCCATCGCCCAATGGCATGAACGCCTGGGTTTGAGCCGCTAAAGCCGCTTCACAGTCTTTGACAGTTTCCCGACAAAGCTCTCAAAGATTGCCGCCCGGCGGCCGCCTAGCATGGGCGCATCCAACCTCCCCTCGGGTGCTCCCATGTTACGTTCGATGTGTCTGTCGTTGACTTCGTTTTGCCTGCTGCTTCCCACCGACTCATTACGCGCTGAAGACTGGCAATACACCTTGCGCGCCGGTGCCGCCAGCGTGCCGCGGTACAGCGGCAGCGACGAGCGCGTAGTGGCGCCGCTGCTGGGCGCCAAGCTTATCAGCCCCTATGGCCTCTTTCTGGACACGGAAAAGGGTTTGGGCTGGGCTTTTGATGAAGACGACTTCGGCCTGAGCGTGTACATCGGCGCGAGCGATGTGCGCAAGGATCGCAAGAGCGGGTTCAAAGGCTCGGACGAGCTCAACGGCATGGGCTCGATCAAGTCGCGGCCGGCGTTGGGTCTGGACGGGACTTACCACATGGGCCCGATCATTCTCGGGGCCCGTTTCGAGCATGCGCTGGAAAAGGACGATGACGATCACGACACCGGTTCATCCTGGAATCGCCTGAAGCTGAGCATCAGCGCGCCGTTTTATGAGGGCGACTATGGCAAGGTCGTGGGCAGCCTGAACAGTCAGTTTGGCGACAGCCATTACGTGCGCACCTGGTATGGCGTCAGTGTGGCGCAGGCTTCGCGCAGCCAGTTCAGGACGCATGACACTCGCGGAGGGTTGGTGAGTCGAGGGGCGGAGTTGAGCTGGTCGATGCCGATTGATGATCAGTGGAGTGTGTCGACGGTGCTGGCCGCGCAGTATCTGGCAGGTGATGCGGCCGACAGTCCGATTGTCGAGCGGCGAATGCAGACCTCTTTGGCTGGGCAGGTCGTGTACACCTTTTAGCTCTTCGGTGGTGCGGATGGCCCCATCGCGAGCAGGCTCGCTTGTATGTTTAGACTTGAAGGGGTGGGTGGGACTAAAGCTCGTCATCTGACTCTGACCAGTACAGACCGTGGGAGACTTCGGTGGCTGGGCAGGTGGTGTAAGCCTTTTAGCTCTTCGGTGGTGCGGATGGAGCCATCGCGAGCAGGCTCACTCCTACACTTGGAATGCATTCTCCTGTGGGAGACTTCGGTGGGTGGGCAGGTGGTGTACGCTTTTTAGCGATCCGGTGGTGCGGATGGCCTCATCGCGAGCAGGCTCACTCCTACACTTGGAATGCATTCCCCTGTGGGAGGCTTCGGTGGGTGGGCAGGTGGTGTACACCTTTTAGCGATCCGGTGTTGCGGATGGCCTCATCGCGAGCAGGCTCACTCCTACACTTGGAATGCATTCTCCTGTGGAAGACTTCGGTGGATGGGCAGGTGGTGTACGCTTTTTAGCTCTTCGGTGTTGCTGATGGCCCCATCGCGAGCAGGCTCACTCCTACACTTGGAATGCATTCCCCTGTGGGAGTGAGCCTGCTCGCGATGGGGGCGGTGAGATCAACGCAATCAATCCAGATGCGCCCACGTCATGCGAAACGACGCCCCACCCCAAGGCGAATCCCCCACTTCCACCTGCCCGCCATGGGATTGCGACACCCGCCGCACCAACGCCAACCCCAAACCAAACCCACCTGTGCGGCGATCACGGCTGGCGTCCAGGCGCGAGAACGGTTCGAAAATTTTCTCGCGCCCGTCCACCGGCACACCTGGCCCATCATCGTTGACCCGCACTTCGTAGTGATCACCGGTACGGACCAACGACACCTCCACCCGCTCATCGGCATAACGAATGGCATTGCGCAGCAGGTTGATCACCGCCCGGGCCATAAAGCGTGGCTCAATGCGAACCTCATCGACCTGACACTCGACAATCAACAACTGCACCCCGGCAGCCTCGGCCTCCAGGGCCACGCTGCCGACCACGCTGTCCAGCCAACTGTTGGCCTGGATGTTTTCCCGGCTGATGACCGTAGCGCCGCGCTCAAGGCTGGCGTAGGTCAGCAGCTCGGAAACCATTTCTTCCAGCTCGCCCAGGTCGGCGTACATGTCGGCAATCAGTTCGCGGTTCTGGGTCGGATCGGGTTGTTGCTTGAGCTGATCGAGTTCGAATGACAGCCGGGCAATCGGCGTGCGCAACTCGTGGGACACCGCGTTGGTCAGTTCGCGCTGATTGGCAATCAAGCCTTCGATGCGCGCCGCCATCAGGTTGAAGTGCTCGGCCAGGTCACGAATGTTCGAGCGTTTGGACAGCTGGATCCGCGACGACAGGTCGTTATCGCCAAAACGTTCGGCCGCCAGGCGCAGTTTCTCCAGATCTCGCCAATGCGGGCGTACCCAGAACATCAACACAAAACCGATCATCACCGCGATCATCAGATACGCCGCGGCAATGTAGAACGGCATCAGACTGGGCTCGGCCGGCAGCTTGATGCTGAGCAACTGCGAACCCTCGTCAATGCGCGAGATGAACTGCGTGTACTTGTCACGGATCACCAGCAGCCCTTGGGCCAACTCGGCTTTCTCCTGATCGGTCAGGGACAGTTGACGGCTCTCGACCAGCGTCAGGCCCAAGCCATAGTGAGGGCGCACCGCTTCCAGTTCGCGCTCCCGATCCGACCCGTCCAGATCGCGCAACTGCTCGGCCAGCGACCAGGCCTGGCCACGCACCGCCTCGCGGTTGTAGCTCTGCATCTGATCATCGAGAAGTGCATCGAACGTGCGCTCGACCGTTTGCAACCCCAGTACCAGGCCGACCGTCATCACCAGAAACAGCCCAAGAAATAACCGCAGCATTTACAGCTCCCACGCAAACGGATTGAACAGGTAACCCTTGCCCCAGATGGTCTTGATGCACACCGGTTCGCGCGGGTTGTCCTTGAGCTTGCCGCGCAACTTGCTGATGTAGACGTCGACACTGCGGTTGAGGCCGTCAAACGCAATACCGCGCATGCGGTTGAGGATGTCGTCACGGGACAGAACCTTGCCGGCAGCGCTGGCCAGCAACCACAGCAGTTCGAATTCCATGGTGGTCATTTCGATGACCTCCCCCGCCAACCGCACTTCGCGACAGCTGCGGTCGATGCTCAGGTTGCCGAACTCCAGGGCACTGCACACGCCGCTGTCCGGCGCCTGACGCCGTTGCAACGCACGCAGGCGGGCCAGCAATACAGGCGGCTTGATTGGTTTGATCACGTAGTCGTCGGCACCGGACTCCAGGCCGAGGATGTGATCGAGGTCATCTTCCTTGGCCGTCAGGATGACGATCGGCGTGTCGGACACGCTGCGGATCTCGCGGCACACGTGCAGGCCGCTCTGCCCCGGCAGCATCAGGTCGAGCACGACGATTTTCGGTTTGAATTCGAGGAACGCGGCCAACGCGAGGTCGCCGCGGTGAACCTGGCGGACCTCAAAGCCATGTTGGGACAGGAAATGCGCGATCAGCCCGGCGAGCTTCTCGTCGTCTTCCACCAGCAATACTTTGCCAAAACCCAGGTTATCCATAACGACCGTCTGCCAACCCTTGTGAAAAGTGGGCGGCATTATGGCGCCAATCGGTGACGGGACGGTGATGACGGGCAGCAAAAACCGGCCTCGAGGGCCGGTTTTCAGTGATCTTTCATACTCTTAAGAGTTTTTAACAATTCAGTCGCAAAAGATTGCAACGTGCGGAGGGCGAATCACGCCGATGCCGGGACACCGCTGTGAAAACGGAACTCCACGTCCGGCGACTCGATCAGTTCCTGCTCGGCGGCACGGACCCGGTCAATGACTTGCGCAACATCCTTGGCATCACCGTACTGGTAAGCCAGTTTCAGGTAACCCTGGAAATGCCGCGCTTCGCTTTTCAGCAAGCCGAAATAGAACTTGCCCAGTTCTTCGTCCAGATGCGGTACCAGCGCCTCGAAACGCTCGCAGCTGCGGGCTTCGATAAATGCGCCGACCACCAGCGTGTCCACCAGCTTGACCGGCTCGTGGCTGCGCACCACTTTGCGCAGGCCCGAGGCATAACGCCCGGCGGACAGCTGACGCAGCTCAATCTTGCGCTTTTTCATCAGGCGCATGACCTGCTCGTGGTGCACCAGCTCTTCCCGGGCCAGGCGCGACATCAGGTTGATCAGGTCGACATGGGAGTGATACTTGGCGATCAGGCTCAACGCCGTGCTGGCCGCCTTGAACTCACAGTTCTTGTGGTCGATCAGCAAGGTGTCCTGATCGGCAAGCGCGGCCTGGACCCAGCCATCGGGGGTTCGGCAGCCGAGGAACTCGTGAATTTCGGGAAGGATCATGGGGCTCACGGAATAAAAGGTCTGAATCGAAGGGCGCCGATTATACCGGCCTGCCGCCAGACCACCAGTCGCCGCCGTTGATATGCATCAAGTACCGGGTTGGCGGTGACCAACTATAGTTGTCCAACGCAGTATTTTTTACCTTCCTGGAGATCCCGATCATGCAAGCCATTCGCAGCATCCTGGTGGTCATCGAACCCGAACACTCGGAAAGCCTGGCGCTCAAACGGGCCAAACTGATTGCAGGCGTGACCCAGGCGCATCTGCATCTGCTGGTGTGCGATCGCAAGCATGACCACAGCGGCATGTTGGGCGTGCTCAAGGCGGCACTGTTGCAGGACGGCTACAGCGTCACCACCGAGCAGGCCTGGAATGAGAGCCTGCACGAAACCATCGTCGATGTGCAGCAGGCGGAAGGCTGCGGGCTGGTGATCAAACAGCATTACCCCGACAGCCCGTTGAAAAAAGCCCTGCTGACCCCGGCGGACTGGAAACTGCTGCGTTATTGCCCGACGCCGGTGCTGCTGGTGAAAACCTCTAAACCGTGGACCGGCGGGGTCATTCTCGCGGCCATTGACGTCGGCAATGCCGATGGCGAACACCGCACGTTGCACGCCACCATCGTCGATCACGGTTACGACATCGCCAGCCTGGCCAAGGCCAAACTGCACGTGGTCAGTGCCCATCCGTCACCGATGCTGTCGGCGGCGGACCCTACGCTGCAGCTCAGCGAAACCATCGAGGAGCGCTATCGCGAGCAGTGCAAGGCCTTTCAGGCCGAGTTCGATATCGATGATGATCACCTGCACATCGAGGAAGGTCCGGCGGATGTGTTGATTCCGTTCATGGTGCACAAGCTGCAGGCGGCGGTGACGGTGATTGGCACTGTTGCGCGGTCCGGGTTGTCCGGAGCGTTGATCGGGAATACGGCGGAGGTGGTGCTGGATGCGGTGGAGAGCGATGTGCTGGTGCTGAAGCCAGATACGATCATGGATCATCTGGAGGAGATTGTGACTCAGCATTGAGATTTGCGGCGTCGGGTAGTACGCCTTCGCGGGCAAGCCTGATCTGGTCAAGTAATCCCGGACACCAGTTACGGTGTTTATGCCGCTTTTAGCTCCATAGCTATTGGCGACAGGTAGTTGTTGTAGCTGT
>NZ_VIUJ01000024.1:0-99231 GCF_007993905.1 Pseudomonas sp. SJZ077
CCGGATGAACACCTCCACTCAGCCTCCCGAAAGGGGCGGGTAGATCAAGATCAAGAGCTGCAGGCGAGCTAACGCTCGGCCTGATGAGTGGTGAAGAGCGAAGCGTGTACAGCGAACCCCTTGTAGGAGCGAGGCTTGCCCGCGAAGGCGGCCTGACAGCCGACCAATCTCTTTTCAGGTACCCACATTCCACTGTAGGAGCGAGGCTTGCCCGCGAAGGCGGCCTGACAGCCGACCAATCTCTTTTGCAAGTACCCACATTCCACTGTAGGAGCGAGGCTTGCCCGCGAAGACGGCCTGACAGCCGACCAATCTCTTTTACAGGTACACCCATTCCACTGTAGGAGCGAGGCTGCCCGCGAAGACGGCCTGACAGCCGACCAATCTCTTGCAGGTACCCACATTCCCCTGTAGGAGCAAGACTGCCCGCGATGGCTTCTACCCAGACCCCCATGCCCGCCATGCATATCCCGATCCCCTCGACTCCCTGTAAACTCTGCGTTCTTTACCGACGCACAGGGAGCTCAAATGTCCGGTTCGATCCTTTATATCCACGGCTTCAACAGCGCGCCTTCGTCAAAAAAGGCCACGCAGTTGGTGCAAGTGATGGACCGCCTGGGTTTGAGCGATCAGTTGCGCGTTCCTGCCTTGCATCACCACCCGCGCGAAGCCATCGGTCAGCTGAACAAGGCGATTGAAGAGCTTGGGCGGCCACTGCTGGTAGGCAGCTCACTCGGCGGCTACTATGCGACTCACTTGGCCGAGCGCCATGGCCTCAAGGCCCTGTTGATCAACCCTGCCGTCAGTCCGCACCGGATGTTTGACGGGTATCTGGGGACGCAGAAAAACCTGTATACCGATGAGGCCTGGGAATTGACCCACGACCACGTGACGGCCCTGGCCGAGCTGGAAGTGCCGGCGCCCCAGGATCCGCAGCGGTATCAGGTGTGGTTGCAGACCGGCGACGAAACGCTGGACTATCGCCTCGCCCAGCAGTATTACCGCGCCTGTGCCTTGCGCATCCAGGCCGGCGGCGACCATAGTTTCCAGGGTTTTGCCGCGCAACTGCCGGCAATGCTGAGTTTTGCCGGTATCGGCGCAGATTTGTATCAGGCGATCGATTTCACAGCACTGTGAGTCGTCGTCTCTTTTTCACAGAACACTTTTTTGACAGGCGGACGACGAGACCCCATGGCCACTCCCAGCGCTAGCTCTTATAACGCAGACGCCATCGAAGTCCTCTCGGGCCTCGACCCGGTGCGCAAACGCCCCGGCATGTACACCGACACCAGTCGGCCGAACCACCTCGCCCAGGAAGTCATCGACAACAGCGTCGACGAAGCCTTGGCCGGGCACGCAACGTCGGTGCAGGTCATCCTGCACGCCGATCACTCCCTGGAAGTCAGCGATGACGGCCGTGGCATGCCGGTGGACATTCACCCGGAAGAAGGTGTGTCGGGCGTCGAGCTGATCCTCACCAAGCTTCATGCGGGTGGCAAGTTTTCCAACAAGAACTACCAGTTCTCCGGCGGTCTGCACGGGGTGGGTATTTCGGTGGTCAACGCTTTGTCGACCGAAGTCCGGGTGCGCGTGAAGCGCGACGGCAACGAATACCAGATGACTTTCGCCGACGGTTACAAGAAAACCGAGCTGGAAGTGATCGGCACCGTCGGCAAGCGCAACACTGGCACCAGCGTGTTCTTCGCCCCGGACCCGAAGTACTTCGATTCACCGAAATTCTCCATCAGCCGCCTCAAGCACGTGCTCAAGGCCAAGGCCGTTCTGTGCCCGGGGCTACTGGTCAGTTTTGAAGACAAGGCCACCGGCGAGAAAGTCGAATGGCATTACGAAGACGGCCTGCGCTCCTACCTGGTTGACGCCGTCAGCGAATTCGAACGCCTGCCGGACGAGCCGTTCTGCGGCAGCCTGGCCGGTAACAAGGAAGCGGTCGATTGGGCGCTGCTGTGGTTACCGGAAGGTGGCGACAGCGTGCAGGAAAGCTACGTCAACCTGATCCCGACGGCGCAGGGCGGCACTCACGTCAACGGTCTGCGTCAGGGCTTGCTCGATGCGATGCGCGAGTTCTGCGAATTCCGCAGCCTGTTGCCGCGCGGTGTGAAGCTGGCGCCGGAAGACGTCTGGGAACGCATTGCGTTCGTGCTGTCGATGAAAATGCAGGAACCGCAGTTCTCCGGCCAGACCAAGGAACGTCTGTCGTCCCGTGAAGCGGCGGCGTTCGTTTCCGGTGTGGTCAAGGATGCGTTCAGCCTGTGGCTCAACGCTCATCCGGAAACCGGCATGCTGCTGGCGGAACTGGCGATCAACAACGCCGGCCGTCGTCTCAAGGCCAGCAAGAAGGTCGAGCGCAAGCGCATCACCGCCGGGCCGGCATTGCCGGGCAAACTCGCCGACTGCGCCGGGCAAGACCCGATGCGTTCCGAGCTGTTCCTGGTGGAAGGTGATTCCGCCGGCGGTTCGGCCAAACAAGCGCGGGACAAGGAATTCCAGGCGATCCTGCCGTTGCGCGGCAAGATTCTGAACACCTGGGAAGTCGACGGCAGCGAAGTGCTGGCCAGTCAGGAAGTGCACAACATCGCCGTGGCCATCGGTGTCGATCCGGGCGCGGCGGACATGAGCCAGCTGCGTTACGGCAAGATCTGCATTCTCGCCGACGCCGACTCCGACGGCCTGCACATCGCCACCTTGCTTTGCGCCTTGTTCGTCCAGCATTTCCGCCCGCTGGTGGATGCCGGTCACGTTTACGTCGCGATGCCGCCGCTGTACCGCATCGACCTGGGCAAAGAGATTTACTACGCCCTCGATGAAGCCGAGCGCGATGGCATTCTCGATCGCCTGGTGGCCGAGAAGAAACGCGGCAAGCCGCAGGTCACCCGATTCAAAGGCCTGGGTGAAATGAACCCGCCGCAACTGCGCGAAACCACCATGGACCCGAACACGCGGCGTCTGGTGCAGTTGACGCTGGACGATTTCGAAGCGACCTCGGAGATGATGGATATGCTGCTGGCGAAGAAACGCGCCGGTGACCGCAAATCCTGGCTGGAATCCAAAGGCAACCTCGCCGAGGTTCTTGGCTGATGCGGGCTGGCTTTGCCCTGGCGTGTGCGTTACTTCTGACCTCCGTTTCGGCGCTTTCCGAACCGGCACCGCAGTTGCGCCTGTTGTCCGAGCATCCCGTCGACGGCATGCGCGGCGGCAATCTGTCGGGGTTGGCCCAGTGCGGCAAAGACTTGTGGACGGTCTCCGATCGCGACGATGACCAGATCTACCGTCTCGATACCCGCGACACGGTCTGGCAGGCCGAAACCGTGGGCATCGGCGTGCCGGCGGTGCCGGACAGCGGTTTGCCCTGGGGGTTGCGTTCGCGGGCCTGGGTCGCGGCGTTTGTACGGGGCGGGGACCTGGATTTTGAAGGCATCACTTGCGACAGCGCGGGTAATCGCTACATCGTCAGCGAGTCCCATGCCGCGATCCTGCAAGTGCCGCCCGTTGGGCCGTCGTCCTGGCTGAAGATCTCGCCGATGCTGGTTCGCGAAGCTCGGGCCAGTGGCATGCTGTTGCAGTTCAATGCGCTGTTCGAGGGGCTGGCGATCAATCCGGCGGGCGATCAATTGTGGCTCGCCGCCGAGCGTCAAAGCCGTGGCTTGTTGCTGATCAAGCGCAAACAGACGGTGTGGGATTGCGACGGTGGCTGCGTGCTGCTGAGCGAGGCGGGGAAAGAAATGCAGCCGGCACAGTTTCCACAGGCCAAAGCCGTGACTCGGGACTTTGCCGATGTATCGCTGTTCAACGGCAAGCTGTTTACCCTTGAACGCAACGCTTACCAGATCTGCCGCCGCGACCCGGAGACGGCCAAGGTCGAGCGCTGCTGGTCATTTGCCGATGAAGCCTTGCAGGAACACCGCCGCTATCAAAATCCGTTTGGTCTGACTGAAGCGTTGATGGTCGACGCCGAGGGTGCCTGGGTCGGCACCGACAACAACAACGATGCCCGCGCCGATGGCGAGGTTCGCCCGGTCGTTTGGCGCTTCGCCGCGCCTGAAGGTGGCTGGAGTGCCAAGCCGTGAGCCAGCAAACGCCGGGAAAGCGTGCCGGTCGGGTGTTCATGGTGCTGGCCTGGTGCGCGGCCCTGTTCCTGGCGACGCGGTTTTTCGGCCAGTGGGAGGATCGGCAGCAAAATCCCAATGTGGTCGTCAGCTCGGAGCAGGGCGAAGGTTTTATTGAAGTGAAACTGGCCAGCAACACCCAGGGGCACTTCGTCGCCAGCGGCCAGATCAATGGCCAGCCGGTGGATTTCATGCTGGATACCGGGGCAACCGATGTGGCAATCCCGGCGCAAATGGCCGAACGGCTGAAACTGGAACAAGGCTTCGGGGTGACCCTGAGCACCGCCAACGGTCGTACCGAGGGTTATCGAACCCGCGTCGACCGGCTGCAACTGGGCGACATTGTGCTGCGTGATGTGCGCGCCATCGTCGTGCCAGGCCTGGATGGCAAGCAAGTGCTGCTCGGTATGAGCGCGCTGAACAAACTTGAATTTACCCAGCGCGGTGGCACCATGCTGCTGCGCCAGACAACGAACCGATGAGGCCCGCATGAGCGACTCCCTTGATCTCAGCCTGGACGGTGTAGAACGCCGGTCACTGGCTGACTTCACCGAAAATGCCTACCTCAACTACTCCATGTACGTGATCATGGACCGTGCCTTGCCGCATATCGGCGACGGCCTGAAACCGGTACAGCGGCGCATCATCTATGCGATGAGCGAGTTGGGGCTGGACGCCGACTCCAAGCACAAGAAATCGGCGCGTACCGTCGGTGACGTGCTCGGTAAATTCCACCCGCACGGCGATTCGGCCTGCTACGAAGCCATGGTCCTGATGGCCCAGCCGTTCAGCTATCGCTACACGCTGGTCGACGGCCAGGGCAACTGGGGTGCGCCGGATGATCCCAAGTCCTTCGCCGCCATGCGTTACACCGAGGCGCGGCTGTCGCGTTATTCCGAAGTGCTGCTCAGCGAACTGGGCCAGGGCACGGCGGACTGGGGGCCGAATTTCGACGGTACACTCGACGAGCCGCTGGTGTTGCCGGCGCGTTTGCCGAACATCCTGCTCAACGGCACCACCGGCATCGCCGTGGGCATGGCCACCGACGTACCGCCGCACAACCTGCGCGAAGTCGCGACAGCCTGCGTGCGCTTGCTCGATGAACCCAAAGCCACGGTCGAGCAGCTCTGCGAGCACATCCAGGGCCCGGATTACCCGACCGAAGCGGAAATCATCACGCCTCGTGCCGATCTGCTGAAAATGTACGAAACCGGCAAGGGGTCGGTGCGCATGCGCGCCGTGTACCACATTGAAGACGGCGACATCATCGTCACCGCGCTGCCGCATCAAGTCTCGGGCGCCAAGGTGCTGGAGCAGATCGCGGCGATGATGCAGGCCAAACCGTCCAAAGCCCCGCAGATCGCTGACCTGCGCGACGAATCCGACCACGAGAACCCGTGCCGGATCGTGATCATTCCGGGCGCGCGGAAGAATTTCGACCACGATGCGCTGATGCAACACCTGTTCGCCAGCACCGAGCTGGAGTCGAGCTACCGGGTCAACATCAACATCATTGGCCTGGACGGCAAACCGCAGCTGAAGAACCTGCGTGCGCTGCTGGTGGAGTGGCTGGAATTCCGCGTTCAAACCGTGCGTCGTCGTCTGCAATTCCGCCTCGACAAGGTCGAGCGTCGCCTGCACCTGTTGGACGGTTTGTTGATTGCCTACCTCAACCTGGATGAAGTGATTCACATCATCCGTACCGAGGAACACCCGAAAGCCGCGCTGATCGCACGGTTCGCCCTGAGCGAAATCCAGGCCGACTACATCCTCGACACCCGTTTGCGTCAGTTGGCGCGACTGGAAGAGATGAAGCTGCGCGCCGAGCAGGATGAACTGCTCAAGGAACAAGCCAAGCTGCAAGCCCTGCTGAGCAGCGAAGCCAAGCTGAAAAAACTGGTACGTACCGAGCTGATCAAGGACGCCGAAACCTACGGCGACGACCGTCGTTCGCCCATCGTCGAGCGCACCGAAGCCAAGGCCCTGACCGAGCACGATCTGCTGCCGAACGAGAAAGTGACAGTCGTGCTGTCGGAAAAAGGCTGGGTGCGTTCTGCCAAAGGCCACGAGATCGACGCCACCGGGCTTTCCTACAAGGCCGGGGATGGTTTCAAGGCGTTGGCACCGGGTCGCTCCAACCAGTTTGCGGTGTTTATCGACTCCACCGGTCGCAGTTATTCGGTGGCGGCCCACACGCTGCCATCGGCCCGTGGCCAGGGCGAGCCGTTGACCGGCCGTCTGACGCCGCCGCCAGGGGCGAGTTTCGAATGCGTGCTGATGCCGGAAGACGATTCGCTGTACGTGATCGCCTCCGATGCCGGATACGGCTTCGTGGTCAAGGGTGAAGACCTGCAAGCCAAGAACAAGGCGGGCAAGGCGTTGTTGAGCTTGCCGAACAACTCGAAGGTCATTCTTCCGCGCCCGGTGACCGATCGCGAGAACAATTGGCTGGCCTCGGTGACCACCGAAGGTCGCCTGCTGATCTTCAAGATCAGTGATCTGCCACAATTAGGTAAGGGCAAAGGCAACAAAATCATCGGGATCAACGGTGAGCGTGTGGCCAGTCGCGAAGAATATGTCACGGACATCGCCGTACTGCCGGAGGGCGCCACGTTGGTGCTTCAGGCCGGAAAACGTACGTTGTCCCTGAAAGCGGACGACCTCGAACACTACAAAGGTGAGCGTGGTCGTCGTGGCAACAAACTGCCACGTGGCTTCCAGCGGGTCGATGCGCTGCTCGTCGAAAACCTCAATTAAGCGGCCTAGAGCGCTCGATCTGCGATTTAACGCGTAGATCGACGCTTTGCCGCTGGAGTCGGAACGCATATTCACGGATGATATGGCCTTTCAAGCGCCGGCGTGGCCGAGCGTTCTTCATATTTATTGAGTATTTTCACTGTGGTTAGCCTTGTGGCAACCACCTGGATGGGACGATGACTGCTCTGCGCCTTCCTTTTATTTTGATGCTCGCTGGCGTTCTTGGCCTGGCGGGTTGCAGCGTTCACCAGCCGGTGTCGCTGTATCAACTGGACAGCGGAAGTCCGGTTCAGCCTGCGCAAAGCGCCGGCATGGCGGTATTACTCGGCCCGGTAACGCTTGCGGATTACCTGCAACGCGAAACCTTGTTGCAGCGACAGCCGGATGGCAGCCTTCAGGCGTCGACCGACGGTCGTTGGGCTGGAAGCCTGTCGTCGGACGTTGATCAGCTGTTGCTGCGTCAGGTGGCGGGCCATCTGGACAGTCAGCGGGTTGTGCTGGCGCCTGCGACCCTCGGCTTCACGCCGGATGTCCAGGTGCTGCTGACGATTACTCGTCTGGACTCGGGCGAATCGCAACCGGCGATCCTGGATGCGCAATGGCGCCTGATCGACCGTCGTGGCCAGGTTCGCGATAACCGCATCATTCACCTGCAAGAGCAGCACGCAGGCGGCACGGCGGCTCAGGTTCAGGCTCAAGGGGTGTTGCTGCAGCGTCTGGCCGAGCAATTGTCCGTGGCGCTCAAGCCACTGGCTAATCAACCGCCGATCGCTGAAGCACCCAAAAAGCCTGCTCCGAAGCCTGTGGCTCCCGCGGCAGAGCAAGAGAAACAGCCGAAGATCCCGATGGCCTCGCCGATCCGGACCGATATGGAAGTGTTCAGGTTCTAAGCCTGGATTGATCCAAGAACAAAGCCCGCAGTGATGTGGGCTTTGTTGTTTCTGCAGGGGGCAGATATCTGTCGCTTGTCCTGGCCTCTTCGCGAGCAGGCTCGCTCCCACAGGTTTTGTGTCGTACACCTATCGCGCGAACGACGCAGGGCCTGTGGGAGCGAGCCTGCTCGCGAAGAGGCCGGGACACAGGCAACAAAAAAGCCCGCAGACGATCACTCGTCTGCGGGCTTCTTCACTTCAGGGGTTTAAGGCTTACGCCCGACGCTCATGCATCCGCGCCAGTTGTCGCTCCAGCATCGACGGATAAGGCTCCATCAACCGCTCCACACAGCACGCACCCTCAGGGCTGGCAATCGGGCGGATCCGCGCACGCTGGCGTATCAGCGCGTCGTCACCGATCTTGCGCTCCACCAGCAGCAGGTTGCGGCTGTGTTGCGACAAGGCCAGGGCATCCTGAGCGGCTTCGGTCAGCAGCAGGTCGATCTGGCTCAGACCGAATAGCTCATCACCCAGCGTCAGGCCCAGCTGCAATTGCAGGGTGATGCCGCTGTCTGCAACTTCAATCTGCAACTGATGACCCAAGGCTCGCAGCAATTCACCGCAGCAGATTGCGTTGGTCAGGTAATCGTCGCCGCTGTCTTCGGTGTGGAACAGCATCAGCGTGCTGCCATCGTTCAGGGTGTGCAGTTCGCTCTGATAGAGCGAAGCTGCCTGATCGAGGCAGTCGCGATAGCGTTTCAGCAGTTCTTCCAGGCGGGTGCGAGGCAGACGACGCAGTTGATCTTGAGCGCCCAGTTGCACGGCCAGTACGGCGCTGTGCTGCGGCACGTTCGAAATCGCCGGTTTGGCGAGCGGTTTAGGCGCAACGTCGGCCGATTCATCACGCAAGTCAGCAAACGCATCGTCGTCATCGTCGTCTTCAACGGTGCTGACACTGCGCCGTGGCGCTGGCTTGAGGCCAGCCACAGGTTTGCTTTCATCGAAACTCGGATCCCGCAGGTTGCGCACTTCGAAGGACGGCTCGTTATCGTCGGCGTCTTCATAGTCGCTGTCGTCGTATTCCGGCTCCGGCACGGGTTCCGGTTCGGCCGGCTCCGGCGCGAAGTTGGCGTGCAGCTGACGGGCCAGGTCGCCGATCTCGTCCTGGCGCTCGGTGGCCGGGGTGTATTCGTCGATATTGCGCAGCCACACGCGCAGTTGCAGCAGCGGCGTGGAGATGTGCCGGCCCAGGCGCAGGCTCAAGGCCAGGGACAGGGCCAGCAGAATCGCACTCAAAATGCCCATGCTTTGCAGGCTGATGGTCATGGGCTGCTGGAACTGATCCATGTCCAGGCTGATGCGCAGTTGCCCGGCGGTGACGTCCTGGAACGTGATCTTGCTCTGGTACATGCCCTCGGCTTCGCCCAGCAGGCTGTGCTTGGGGCGCTGACCGGCTTCGGCGAGGATGCGGTTATCCACGCTGTAAATGGCGGCGTGGGCCACCAGCTTGTTTTTGGTCAGGTTGTTGAGCAGCACGTTGAGGCTGAGGATGTCGTTGGACACCAACAGCTCCGTGGCGGACGTGGCAGTCTGCGTGGTCAGGCTTTCACCCAGCGCATCGGCCTGCTCGTGCATGGCCTGCTTGAACTGCAAACCCATCACGCAGGCGTAGATCACCAGGGCCAGAGCGACCAGGATCACGTTATGGCTGGCGATGCGCAATGCAATCGGTACACGGCGGTGGCGCAGTGCACGGAAGATCAGCAGAAAGAAGTTATCGGTTTTTACTGGCGTGGGCCGGTTCACTTGAGCTCGGCTCTTTTGTCCGTGAAGTTGACGCGCAGTATAGCGACAGGCCCTAGACCGGCAAAGCGCTCACGGTGCCCGATGGTCACTGAAAGTGGGTAGAATGCGGTTTTTTTCCACTTGCGGGGGTGCGCCTTGCGCGAAATCGTCCTGATAAACATCACGGGAGTCGACCGACCGGGTCTGACTGCGGCCATTACCGGCGTTCTGGCCCAGGGTGGTGTGAACATTCTCGACATTGGTCAGGCGGTGATCCACGACACCCTGTCGTTCGGCATCCTGGTTGAAATTCCTGATACCGAGCAAGGCAAGTCGGTGCTCAAGGACATCCTGTTCAAGGGGTACGAGCTCGATCAGCAGGTGCGATTCACCCCGGTGTCCGAAGGGGATTACCAGCAGTGGGTCGGCAATCAGGGCAAAAAGCGCCACATCGTGACGCTGTTGACCCGCAAAGTAACCGCCGGACAGTTGCAGGCCGTGAGCTCGATCACCGCCAAATATGGCCTGAACATCGACCACATCGATCGCTTGTCCGGGCGCATGCCGCTGGACACCCCGGCCGACAAGGGCAAGGGCTGCATCGAGTTTTCCGTGCGCGGCGAAGCGGCTGACCCGCAGGCGCTGCGGGCTGAATTCCTCAGCGTCGCCCAGGAACTGAACGTCGACATCGCCTTTCAGGAAGATTCGCTGTTTCGCCGTAACCGCCGCCTGGCGGTATTTGACATGGACTCGACGCTGATCGAAGCCGAAGTCATCGACGAACTGGCCAAGGCAGCGGGCGTGGGCGATCAGGTGTCGGAAATCACCGAGCGAGCGATGGCCGGTGAACTGGATTTTCGCGCGAGCTTCAAGGAACGCCTGGCCTTGCTCAAGGGGCTGGACGTCAGCGTGCTGGATTCGATCGGTGCTTCGTTGCGCCTGACTGAAGGCGCCGAAACCCTGTTTGCCGAGCTAAAGCGCCTGGGCTACAAGACTGCGATTCTGTCGGGCGGCTTCACCTACTTCGCCAAGCAATTGCAGGCCAAGTTGGGCATCGACTATGTGTTTGCCAACGAGCTGGAAGTGGTCGACGGCAAGGTCACCGGTGTGGCGGTCGAGCCGATTGTCGATGCGCAGCGCAAGGCGGATCTGCTGAAGGAGCTGGCGCACAAGGAAGGTTTGCGCCTGGAGCAGACCATTGCGGTCGGCGACGGTGCCAACGATTTGCCGATGCTGGCAATTGCCGGCCTGGGCGTGGCGTTCCGCGCCAAGCCGCTGGTGAAGCAGTCGGCAAAGCAGGCGATTTCCACCCTTGGGCTCGATGGCGTGCTGTATCTGCTGGGCTTTCGGGATCGCGACGGGCAGCTCTGAGTCTCCCCAGGGCTGAAAGGCGCTTGTGGCGAGGGAGCTTGTCGGATCGCCGCACCGTCCCGCTGGGCTGCGAAGCGGCCCCGAAAAAGGACTGCTACGCAGTCCATACGGGAGCAAGCTCCCTCGCCACAGGTATTGGATTCACCCTCAGAGCGACTTCCACAACGAATCGAAATCCTCCTCGACGCCGCTCCCCGCGGCGTTGTCGTTTCTGCTCGCCTCCAGCGAACGGTAGGCAAACTGATTGAAGCTGTTGGTGCTCGCCACCCGCCGATCCAGCCCGGCGCGGCGTTCCTGGCCGTTGGTGTTGATCAGCACTTTGCTGCCTTCCTGAAAGGGCAGGCGCGGAGCGAGCAACGTGGCGGGCAGGTCGATGGCGCTGATTTCCGGCAGCAACAGGCCGCGCAGATATTGACTGTGGTCGTCCCGCGTTCGCACCAGTTGCAGCCCGCAAGGCTCGGCGTAAGGCGCGACCTGCTCGATCCCCATTTGCGTCCCGCCGCCGCGCACCTGACGAATCCAGCGCACCACCGCAATACTCCAGCCCTGATTGGCAGAGTCCTGGATGCCGATCATTTCGCCAGCCTGCAACTCGGCGGGCACCGCGTCGGGCCACGCCAGGCAATAACCGCCGGGGCTGTGGTTGATGACCGGCAGGGCGTAAGTCGGAAAGTGCCGATTGTTATCGGCCGCCTCCTGGCCGTCGTCGCTCTGGAGGTGCGGGTATTCAATTTCTTCGTAGGGCAGCAAGGTATCGGCGCTGCCGTGGGGGGCGGCGTCGAACGCGTGGTGCCATTGGTCCTTTCCCTGGTTCGTCGGGGACGCTGCCGAGAACTGCGCGAGTCGAGTACCGGGGTTTTTCAGAATATCGCTGAACGAACGTTGCCCGCCCAGGTAGAAGTGCAATGCGCTCATGCCCACACACAAGGTCAAGGTGCCTTGGCCAACCGTGCGCTGAAAACTGCGTTCGGCCGCCTGGCCCCAGGCAGCGTGCAGGTGTTGCAGGGTATCCAGGCTGAGCCCGGTCGGTACCGGCAGCGGCGGTGTGCCGTCATTGCCTTGCAGATGCGCTTCGATGGCGGCGACCAGCGGCTGCGGATCAATCCCCAGCAAACCGGCCTGCTGCTCGGCCCTGAATTTCGAACGATAGCGCGGCCCGGTGTCGAGGTCCGGCGCGACGGCAAACAATCCGTCTGCGGGTTGGCCGGGTTGCAACTTTATCCATTGGCTCCAGGGCTCCAAGACCTCGGCGAGCCGGGCGATCTGGTTCTGGCGCAGTTGATTGCAGCGGGAGGCGCCCAGCAGCAGGGCGGTTACATAAGTCTGTTCGACGCTCAGGGTTTTGGTCTGGCTGGCCAACTCATCGCGCAGGCTCAGGTGCTGGAGTTTGAGTGCGCAGGCGATCCGATACAGCTGATGCAGCTCCAGCCACAGCCCTTCCGGTACCGGGCAATACAGTTGAGTCGAGCGAATCAGCGGCCCGTTCAGGCAATGGATCGCCCGCTGCAACGCTTGGGTCAGCAGCGATGCTCGGTCCTTGCTGAAGCGCGGGGTGATGCGCACGACGATCTGTTTGTAACCAATCGCCAAATGATTTTGCAGGGCCTGGCAGAGGTTGGCGATCTTGCGCGAACGCTCGTCGAGCACTATCGCCTGGTGCAGGAAATGCCGTTCCAGGTGTTTGCAGACGTAATACACCTCGGGTCGCAACAGTTCGAGCAGTTGCAGGCGATTGTCGCTGGGGGTGAGCAGCTGGTTGAGTTCGCTCAAGCCTTGATAGAGCAGGCGAGCGGTTTCACCGATGTTTGCTTTGGGCAGGTTGGCGATCCAGCGCTTGAGGTCGCGTGGCGTCGGTTCACAGAATGTCAGGCGCAATTGAGCCGGGATCGGGGCGCGTAGCAGCAGGTGAGGGCTGGTTTCATTCATGCCGTAGAAAAACTCCAACCGGGAAATGGGCAGTGAATGATCTGACTGTAGCAGTTACGGATGTCGACCGTTTGTCTGTCAGTCGAGTGCTGCCCGGGCGTACTACTAATCTGACACACGTGCGACTGGATACGCACGGTCGTGCGGCCTGCTGCCTACGCAGGGCAGGTCTCTTGTAACTTCAAGGAGATGAGGTTCATGTCTAGATACGTAGTGGCAAATCAATGGGGCGGTAGTTCGGCACCCTGGCATCCGGGCGGAGACTGGACGTTGGGTGCGAGGGACAACCAGAACGTGGTCGCGATCGAGATCAAATCGGGCGATGGCGGGAAGAGCTTCACCGGCACCATGACTTACGCGGGTGAAGGTCCCATTGGCTTCAAGGCTCAGCGCACGGGCCAGAACCAGTACAACGTGGAAAATCAGTGGGGCGGCAACGACGCTCCATGGCATCCGGGTGGCAAGTGGGTCATCGGCGGCCGTGATAATCAGAACGTTGTGGCGTTGAGCGTCACCTCCAGTGATGGAGGGAAAAACCTCAGTGGCACCAATACCTACGCCAACGAAGGGCCGATCGGCTTTCGTGGACAGATAGAGTAACGGCGCTACCGAAATGTCCGCCCCTTCGAAGACGTTCGACGGGGCGGATTAGCCAATCAGGCTGTTGGCAGGCCCAGTGCCTGGCCCATTTGTACTGGCGA
Source organism: Pseudomonas sp. SJZ077 (assembly GCF_007993905.1). NCBI lineage: Bacteria > Pseudomonadati > Pseudomonadota > Gammaproteobacteria > Pseudomonadales > Pseudomonadaceae > Pseudomonas > Pseudomonas sp. SJZ077. The sequence continues at coordinate 13,537 of NZ_VIUJ01000024.1, forward strand.
CAGGGCGCCGAGCCCTTCAGCCCACTTCACCTGATCCGGTCCGAACAGCACCACAGCGGTCGAACCCAGCTTGAAGCGACCCAGTTCCGCACCTTTTTCCAGATGGATTGGCGCGCGGGCGGCTTCGTCGTAACGGAAGGTTTTCAGCTCGCGTTTCGGCGGCGTCACCAGCCCGGCCCACACGGTTTCAATCGACGCCACGATCATCGCGCCCACCAGCACCACGGCCATCGGCCCGCGCTCGGTGTCGAAAATGCACGCCACACGTTCGTTGCGGGCAAACAGTTCCGGCACGTTTTCGGCGGTGGTCTGGTTGACCGAGAAAATCCGGCCCGGGATGTAGACCATCTCGCGCAGGGTGCCGGCCAGCGGCATGTGCACGCGGTGGTAGTCTTTCGGTGACAGGTAAATCGTCGCAAAGTCGCCGCCCATGAACGGCGCAGCATTGGCGGCATCACCGCCCAGCAATTCCAGCACGCTGAAACTGTGGCCCTTGGCCTGGAACACGCGGCCATGTTCGATCGGGCCGAGTTGGCTGACCGCACCGTCGGCCGGGCTGAGAATGGCGCCCGGGGTTTCATCGAGCGGGCGAGCGCCGTCTTTCAAGGCGCGGGTGAAGAACGCGTTGAAGTGCTCGTAAGCCGTCAGGTCTTCGACCAGCGCCTGGGACATGTCCACCTGATAGCGCTTGGCGAACCAGGCGGTAAAGGCATTCTTGAACCAACGCACGCGGCATTCGGCAATGCAGCCGGCCAGTCGCGAGAGCAAGTGGTGAGGCAGCAGGTATTGGCTGAGGATAAACAAACGCTTATTCATGGACTGTCCTTAAAAACCTTAAATCTCTACGGGCGTATCGGGGTGGTTGCCCCATTCGCCCCAGGAGCCGGCGTAGCCTTTGACCCGCGGATAACCGAGGGATTTGGCCACCAGATAAGTGAAGCCAGAGCGATGGTGAGTCTGGCAGTGGGTAATGACTTCTTTGTCTTTGGTGATACCGAGTTGTTCCAGGATCTGCGGCATGTCCGTGCGGATGCGCAGGTTGCGCGCTTGATCCATGCCGGCCGTCCATTCGAAATTCACCGCGCCGGGAATGTGCCCGGCCTTGGCTGCCAGGACTTTCTCGCCGGAGTATTCCAGTGGGCCACGCGCGTCCCAGATCGCCAGGTCGGCGGCACCGAGACGGCTTTGCAGGTATTCGCGGGTGGCGGTCGGCTCGTCGTGCAGGGTCAACGCAATCGGGCCGCCAGCGAGGGCCGGGATCTGGATCGACATGGGCATGCCTTCTGCCAGCCAGGCTGTCAGGCCACCGTCGAGATAGTGGTAGTTGCGATGGCCGATGACATCGAGCAGCCAGATAAAGCGCCCGGCCCAGCCGCCGCCTTCGTCGTCATAGACCACGTAGGTGGCATTGGCGTTATGTCCCAACTCACCGAACAACGTTTCGAGTGCCGCTTGCGGTGGCATCAGCCCAGGCGCAGGCGCCTGGCCGAGTTGTGTGCGTTTGGGATCGACAAAGCGTGCACCGGGAATATGCCCTTCGGTATAGCGGGCACTGCTGGTCAGGTCCACCAGAATCAGTTCGCGGGACTCAAGGCGAGGGAGCAAGTCGCTCGGCTCGATGACCAGCGCCAAGCCAGAGAAGTCAGACATGTGAGGTCTCCAGAGCACAAAAGGGAGGATTGTAGCGCAGCATTCATTGACCGCGCTGGCTAAAGCTATGGAGTGCCTTTTCAATGCACTGCGCGGTTTTACCGAAGGCTTGCACGGTGATTTCCGAGAATGGCCCGCCGCCCTGATCCGCCACAACGACCATGATCACCCGACCATTGTTGACCAGCGAGCGCAGCAGCAGGTGTTCGCCGCGAAACTGCGCACGCAGGCTGGCGGGTAGCAGCGCCGAGAACTGGGCGTTGTTGGCCGGGGTCAATCGCACCTGGGCCTGTTGCGAGAGCAACCGTTGCAGCACGGTGCTCTGACTCACGACCAGGTTTAGCCCCGCCGCTTCCTTCGCCAGCCCGGCCGTTTGATGCGCACGCAAATTGGCGTGGGTGCGGTCAGCCATCAAAATCATCACTCGACGCATACCGCATGCGACCAGTGCGTCCCGGGCCGACGTGGTCAAGTGCATTGCATTGGTGAAGCGGCTCGGCTCGACCAGCAGTTCAGCACATTGTTTACGCCATGCCGTCAGGTTTTCGGTGGTCGGCGCCGGTGCCGGCAACAACCCGGCGTGAATGCGGTTCACGCCCGAGGGCCAGATCAACGCTACGGCGGGGTGCCAGATGTCCGGCATGGCGTGCTGGTGCGCGCTGTTCACGGCTTGTTGATGCAGTTGCTGCTGCACGTCGCTCATCGGCATTTGCAGGTAAAGGCTGGTCAGGTATTGCCAGCGCTCGCTGTGCGGGCTGTCCCAGGCCTGTTGCGCCGACAGTGCCAGCCCATTGGCCAGCAACACGGTATTGGCCGGTTGGTTGAGCCAGCGACGCAAGGTCGGATCGTCATCGAGGCGATTTTGCTGGCGCAAGGGATGCTCGCTGTCCCGGGCAATGCGCAGGACTTTGACCAGTTCGCGCTGCTCGTTGAGCAGCAGGCGATAACCTTGCTGCACCCAGATTGGCAGGCGCCAGATGTCCACCAGCGCCTGGCAGATGTCCAGCAGGCGAACGCCGAACAGGTCCTTTTCGACTTTGCGCGCTGACTCGCCTTTATGAATGACCCGCAGTTCCCATTCTTCGAGCAACTGCGGATGAGTCAGCGCTATCGGCCAGAGCGGCGAGAGAAACAGCAGGCTGCCCCAGTGGATGTCCTGCCAGAGCCGCGCCAGGCGAGCGGCAAAAAAACCGTTGGCCTGTTGGGTCGCGTGCTGGCTGATCATCTGCAGCTGACGCAACGCCACCGGGATCTGTGATTGCGGTTCGGCAGGCAACCGGGCGAGCAATTCCTCGGTGCGTTTCAACCCGAGACGATTGATCGCCACCTCAAGGTTTTCCGCCGGGTCGGTCATGCTGCCGTGGGTATGACGATTGGCTTCACGAATCACGCTCAAGGCCAGGGCCGGGCTGTCCTGCAACAATTCGGCTATGTCGCGAATCGAGCTGCGGTTGTCGGCGAGGGCCTTGCAGACACGGTCGTGACTGTCTTGCGGAACCGGCAGACGCACGCCATCGAGAAGCTTGACCCAGCCTTCAAGAGTGGTTGGTTTTGGGATAGGGGTGTTCGTTTCGTTAGCCATGGTTGGACGTGATCATCGTCTGCATTACCTATGCCCAGAGAGGGCTAAATTAGCTTTTCGCTTGAACTGGCTATAGTCTGGCGCAGTTTTGCCGATAAGTAGAAGAAGAGATTTTTTAACTTCCGAATATGACCTTGAACCCGACTCAGTAAGTGCTCTCCTACCTATGGCTAAAATAATCGGCATCATCGTCGTATTCGCGAGCGTGCTCGGCGGATACGTGCTTTCCCACGGCAAGATTGCCGCCCTGATTCAACCTTTCGAGGTGATGATTATCGGTGGTGCGGCCCTCGGTGCATTCCTGCAGGCCAACCCAGGTCACATGTTCAAACTCGTTCTCAAGAAAGCGCTGGGAATGTTCAGTTCGCGCTTCAACCACACGTTCTATCTGGAAGTGCTGGGCCTGATCTACGAGATCCTCAACAAGAGCCGCCGCGAAGGCATGATGGCGATCGAAGGCGACATCGAAGACGCCGCCGCGAGCCCGATCTTCGCCAAGTACCCTGCGGTTCTGAAAGATGACCGCATGACCGCCTACATCTGCGATTACCTGCGCATCATGTCCTCCGGCAACATGGCGCCCCATGAGCTCGAAGGTCTGTTCGACATGGAACTGACCAGCCTCAAGGAAGACCTCGATCACCCGTCCCACGCCGTGAACGGCATCGCCGACGCCATGCCTGGCTTCGGTATTGTCGCGGCCGTATTGGGTATCGTGGTGACCATGGCCTCCCTGGGTGAAAGCGATCAGAAAATGATCGGCTTACACGTGGGTGCGGCACTGGTAGGTACTTTCTTCGGTATTCTCGCCGCCTACGGCTTCTTCGGCCCGCTGGCCCATGCCCTGGCCCACGAAGCCAAGGAAGAGCTGAACGTCTACGAAGCCATCAAGGCTTCGCTGGTTGCTTCGGCTTCCGGCATGCCGCCATCGCTGGCAGTGGAATTCGGCCGCAAGGTTTTGTACCCGGCGCACCGTCCTAGCTTCGCTGAGCTGGAACAAGCGGTTCGCGGTCGCTAAGTCATGGAAAACAACCAGCCGATAATCATCAAACGCGTAAAAAAATACGCGGCCGGACATCACGGGGGCTCCTGGAAAATCGCCTTCGCGGACTTCGCGACGGCGATGATGGCGTTCTTCCTGGTGCTGTGGTTGCTGTCCACCGCCACGCCGGAACAGAAGATTGCCATCGCCGGTTACTTCAAGGACCCGGTCGGTTTTTCCGAAAGCGGCACGCCATACATCATCGATCTGGGCGGCTCCCCGACCCTGGCGCCGGAGAACACCCTCAACCCTGAGGTGAAGTCTCAGCCGCAGCCGGACCGAGTCACCGTCGACACCGACCAGGTCGAAGGCATGGCCGAACAGGTGGAGAAGGAACGCCTGGAACTGTTGCTGCAAGAATTGCAGAACAAGGTTGATGAAAACCCGCAGCTGCAAAAATTCAAGGACCAGATCCTGTTCGAAATCACACAGGACGGCTTGCGCATCCAGATCATGGACGCGGAAAACCGGCCTATGTTCGACTCAGGCTCAGCGCGTCTGAAACCGTATTTCGAAGACATCCTGCTGGCCATGGCCGACACCATCAAAGCGGTGCCGAACAAGATCAGCATCAGCGGCCATACCGATGCCAAGCCGTACTCGGGCACCGGTGATTTTGGTAACTGGGAACTCTCAGCCAACCGTGCCAACGCTGCCCGCCGTGCCCTGGTCGCCGGCAGCTATCCGGATCAGCAAGTGGCGCGGGTGGTCGGTTATGCCTCGTCCGCGCTGTTCGATCGCGAGAACCCGTTCAACCCGGTCAATCGCCGGATCGACATCGTGGTGCTGACCAAAAAGGCCCAACGCGCCATCGAAGGTTCGCAAGGCGTTGAACCGGCACCTGCGCCAACGCAAGGGCAGGGCGGTCCGGGCGAAGTGCCGGCCACGCCGGTCGATCCGAACGCATTGCCGGCGGATAAACAACCGCTGCCGGCCCATGAGCTTCGTGAGCGATTGAATATCTTCGAAGACCCGGCACCGAAACCGGCGGAACCGCCGAAGCAGTGATCCACAACAATCAAGCCGACAGAGATGTCGGCTTTTTTGTGCGGCTTTCACGGGTTTGGACGTCACTGCATTTTTAGCGTGGGCATGGTCCCTGTGGGAGCGAGCCTGCTCGCGAAGGCTTTGTGTCAGGCGACGGGGGGAGGGCGGTGTACATATCCGTTTCTGCGGTAACGGCCGCCCATGGATCATGTTCGTGGCATCACGAACATGATCACGGCTACTTAATAACTGGTTTCGGGCAGGCTGGCGATGATCGAGCGATAGCTGTTCATCCGCTGCTGCTGCACGCGGCCTTCTTCGAGAGCTTTGAGCAGGGCGCAACCCGGCTCGCGGTCGTGCTTGCAGTCGCGGAAGCGGCAGGTGCCGATCAAGTCGTTGAACTCGATGAAACCGGCTTCGACGTCGGCACGGCTGACGTGGCCCAGACCGAATTCGCGGATACCCGGGGAGTCGATCAACTCACCGCCACCGGGGAAGTGGAACAACCGCGCGGTCGTGGTGGTGTGGGTGCCCTGGCCGGACAGCTCGGACAGCGGGCCGACACGGGCTTCGACTTCCGGCAGCAGGCTGTTGACCAGCGAGGACTTGCCGACGCCGGACTGGCCGACGAATACGCTGATGCGTCCGTCCAGCTGCTTCTGCAGCTGTTCCATGCCGTTGCCGTGGTGCGCCGAGACCTCCAGCACCGGGTAACCCAGCGTGCGGTAAACCGCCAGCAAGGCATTCAGCGCCGGGGCGTTCTGCTCGTCGATCAGGTCGAACTTGTTGAGCAGCAGCAGCGGACGAATCCCGGCGTGCTCAGCAGCGACCAGGTAACGGTCGATCAGGTTCGCGTGTGGCTCGGGCAGCGGGGCGAAGACGATGACGATCATATCGACGTTGGCTGCAACGGGCTTGAGCTGGCCACGGCTGTCCGGACGGCAAAGTTCGGTTTTACGCGGCAGTTGCGCCACGATTACCCCGATGCCTTGGTTGCCGGCACGCCAGACCACCTGATCACCGGTCACCAGCGCCGGGAGGTTGGCGCGCAAATGGCAGCGGAACACTTCGCCGGCCAGTTCGCCCTCAAGGGCTTCGACTTCGACCTGCACACCGAAGTGCGCGATCACCAGGCCCGTCTGTTCCGGACCCAGGTCGCCGCCCTCAAGTGCCTCGACAGCCGAGGACTCGCGTTTGGCGGCGCGGGCAGCGCGTTCACCTTGGATCTTTTCGATGCGCCAGTTTTGACGACGATTGAGTTGGCGTTTGGCCATGGGTGTTCCGTATCAAGAATGCAGCGATTAGGTAAAACGGCCGCGAGTTTAGCACGCCCGGGCGCCGCCCTAGGCTAAACTGCGCAGCATTGCCTAGGAGCCGACACATGCAAAACCCGCAGAATCTGATCTGGATCGACCTGGAAATGACCGGTCTGAACCCGGATACCGACGTCATCATCGAAATGGCGACCATTGTCACCGACAGTGACCTGAACACCTTGGCCGAAGGGCCGGTGATCGCCATTCACCACAGCGACGAGATCCTCGCCGGCATGGACGAGTGGAACACCCGTCAACACGGCGGCTCGGGCCTGACCCAACGGGTGCGCGACAGCCGCATCAGCATGGCCGAAGCCGAAGCCGAGACCATTGCCTTCCTGGAGAAATGGGTGCCAAAGGGCAAGTCGCCGATCTGTGGCAACAGCATCTGCCAGGACCGTCGCTTCCTTTATACCCACATGAAATCCCTGGAAAGCTACTTCCACTACCGCAACCTCGACGTGTCGACCCTGAAAGAGCTCGCCGCACGCTGGGCACCGGACGTGCGCGACAGCTTCAAGAAAGGCAGCACCCACCTGGCCCTGGACGACATCCGCGAATCCATCGCCGAGTTGCAGCACTACCGCAAGCATTTCATCAAGTTCTGAACGGTGTCGGGCCTTTGTGGCGAGGGAGCTTGCTCCCGCTCGGCTGCGAAGCAGTCGTAAAACCTGCAAATGCGGTGTGACTGGAAGAATGCCGGGGAGCGCTTCGCGCTCCAGCGGGAGCGAGCTCCCTCGCCACAGGCTGCGTGTGATGCTTTCTCTTGCCCTCTTTTGGTGCCGGGACTAAATGGCTAGACTGCGCGCCTTTCTGCAAGGACCGCCACCATGTTGCTGATGCTCTACCTGATCGCCATCACCGCCGAAGCCATGACCGGTGCGCTGTCCGCTGGTCGTCGCGGCATGGACTGGTTTGGTGTGGTGCTGATCGCCTGCATCACGGCGTTGGGCGGCGGTTCGGTGCGCGACGTTCTGCTCGGTCACTACCCGCTGACGTGGGTTAAACACCCGGAATACCTGGTGCTGACATCGATTGCAGCCATGTTCACGGTTTTCGCTGCGCGCTGGATGCGTCACTTGCGTTCACTGTTTCTGGTGCTCGACGCCGTGGGCCTGGTGGCATTCACCCTGATCGGCTGCATGACCGCGCTGGAAATGGGACACGGCATGCTGGTGGCCTCGGTCAGCGGCGTCATCACCGGGGTGTTCGGCGGCATCCTGCGCGACATCTTCTGCAACGACATCCCGCTGATCTTCCGCCGCGAACTCTACGCCAGCGTCTCGTTCGCTGCGGCGTGGTGCTACATGTTTTGCATTTACCTGCAATTACCCGGCGAACAGGCGATTTTGATCACGTTGTTTGGCGGTTTCCTGTTGCGGTTGCTGGCGATTCGTTTCCACTGGGAAATGCCGAAATTCGTTTATAACGACGAAGCCTGACGCTCGGCGTGTTGTTTCAGCGCCCACTCGACATGTTCACGCACCAGCTCCGACGGATAGTCGCGCCGCGCTTTCAACGCTTCCAGCACCGGAATGCTCGAGGGTGCGTTCCCTAGCCCCACGGCGAGGTTACGCAACCAACGCTCGTAACCGGCACGGCGCAATGGTGAACCTTCGGTGCTGCTGAGGAACCTTTCCTCATCCCACATGAACAGTTCGGCCAGTTCGGCGTTGTCCAGGTTATGCCGTGGCTTGAAGTCGCTTTCGCCGGACGGGCGGGCGAAGCGGTTCCACGGGCAGACGATCTGGCAGTCATCGCAACCGAACACCCGGTTGCCGATCAACGGGCGCAAGTCTTCGGGGATCGCGCTTTTCAGTTCGATGGTCAGGTAAGAAATGCAGCGCCGGGCGTCCAGCACATAGGGGCCGACGAAGGCGTTGGTCGGACAAATGTCCAGGCACGCAGTGCAGCGTCCGCAATGTTCGGTGCTGTGCGGTGGATCGACCGGCAGCGGCAGATCGACAAAGAGTTCGCTGAGGAAGAAGTAACTGCCGGCCTTGCGATTCAACACCAGGGTGTTTTTGCCGATCCAGCCCAGGCCGGCCTTTTCTGCAATGGCCTTTTCCAGCACCGGCGCGCTGTCGACGAAGGCGCGGTAGCCGAACGGCCCGATGACCGCCTGAATTTTTTCTGCCAGTTGTTGCACACGTTTACGGATCAATTTGTGGTAATCGCGGCCCAAGGCATAACGCGATACGTAGGCTTTTTCCGGTTGGGCCAGCAATTGCGCCATTTGGGTATCGCCGGGCAGGTAGTCCATGCGCAGGGAAACTACGCGCAACGTACCGGGGACAAGCTCTTCGGGATGCGAGCGTTTGCTGCCGTGGGCGCCCATGTAATCCATTTCGCCGTGGTAGCCGGCCGCCAGCCAGCGCTCCAGGTGCTGCTCATGCTCGGCCAGGTCGAGGCCGCTGATGCCGACTTGCTGAAAGCCAAGCTCGCGGCCCCAGTCCTTGATGGATTGGGCGAGGGCGGGCAGGTCTGTAGTAATAGCGGGCATGAGGCGAGAGAAACCGGAGCTGAGGTGCGTATAATTCTGCCAGACATCGGAGCCCGAAGACGCATGCCGCACACTAAAGATGATTTACCCGACGCGCTGTACAGCGCCGCGCACGTGCGAGCCCTCGATGCGAATCTGATCGCGGCCGGCACGCCGGGCTTCGAATTGATGCAGCGTGCAGCGCGAGCGACCTGGCGTGGACTCGTCCGTCAGTGGCCGTCGGCGAATGAATTGACAGTCGTGGCCGGTCGCGGCAATAACGCCGGTGACGGTTATCTGGTGGCGGTGCTGGCGCGGCGTGCCGGTTGGCATGTCCGGGTCTTGGCGGCTGGCGATCCCCAGCGTTTGCAGGGGGACGCGGCGCTGGCCCATGCCGCGGCGGTGTCCGAGGGGATTGCGGTTCAAGCCTTCACTGCGCAGTCGGAATTGCGTGGAATCGTGCTCGACGCCTTGCTCGGTACCGGTTTGACCGGCGAAGTGCGAGAGCCCTTCGCCAGCGCGATCACCGCAATCAACGCCAGTGGACTGCCGGTGGCGGCGGTGGATATCCCTTCGGGTTTGTGCGCCGATACGGGGCGCATATTGGGCACGGCTGTCCGAGCTGATCTGACCGTGACCTACATTGCCTTGAAGGTAGGATTGTTCACGGGTGACGCGGCGGATGTGGTCGGCGAGCTGGTGTTCAACGATCTGCAAGCCAGCGCCGAGTCGTTTAACGGGGTCGACATTGATGCACGGCGCCTGACAGCCGGTAATTTGCCGCGTCTGGCAGGTCGCGCGCCAACCGCCCATAAAGGCAAATTCGGTCACGTCTTGCTGATCGGCGGTGATCGTGGCTTCGGCGGTGCCATTCTACTGAGCGCGCAGAGCGCATTGCGCAGTGGTGCGGGCATGGTGTCCGTGGCCACACGCAGTGAACATGTGCCAGCAGCGTTGGCGAGAATTCCTGAAGCGATGGTGTTGGGCACTTCCTCGGCCAATCAACTGATGGAACTGCTGCAAAAGGTTTCCGTGTTGGTGGTCGGCCCGGGCCTGGGTCAGGCTGCCTGGGGGCGCAGTCTTTTGTCGGCGGCGGCCAACGCGCCGTTGCCGCAAGTCTGGGATGCCGATGCGTTGAATTTGCTGGCTTCAAACCATGTGAGCTTGCCCAAGGACTGCGTGATCACGCCGCATCCGGGTGAAGCGGCGCGGTTGCTGGGGATCAGCACCGCCGAAGTCCAGGCTGATCGCCCGGCGGCAGCTCATGCATTGAGCAAAAAATATACAGCTGTTGTGATTCTTAAAGGCGCCGGCAGTCTGATCGCCAGCCCCGACGGGCGCCTGGCGTTGTCTCATCAAGGGCATCCGGCCATGGCCACCGCGGGTTTGGGTGATGTGCTGGCCGGTCTGGTCGGCGCGTTGCTGGCCCAGGGCATGGACGCGTTCAACGCTGCTTGTCTGGCGGTCTGGCTGCACGCCAATGCCGGCGAGCAACAAGGTAAATCGGGCCGCGGGCTGGCGGCCAGTGATCTGATCCCAGCCATTCGTCAGTTGTTGGAGGAGCAAGCACCGTGTCTGAAGTAACCCTGTACCTGGCCGATGAAGAGGCGATGACCGCATTTGGCGCACGCATCGCACAAACCACCCAAGGGCACGGTCTGATTTTTCTGGAAGGCGATCTGGGGGCGGGGAAAACCACGCTGTCACGGGGCATCATCCGTGGCCTGGGGCATGTGGGGGCGGTAAAAAGTCCGACGTTCACCCTGGTCGAGCCTTACGAAATCGGCGACATCCGGGCCTTCCATTTCGACCTCTATCGACTGGTTGATCCGGAAGAACTGGAGTACCTCGGTATCCGCGACTACTTCGAAGACGACGCGCTGTGCCTGATCGAATGGCCCCAGAAGGGTGCAGGCTTTTTGCCAAAGCCCGACCTGACCATTACCATTAGCCCGCAAGACAGCGGGCGTTCGCTGAAAATTTTGTCCCAGGGCTCGCGTGGCGAGTCGTGGTGTGCCGCTTTGGCATTGGAATCCAATTAAATGATGGGGTCAGGTATGCGCTTTCGCGCGATGGTAGCTGCCGTAGGGATGTTGTTTTTGGCGGTGACCGTCGACGCTGTGGCCGAGACTAAGGTCAACAGCGTTCGCCTGTGGCGGGCGCCGGATAACACACGGTTGGTGTTCGACCTGACCGGGCCGGTGCAACACAGCGTTTTCACCCTGACCTCCCCGGATCGGCTGGTGATCGACATCAATGGCGCCTCCCTTGGCTCGCCGCTGAACGTCAACACCTCGAACACCCCGATTACCGCCATGCGCTCGGCCCAACGCACGCCGACCGATTTGCGGGTGGTCATCGACCTGAAAAAAGCTGTTACGCCAAAAAGCTTCACCCTGGCGCCAAATGCCCAGTACGGCAATCGATTGGTGGTCGACCTGTTCGATAACGCCGCCGATGCCGCGCCAATACCGGCGCCGACCAATGTCGCGACGGTGGCGCCAGTGCCGGTCACGCCGGTAGAGCCTCCGGTGAAGCTGCCGCCTGCGCCTGCCGGCAAACGCGACATCATCGTGGTGATCGACGCCGGCCACGGCGGCGAAGACCCGGGTGCCTCGGGGGCTCGCGGTCAGCGTGAAAAAGACGTGGTGCTGGCCATCGCCCGCGAGCTGCAACGCCAGGTCAACGGCATGAAAGGCTTCCGCGCCGAGCTGACCCGCACCGGCGACTACTTCATTCCATTGCGCGGCCGTACCGAAATCGCCCGCAAGAAAGGCGCCGACCTGTTCGTCTCGATCCACGCCGATGCCGCCCCTTCGGCTGCGGCGTTCGGTGCGTCGGTGTTTGCCCTGTCTGATCGCGGCGCCACCTCGGAGACGGCCCGTTGGCTGGCCGATAGCGAAAACCGTTCCGACTTGATCGGCGGTGCCGGCAACGTCAGCCTCGACGACAAGGACCGCATGCTCGCGGGCGTGCTCCTCGATCTGTCGATGACTGCCTCCCTGACGTCCAGCCTGAACGTTGGCCAAAAAGTCTTGAGCAACATCGGCCGCGTCACGCCGCTGCACAAACAGCGCGTGGAGCAGGCCGGGTTCATGGTATTAAAGTCGCCGGACATCCCTTCGATCCTGGTGGAAACCGGGTTCATTTCCAACGCCAAAGAAGCGTCCAAGCTGGCTGCCGCCAACCACCAGCAGGCGCTGGCGCGTTCGATCAGTAGCGGCGTGCGCCAGTTCTTCCAGCAGAACCCGCCGCCGGGCACCTACGTTGCCTGGCTGCGTGATTCCGGCAAGATCGCTCAAGGCCCACGTGACCACCGGGTAAACCCGGGTGAGACGCTGGCGATGATTGCCGTGCGTTACCAAGTGTCTCCGACCACATTACGCAGCGCCAATAACCTGAAAAGCGACGAGCTGAAAATCGGTCAGACCCTGACCATTCCCGGCACAGAACTGGCGTCCAAAGAATGAATCAGGTGTTGACCCATACGGCTCGCATCGAGCTGCTCAGCCCGCGACTGGCGAACCAGATTGCCGCCGGTGAGGTGGTTGAGCGCCCGGCCTCGGTGATCAAGGAGTTGCTGGAAAACAGCCTCGACTCCGGCGCCAAACGCATCGACGTCGATGTGGAGCAGGGTGGCGTCAAGCTGTTGCGGGTGCGCGATGACGGCAGCGGCATTTCGGCCGATGACCTGCCGCTGGCCCTGGCGCGACACGCCACCAGCAAGATTCGCAACCTGGAAGACCTTGAACAGGTCATGAGCCTCGGGTTTCGCGGTGAAGCCCTCGCCTCGATCAGCTCCGTGGCGCGTCTGACCCTGACGTCCCGGACCAAGGATGCCGACCAGGCCTGGCAGGTCGAGACCGAAGGCCGGGACATGGCCCCCCGGGTTCAACCCGCTGCCCACCCGGTGGGCACCTCGGTTGAAGTGCGCGATCTGTTCTTCAACACCCCCGCGCGGCGCAAATTCCTCAAGACTGAAAAAACCGAATTCGATCACCTGCAAGAAGTGATCAAGCGTCTGGCGCTGGCGCGTTTCGACGTGGCGTTTCATTTGCGTCACAACGGCAAAACCATCCTAAGCCTGCACGAAGCCCATGACGACGCGGCCCGTGCGCGGCGAGTGGCAGCGATTTGCGGTTCAGGTTTCCTGGAGCAGGCGCTGCCGATCGAAATCGAACGCAATGGCCTGCATTTGTGGGGTTGGGTCGGGTTGCCGACGTTCAACCGCAGCCAGGCGGACTTGCAGTATTTTTTTGTGAACGGCCGTGCCGTGCGCGACAAACTGGTGGCCCACGCGGTGCGCCAGGCGTATCGCGACGTGCTGTTCAATGGTCGGCACCCGACGTTCGTGCTGTTTTTCGAGGTCGATCCGGCCGGTGTCGACGTCAACGTGCACCCGACCAAACACGAAGTGCGCTTCCGTGACGGGCGTATGGTCCACGACTTTCTCTACGGCACCTTGCACCGCGCCTTGGGCGATGTGCGACCGGATGATCATCTGGCTGCGCCGGTGGCGACGGCGATCGTTCGGCCGACCGGCATAGACGCCGGTGAATTCGGTCCCCAGGGTGAAATGCGCCTGGCGGCCAATGCCCTGCTGGAGCAACCTCAGGCGCAGCCGTCGTTCAACACGACGGCAGGTTCGGGTGCTGGCGCCGGTTATCAGTATCAATACACGCCGCGTCCTCAGTCCGGCGTGCCAGCGGCTGAAGCCCAGGCGGCGTACCGGGAGTTTTTTGCACCTTTGCCAGAGGCAAATGCCGTCGCGCTCCCGGCCGGTCAGGATGATATTCCTCCATTGGGCTACGCATTGGCGCAGCTCAAGGGTATCTACATTCTCTCGGAAAACGCCCAAGGCCTAGTGCTGGTGGACATGCACGCCGCCCACGAACGGATCATGTACGAGCGCCTGAAAATCGCGATGGCCAGCGAAGGCCTGAGCGGCCAGCCGCTGTTGGTGCCGGAATCGTTGGCGGTTAGCGAGCGCGAAGGCGATTGCGCCGAAGAAAACGTCGCGTGGTTCCAGCGTCTGGGCTTTGAACTGCAGCGCCTCGGCCCGGAAACACTGGCGATCCGGCAGATTCCAGCCTTGCTCAAGCAAGCTGAAGCGAATCGATTGGTGAGTGATGTGTTGGCCGATCTGATGGAATACGGCACCAGCGACCGTATCCAGGCGCACCTCAACGAACTGCTTGGCACCATGGCCTGCCACGGCGCTATTCGGGCAAACCGGCGTCTGGCGCTGCCGGAAATGAACGGTCTGCTGCGGGACATGGAAAACACCGAGCGCAGCGGTCAATGCAACCATGGCCGACCGACCTGGACCCAATTGGGCCTGGACGATCTGGACAAACTGTTCTTGCGCGGTCGTTGATGAGCCAGCTCCCACCTGCGATTTTCCTGATGGGCCCGACCGCAGCGGGCAAGACTGATCTGGCCATCGAACTGACCAAAGTGCTGCCTTGCGAGCTGATCAGTGTCGATTCGGCGCTGGTCTACCGCGGCATGGACATCGGCACCGCCAAGCCTTCGAAAGAGATTCTGGCCGAGTTTCCGCACCGTTTGATCGATATTCTTGACCCGGCCGAGAGCTATTCGGCGGCGGATTTTCGCCGTGATGCGCTGGAGGCGATGGCCGAGATCACTTCGCGCGGCAAAATTCCGCTGCTTGTAGGCGGCACGATGCTCTACTACAAGGCTTTGGTCGAAGGACTGGCAGAAATGCCGGCGGCGGATCCCGAGGTTCGTGCGCAGATCGAAGAAGAGGCTGCACGCCTTGGCTGGCAAGCCCTGCACGAACAATTAGCGCTCGTAGATCCGGTTTCGGCGGCGCGAATTCATCCGAACGATCCGCAGCGACTCAGTCGAGCGCTGGAAGTTTATCGCGTCAGCGGTCAGAGCATGACCGAGCTGCGGCTGAGACAAAGTGCGCAAAGTACTGAAGCAGCCGCTTCGGGACTGCAACAATTGCCCTATACTGTCGCGAACTTGGCCATTGCTCCGGCAAATCGCCAGGTACTGCACGAGCGAATTAAACAAAGATTCACAGTTATGTTGGAACAGGGATTCATTGACGAGGTCGTAGCCCTGCGTAAGCGAAGTGACCTGCATTCCGGGTTGCCGTCTATACGTGCGGTAGGCTACCGACAAGTCTGGGACTACCTGGATGGCAAGCTGACCCAAGCCGAGATGCAGGAGCGTGGAATCATTGCCACGCGCCAATTGGCAAAACGTCAGTTCACCTGGCTGCGCAGCTGGGCTGATTTACACTGGTTGGACAGCCTGGATTGCGACAATCTGCCGCGCGCCTTGAAATACCTTGGGGCCATCTCCATATTGAGCTGAGTCCTTGCAATTGCCGTCTATCCTTGGGGGTGTGACGGCCACAAGCCATCTGTTTACCTATTTTTTATATTGAATCCTTAAAGGAGTGCGGCACATGTCAAAAGGGCATTCGCTACAAGACCCTTACTTGAATACTTTACGTAAAGAGAAAGTTGGGGTGTCCATCTACCTGGTGAACGGGATCAAACTGCAAGGCACGATCGAGTCTTTCGACCAGTTCGTTATCCTGCTGAAAAACACCGTCAGCCAGATGGTTTACAAACACGCTATCTCTACAGTGGTGCCGGTTCGTCCAATTCGTCTGCCTAGCGCAACCGAATCCGAAGCAGGTGACGCTGAGCCAGGTAACGCCTGATAGGAGTCTCCTTTGTTCTTTGAGCGCCACGGTGGTGGTGAGCGAGTGATCCTCGTTCACTTGGATGGACAGGACCCTGAGGCGCGCGAAGATCCGCAGGAGTTTCAGGAGTTGGCTAATTCGGCTGGCGCCGAGACCGTTGCGTTTTTTAACGTGCCGCGTCATCGGCCAACCGCCAAATTCCTGATTGGCAGCGGCAAGGTCGAGGAACTTCGCGACCTGGTCCATGCCGAGAAGGCAGATCTGGTGATCTTCAATCACATCCTCACGCCCAGTCAGGAACGTAACCTCGAACGTGTTTTCGAGTGTCGCGTGATCGACCGCACGGGTCTGATTCTCGATATTTTCGCCCAGCGCGCCCGTACCCATGAAGGCAAGCTCCAGGTAGAACTGGCCCAGCTTGACCACATGAGCACCCGGCTGGTCCGTGGCTGGACTCACCTTGAGCGTCAAGGTGGCGGTATCGGCATGCGTGGCCCGGGTGAAACCCAGCTGGAAACCGACCGCCGTTTGCTGCGGGTACGCCTGCGACAGATCAAGGGCCGACTGGAAAAAGTGCGCAGTCAGCGTGAGCAGTCGCGACGCGGCCGTTCGCGTGCGGATATTCCTACCGTGTCCCTTGTGGGCTATACCAACGCCGGCAAATCCACGCTCTTCAATAACGTGACGAAATCCGACGTGTACGCGGCTGACCAGTTGTTTGCCACGCTGGACCCGACCTTGCGCCGTCTGGAGCTCGACGACCTGGGGCCGATTGTCCTGGCCGATACGGTGGGTTTCATACGCCACTTGCCTCACAAGCTGGTTGAGGCATTTCGGTCTACGCTCGAAGAGTCGAGCAACTCAGACCTGCTGTTGCACGTGATCGATGCGGCCGAACCGGATCGCATGTTGCAGATCGAGCAGGTGATGGTGGTGCTGGGCGAGATCGGTGCCCAGGACTTGCCGATCCTCGAGGTCTATAACAAACTCGATTTGCTTGAAGGCGTTGAGCCACAAATTCAGCGCGACGAAAACGGCAAGCCCCAACGGGTCTGGCTGTCGGCGCGTGATGGCAGTGGTCTGGAATTGCTTGAGCAAGCCATTGCCGAGTTGCTGGGCGGTGATTTGTTTATTGGCACCTTGCGCTTGCCGCAACGTTTTGCTCGACTGCGTGCGCAGTTTTTCGAACTCGGTGCGGTGCAGAAAGAAGAACACGACGAAGAAGGCATCTGCCTGCTGGCCGTTCGCTTGCCACGGGTTGAGTTGAATCGACTGGTGAGTCGCGAAGGTCTGCAACCGATGGAATTCATCGAACAACACACTTTGCAATAAAAGCCTGAAAAAGCGGTTGTGCCGCGGTGACAGGCATTCTGTAGCATTGGTCGGCGCGCCGTGGGTGCGTCTTTGCTTTATCAGATGGAGAGCGCTATGGCTTGGAATGAGCCGGGTGGCAACTCGAATAATCAGGATCCTTGGGGTGGCAAGCGCCGCAATAACGGCGACCGCAAGGGGCCACCGGATCTCGACGAGGCCTTCCGAAAGCTGCAGGAAAGCCTGAACGGGTTGTTCGGTGGTGGTAAGAAACGCGGTGATGACGGCGGTGGTTCGGGCAAGAGTGGCGGCTTCGGCGGCCTGCTCGGCATCGGCCTGGTCGTGTTGGCGGCCGTATGGCTGTACAGCGCGGTCTACGTAGTCGACGAGCAGGAGCAAGCCGTGGTGCTGCGCTTCGGCAAGTACTACGAAACCGTCGGTCCGGGCCTGAACATCTACTTCCCGCCGATTGATCGCAAGTACCTGGAAAACGTCACGCGCGAGCGTGCCTATACCAAGCAGGGTCAAATGCTCACTGAAGACGAGAACATCGTCGAAGTGCCGCTGACCGTGCAGTACAAGATCAGCAACCTGCAGGACTTCGTGCTGAACGTCGATGCGCCGGAAATCAGCCTGCAGCACGCGACCGAAAGTGCCTTGCGCCATGTGGTGGGTTCCACCGCGATGGACCAGGTGCTGACCGAAGGTCGTGAGTTGATGGCCAGCGAAATCAAGGAGCGTCTGCAACGCTTCATGGATACCTATCGCACCGGTATCACCATCACTCAGGTCAACGTACAGAACGCAGCTGCGCCGCGCGAAGTACAGGAAGCCTTCGACGACGTGATTCGTGCCCGTGAAGACGAGCAGCGTTCGCGCAACCAGGCTGAAACCTACGCCAACGGCGTCGTGCCGGAAGCTCGTGGCCAGGCCCAGCGTATCCTTGAAGATGCCAATGGTTACCGCGACGAAACCGTCTCGCGCGCCAAGGGTGAGGCTGATCGCTTCACCAAACTGGTTGCCGAGTATCGCAAGGCCCCCGAAGTCACCCGCGAGCGTCTGTACCTGGACACCATGCAGGAAGTCTTCACCAACACCAGCAAGGTCCTCGTGACCGGCAACAAGAATGGCCAGAGCAATCTGCTGTACTTGCCGCTGGACAAGATGGTCGAAAGTGGTCGCAACACCAGCACTCCGGTGAGCGGTGCGGCAGCCACCAGCAATGAAGCGAATGCGCGTGCGGCAGCTGATCTGCAGCAACAGCCATCTCGTACCAGGGAGAGTCGCTGATGAGCAATAAATCGCTGATCGCCCTTATTGTCGGCGTCGTCGTGGCCATCGCTGCCTGGAACTGCTTCTACATCGTGGCTCAGACCGAGCGTGCGGTGTTGCTGCAGTTCGGTCGCGTGGTTCAGGCCGATGTTCAGCCGGGCCTGCATGTGAAAGTGCCTTACGTTAACCAGGTGCGCAAGTTCGACGCACGCCTGATGACGCTGGATGCGCCGACGCAGCGCTTCCTGACGCTGGAAAAGAAGGCCGTGATGGTCGATGCCTACGCCAAGTGGCGCGTGAAAGATGCCGAGCGCTTCTACACCGCGACTTCCGGCCTCAAGCAGATTGCCGACGAGCGTCTTTCCCGTCGTCTGGAATCGGGTCTACGTGACCAATTCGGTAAGCGCACGCTGCACGAGGTGGTTTCTGGTGAACGTGACGCGTTGATGTCCGATATCACTTCTTCGTTAAACTTGATGGCGGAAAAAGAGCTGGGCATCGAAGTTGTCGATGTTCGGGTCAAGGCCATCGATCTGCCGAAAGAAGTAAACCGCAGTGTGTTCGAGCGTATGAGCTCCGAGCGTGAGCGTGAAGCTCGCGAGCACCGCGCCAAGGGTAACGAGCTGGCAGAAGGCATCCGTGCCGACGCCGATCGTCAACGCCGCGTGCTGCTGGCTGAAGCCTATCGTGAATCTGAAGAGGTTCGCGGTGATGGTGATGCCCAGGCCGCTGCGATCTACTCCAAGGCCTACGGCCAGGATCAGGAGTTCTACGGTTTCTACCGTAGCCTGCGCGCCTACCGTGAAAGCTTCGCGAACAAATCCGACGTCATGGTCCTGGACCCAAGCAGCGACTTCTTCCGTTACCTGGAAAAAGCCAAGCCTTGATACGACGTTGACCTGAATCATCCCCCGCCTGGCGGCTAAAGCCTCGGGCGGGGTGATCCTTTGGGAAAACGTGTGTATGATGCGGCAGCCGGGAAATTCCCGGCTTTTTTGCGTCTGCACGTTTGATTGCTGTTTTTAGCGGGCGCCCGAGTTGA
Source organism: Pseudomonas sp. SJZ077 (assembly GCF_007993905.1). Lineage (NCBI taxonomy): Bacteria > Pseudomonadati > Pseudomonadota > Gammaproteobacteria > Pseudomonadales > Pseudomonadaceae > Pseudomonas > Pseudomonas sp. SJZ077. The sequence goes on from NZ_VIUJ01000024.1 coordinate 32,906, forward strand.
ATGACTCGACAGGTTTTTCGAGGAAAGTGGTTGGCGAAGCCGGTTTCAGGCTTTTCGCCACGTTGTTTATGCGCGTGGTTTGCACATGCGCCGACCATTTTCTGCTTCACTCAAGGCTCGCCCAACGGCTGGCCGCCCGGATCATAGGGGAATGGCGTAATGGCAACGGTAGACCGCTGGCTGCTGCCAGATGGCATCGAAGAAGTACTGCCACCAGAGGCGGCGCGCATTGAAGTCGCGCGTCGTCAGGTGTTGGATCTGTTCCAGAGCTGGGGTTACGAGTTTGTCGTGACTCCCCATATCGAGTACCTGGAATCCCTGCTGACCGGCGCGGGCTCGGACCTCGATCTGCGGACCTTCAAGGTCATCGACCCGCAATCGGGCCGGCAGATGGGTTTCCGTGCCGACATCACGCCGCAAGTGGCGCGCATCGATGCGCACACCCTGCGCCGTGAAGGCCCGAGCCGCCTGTGCTATGCCGGCAGCGTGCTGCATGCCCAGCCGCGCGCCCTGTCGTCCTCACGCAGCCCGATCCAGCTGGGCGCCGAGTTGTATGGCGATGCCAGCCCGAGCAGCGACGTGGAAGTCATCAGCCTGATGCTGGCCATGCTGCAACTGGCCGATGTGCCGGATGTGCACATGGACCTCGGTCATGTCGGCATCTACCGCGGCCTGGCCCGTGCGGCCGGTCTGTCTGGCGAAGTTGAGCAGCAGTTGTTCGATGCGTTGCAACGCAAGGCCATCGACGAGGTCATTACCTTGACCGAAGGCTTGCCTGCCGATCTGTCGGGCATGTTGCGCGCGTTGGTCGATCTGTGTGGCGGCCGTGAAGTATTGAGCGCTGCTCGCGAGCGTCTGGCGCATGCGCCAGCGCCGGTTCTGGCGGCGCTGGACGATTTGCTGGCGATTGCCGAGCGTCTGTCCACGCGTTTCCCGGAGTTACCGCTTTATTTCGACCTGGGCGAGTTGCGCGGCTACCACTACCACACCGGTGTGGTGTTCGCGGTGTTCGTACCGGGTGTTGGCCAGTCCATTGCCCAGGGCGGTCGTTACGACGACATCGGCGCCGACTTCGGTCGCGCTCGTCCGGCAACCGGCTTCTCCACCGATTTGAAAACCCTGGTGACCCTGGGGCGTGCTGAGATCAAGCTACCGTCTGGCGGTATCTGGATGCCTGACAGTACGGATGCGGCACTCTGGCAGCAGGTTTGTCAGTTGCGCAGTGAGGGTCAGCGTGTCGTTCAGGCGTTGCCTGGACAACCTTTGGCCGCCGCCCGTGAAGCGGACTGCGACCGGCAATTGATTCAGCAGAACGGGCTTTGGCAAGTATCGCCACTGGCTTCTTGAGTTTTCCTGTCGGCTGCGGCCGGCACCAAGTTTGCGCGAATGAGGACAAGTGTTATGGGTAAGAATGTCGTAGTCCTGGGCACCCAATGGGGTGATGAGGGCAAAGGCAAGATCGTTGATCTGCTGACCGAACATGCTGCCGCCGTAGTGCGCTACCAGGGTGGCCACAACGCGGGTCACACCCTGGTGATCGACGGCGAAAAAACCGTCTTGCACCTGATTCCGTCGGGCGTGTTGCGCGAAGGCGTGCAGTGCCTGATCGGCAACGGCGTGGTGGTTGCACCCGACGCTCTGCTGCGGGAAATCATCAAGCTGGAAGAGAAAGGCGTACCGGTGCGTGAGCGCCTGCGTATCAGCCCGTCCTGCCCGCTGATCCTGTCCTACCACGTCGCGCTGGACCAGGCCCGTGAAAAGGCCCGTGGCGAGCTGAAGATCGGTACCACCGGTCGCGGCATCGGCCCGGCTTATGAAGACAAGGTTGCACGTCGCGGTCTGCGCATCGGTGACCTGTTCCACCGTGAGCGTTTCGCCGCCAAGCTGGGTGAGTTGCTGGATTACCACAACTTCGTCCTGGTCAATTACTACAAAGAGCCTGCGATCGACTTCCAGAAAACACTCGACGAGTGCATGGAATACGCCGAGCTGCTGAAGCCGATGATGCTCGACGTCACCGCCGAGCTGCACGAGTTGCGTCGCGCTGGCAAAGACATCATGTTCGAAGGCGCCCAAGGCTCCCTGCTGGACATCGACCACGGTACCTACCCGTACGTCACCAGCTCCAACACCACCGCGGGCGGCATCGCTACCGGTTCGGGTTTTGGTCCGATGTACCTGGATTACATCCTGGGCATCACCAAGGCGTACACCACTCGCGTGGGTTCGGGTCCGTTTCCGACTGAGCTGTTTGACGACGTGGGTGCATTCCTGGCCAAGCGTGGCCACGAGTTCGGCGCTACCACCGGCCGTGCCCGTCGTTGCGGCTGGTTCGATGCCGTCATCCTGCGTCGCGCTATCGACGTCAACAGCATCTCGGGCCTGTGCCTGACCAAGCTGGACGTTCTGGACGGTCTGGAAACCATCAACATCTGTGTTGGCTACAAGAACCAGGATGGTGCAGTGATCGACGCGCCGACTGACGCCGACAGCTACATCGGCCTGGAGCCGGTGTACGAAGAGATGCCAGGCTGGACTGAATCCACCGTCGGTGCCAAGACGCTGGAAGAGCTGCCGCAAGCTGCTCGCAACTACATCAAGCGCGTCGAAGAGTTGGTCGGTGCGCCGATTGACATTATTTCGACGGGCCCGGACCGCAACGAAACCATCGTTTTGCGTCACCCGTTCGCTTAATAAGTTGTTGATGTAGAAAGCAAAGGGCCCTTGATTGGGCCCTTTGTCGTTTATACCTGCCGGACGGCATGACCTTTGCTGTGATGTTGAATAAAAGCATCGCTTCCAGTGCGCCATCAATTTAATGGCGCCAAAGCAGAGGGATTCCAAGTGTCGGCCGTTCTCTCATTGTTACAAAGCCGTTTGTTGCGGCCTGTGTTCGTTACCCTTGGTATCGCCCTTTTGGTGCAGGTGCTGGTGGCTGTTGCTCTGACTCGGAGCACGGTGACTGCGCTTGAGGCTGATCTTGGTGTGCGTCTGGGTGTCGACAGCCAAAAACTGTCTGGAGAGCTTGAGCAGGCGGGGCGTGAAGTCACGTCGAGCCTGGACAACCTCTCTACCAGCACCCGTCAGCGACTCACCGCCGGCTTGTCTACGCGATTGAAAGACGAGCAGGTGCAATTGCGTGCAACGTTGGAAAAGGATCTCAAGGATTCGGCCAACGACATGGCGCAACTGCTGGCCTCGGTCGCTCCGCGTGCCATGTGGGACAGCGACGTTCCAACCCTGTCCGAATTTGCCCGCCGGGCCCAGCGCAATCCCAACGTGTTGTTCGTGGTGTATGACGACGCGACGGGTCAGCACCTGACGCGCTACCTCAACCGCGAAAACCCGATCAACAAGGCGCTGCTGGAGAAAGGCCAGGGCGAGCGTGCGCTGGACAAAGTGCTGGACGCGGCGAAGAACGATCCATCGGTCTACTACCTCGAAGCATCGATCAACCCCAACGGTGTGGAAATCGGCAAGGTCTTGATGGGTGTCTCGACCGCCTCGGTGGAAACTGATCTGGCGGCCCTGGATAAACGTTTTGCGGCGCTGATCGCCAGCGGAGATCAACTGGTTGGCGACAGCCTCAAAGGCGCGGCCGCCGACAGCGCTACGGCGATGCGTGCGCGTCTGACGTCTGCGCAGGTTACGGCCTCTGAAATGAAAGCCAACACCACCAGCACCGTGCAGGAAGCGGCGTCGACATTGCGCTGGCGCATCGGGATGTTCCTGGCGCTGGTCGGTTGCGGTGTGCTGCTGTTGCTCGCAGTGGTGCTGGGCCGTCGTGTGGTCAATCGCTTGAAAATGCTCATCGCCGCCATGGATGACCTGGCGGCGGGTGAGGGCGACCTGACCAAGCGCGTGCAGATCAATAGCAAAGATGAGATCGGCGATATGGCCGCAGCGGTCAACCGCTTTGTGGATAAGTTGCAGCCGATCGTGCGCGAAGCGGGCGATGTGGCCCAGCGTACCGGTGTGGAAATCGGCGCCATGACCCTGCGCAATGCCGGAGCTGATGCGGCGGCGGGCATGCAGCGTGATGAAGTGGCTGAGAGCCTGCGCGCGTTATCGCAGATGGCCGATGAAGCCCAGTCGGAAAGCCACGCCATGCAGGCTGCGTTGCAGCAAGTGGTGGACATTCGTTCGGCCACCGATGAGAACACTCGAACTTCGGCGAAGGTCGGCAGCCTGATCGAGGCGTTGGCCGGGCAGGTCGATACCGGGGCGAAAGTCATCGAGCGTCTGGCGCAGCAGAGCGAGCAGATTGAAGTGGTGCTGACGGTGATTCACGGGATCGCCGAGCAAACCAACCTGCTGGCACTGAACGCCGCCATCGAAGCGGCGCGTGCCGGCGAAACCGGTCGCGGCTTTGCGGTGGTGGCGGACGAAGTCCGGGCGTTGGCGAGCAAGACTCAAAGCTCCACCGGCGACATCCAGGCGCACATCGTGGCCTTGCAGCAAGGTGCGCGTGAAGCGGTGGCAGCGATCGGCCAGGCCGGGCGTCAGGCCAATGAAGGTTTGCTGGTATTGCGTGACAGCGCACGGTTGCAGCAATCGGTGCAGGCATCGGTCGAGCAGGTGCATGCGGCGATTGGTCTGGCGACCCAGGCAGCGGCGCATCAGGCGCAAGGTGCACAAGCGGTGCGCGGTCGGGTTGAGACGATTCATGCGCAGGCTGAGAAAGCGGCTCAGGCGGTGGTGGAAACCACGGCCAGCGGCAAGGTGCTGGATGGGTTGGCGGCGCAGCTGAAGGCAAGCCTGGGGCAGTTCAGGGCGTAAGATTTGTATTGGTTGAGCTGACGTCATCGCGAGCAGGCTCGCTCCCACGGGATTGTGGGTGGGCACAGAATTTGTGACCACCTCAGATCAAATGTGGGGGTGAGCCTGCTCGCGATGGCGGTCTTATCGGCTCAAATACATCCGTGTTGTCAGTAAATAAACCGGCAGCCCCGACACCAGAATCAACAACGCCGCATAAGGCGCCGCTGCCGCGAACTCCACGTTCGCGGTATGCGCCCAAACCTCAGTCGCCAGCGTATTGAGCCCGGTCGGACTCAACAGCAGCGTCGCCGTCAGCTCCTTCATCGCATCCAGAAACACCAGCGCAAACGCTGCACCCAGTGCTGGAAAGATGATCGGCAGCGTCACCCGGCAAAACGCACTGAAAGACGATGCCCCCAGCGTGCGTGCCGCCTCTTCCAGTTGCGGCGCGGCCTTGTTCAGCGCCGTGCGAATCGGTGCCTGCGCCAATGGCAAAAACAGTAGCGCATAAGCGATCAGCAGCAGTGCCGAAGTCTGGTACAGCACCGGCACGTAATGCAGGGCGAAATACACCAGCGTCAGCGCAATCACCAAGCCTGGCAGCGCGTGCAGCAGATAGGGCAAGCGCTCGGCCCAGATCGCCAGCCGGCCTTTGTGCCGCACCACCAGCAATCCCACCGGCACCGCCAGCACCAGGCACAGTGCAGCGCCACCCAGCGACAACGCCAGGGACGACAGTAGCGCTTCGCTGATTGCTGCCACCGGGAATGCTGCCGACGAACCTACCGCCAGCCAGTACGCCAGCATCCCCAGCGGAATGCCGCTGCCGATGATTGCCAATGCCAGGCAGTAAACCTGTCCGGCAACCGTCCACGGCCCCAGTCGAACCTGTTCCGCCTGCCGCGCTGCGCCCTGGCCGGTGCGCACGTGCCGGCCTTTGCCGCGTACTCGCAACTCAAGCCACAACAGCACCAGGCACAGCGCCAGAAGCACCGCCGACAGCATCGCCGCGTTGGCGTTGCTGAATTCCAGTTCGAACTGCTGATAAATCGCGGTGGTAAAGGTTTGCAGGCCGATGATCGACAGGGCGCCGAACTCCACCAGCATGTGCAGGGCAATCAACAGCGAACCTGCAAGCAGGGACGGCCAAAGCAGGGGGAGGGTGATCCTGAAAAACACGCCCCACCGATTCTGTCCCAGCGTGCGGGCTGACTCTTCCAGGGACGGATCGAGGTTGCGCAGGGTTGCTGCAACGGGCAGAAAGATCAGCGGGTACTTGGACAGGGTCATCACCAGGATCGCCCCGCCCAGGCCTTCGAAATGCGCGCTCAGGGATACCCAGGTAAAACTGCTGACGAACGCCGGCACGGCGAACGGCAAGCACAGGATAACGCCCCACACTCGCCGTCCCGGCAGATTGCTGCGTTCCAGCAGCCAGGCAAGGGACAAACCGATCACGCCGCAGGCGACGGTCACGCCGATCATCAGCGCCAACGTATTGCGCAGCAGCCCGAAAACATAAGGCCGCCACAGCAAATGCAGCGCCTCGGCCCAGCCGGCCTGCCAGGTCTTGAGCCCGACATACACCAGCGGTAAAAGGCTGAGCACCACCAGCAGCAAAACCGGCAGCAGCAGCCAGATCGACGGCCGCTTGCGCCGTGGCACGTAACCCCCGCGCGAGGCGGGGGCGGATAACGATGCGCTCATCAGTTCAAGCCAACGTCACGTTCCAGGTCCAGGGCTTCTTCGGCGTTGCCGAGGTCGGCCGGGGTGACTTTCGGTGCCTCCAGTTCGCTGAACGGCTTGAGACCGCGATCCGATTCCATGCCTTTGTGCAGCGGGTATTCGGCGGTGGTCTGGGTGATCACGCGCTGACCTTCTTCGCTGGCCATGTAGGCGAGAAATTGCTGGGCTTCTTTTGGGTGCTTGCTGGATTTCAGCACGGCGGCGCTGGAAACAGTGATCAAGCCGCCGACGTCGCCGCCGGTGAAGTAATGCAGTTTCGAGTCGAGCTGGCCTTTTTCCCGTTGCAAAGCGAACCAGTAGTAGTTGTTCACCAGCACGGTGGCGACTTCGCCGTTTTCCACCGCTTTCAGCGCAACCATGTTGTTGCTGTAAGTCTTGCCGAACGCGCGCAGGCCGGTCAGCCATTCTTCGGCCGCGTCCATGCCATGCACTTTGATGATTGCCACGGCCTGTTCCTGGAATGCGCCGCTGGTAGGCACGAAACCGACCTTGCCTTGCCATTTCGGATCGGAGAATTCCATCACCGACTTGGGCAGGTCTTTTTCATCGATCAGTTTCGGGTTGAAAGCGACCACGCGGACCCGGGCGGTGATGCCGATCCAGGTGCCATTACCGGCGACGTAGTCTTTCGGCAGTACGGCGAGGGTGGCGGCGTCGGTCTGGGCCAGCAGGCCCTGTTCGCCGAGTTTGTTCAGCGGAGGCGATTCTTCTGTGTAGATCACATCGGCGGGAGAGCGGTCGCCTTCTTCGACGACCTGGCTGGCGAGCTGATTGCTGCTGCCTTTGCGCACGTTGACGTGAATGCCGGTCTTGGCCTCGAAGGCTTTGGCGATGGCGTCACCGACTTCCTTGTGTTGGCCGTTGTAGAGGGTCAGGGAAACTGGATCAGCAGCCTGGGTGAGGGGAGTGGCGAGTGCCAGGCCGAGCAGGGTGAAGGTCAGGCCGCGGCGCAGGGTATTTCGAAACATCATTCGCAGGGTTCCTCACTGTCGCATTGCAAAAACTTGAAACAATGATAAACGATATTGTTTCTCAAGTGCGCCTTGCGGGGCGCAGAGGGTTTTGCTAGAGGGGGTGCGATCTCTTTGGCGAGGGAGGAGTAATGGCTTGAAGTTTTTGAATGCCAGAAACGCAAAAACCCGCTTTCGCGGGTTTCTGTGAAATCCAAGATCGAAACCTTGAATTTGAATTGGTGCCCAGAAGAAGACTCGAACTTCCACGACCTTGCGGTCACCAGCACCTGAAGCTGGCGTGTCTACCAATTTCACCATCTGGGCATAATCTTCAGCGTCGCCGCTGTTGATGTGGCGCACTATACGGAGAGCGTTTTGATCTGTAAACCCCTGATTTAGATTTAATAAATCAGATGTTTAGAATGCAAAAAACCCGCTTTCGCGGGTTTTTGTGTGAGCCTTGAAATTGATCTAATCTCAAGCTCGTAATTGGTGCCCAGAAGAAGACTCGAACTTCCACGACCTTGCGGTCACCAGCACCTGAAGCTGGCGTGTCTACCAATTTCACCATCTGGGCAGTATCGGCAACGCTAGTGCGTCGTCGATGGCGCGCACTATACGGAGCGTCTTTTTAACTGTAAACCCCTGGCATCAAAAAAACCTGGAAAATTTTACCAGCGGCATTTAAATCAGCTTTGCGCTGTCGATATAAGGCTTTAGATAGGCTGTCGCAGCCTGAAATTTCCCGTTTCATTACGCCTATGCCAAACTAACCCGCATATAGACAAGGTGAAAACTCTCTAATGGCCGATTGGCAGTCCCTCGATCCCGAGGCCGCTCGTGAAGCGGAAAAATATGAAAACCCTATTCCTAGCCGCGAACTGATCCTTCAGCACCTTGCTGATCGGGGTTCGCCTGCTAACCGCGAGCAGTTGGTGGAAGAGTTTGGTCTGACCACGGAAGACCAGATCGAAGCCCTGCGTCGCCGCCTGCGCGCCATGGAGCGCGACGCTCAACTGATCTATACCCGTCGCGGCACCTATGCGCCTGTGGATAAGCTCGACCTGATCCTGGGCCGCATCAGCGGTCACCGTGACGGCTTCGGCTTCCTGGTCCCGGACGACGGCAGCGATGACCTGTTCATGAGCCCGGCGCAAATGCGCCTGGTGTTCGATGGTGACCGAGCCCTGGCCCGTGTGTCTGGCCTCGACCGTCGCGGTCGTCGCGAAGGCATGATCGTCGAAGTGGTGTCCCGTGCCCACGAGACCATCGTCGGTCGCTACTTCGAAGAAGGCGGTATCGGCTTCGTGGTGGCGGACAATCCGAAGATCCAGCAAGAAGTGCTGGTCACTCCGGGTCGTAACGCCAACGCGCAGATCGGTCAATTCGTCGAAGTGAAGATCACGCACTGGCCGACCCCACGCTTCCAGCCGCAAGGCGACGTGGTCGAGGTCGTGGGCAACTACATGGCGCCGGGCATGGAAATCGACGTTGCCCTGCGCACCTACGATATTCCTCACGTCTGGCCTGAGGCGGTGCTCAAAGAAGCCGCCAAGCTCAAGCCTGAAGTTGAAGAGAAAGACAAAGAGAAGCGCATCGACCTGCGTCATCTGCCGTTCGTGACCATCGACGGTGAAGATGCGCGCGACTTCGATGACGCGGTTTACTGCGAAGCCAAGCCTGGCAAGCTGCGCCTGTTCTCCGGCGGCTGGAAGTTGTACGTGGCGATTGCCGACGTTTCCAGCTACGTGAAGATCGGTTCGGCACTGGATAACGAATCCCAGGTTCGCGGCAACTCGGTGTACTTCCCCGAGCGCGTCGTGCCGATGCTGCCGGAGCAGCTGTCCAACGGCCTGTGCTCGCTGAACCCGCACGTCGATCGCCTGGCCATGGTTTGCGAGATGACCATCTCCAAAACCGGTGAGATGACCGACTACTGCTTCTATGAAGCGGTGATTCACTCCCACGCCCGCCTGACCTACAACAAGGTCAGCGCGATGCTGGAAACGCCGAAACTCACAGAAGCGCGTCAGCTGCGTGGCGAGTACACCGACGTCCTGCCACACCTCAAGCAGCTTTACGCACTGTACAAAGTGCTGCTGGCTGCTCGTCACGTGCGTGGCGCGATCGATTTCGAAACGCAGGAAACCCGGATCATCTTCGGTACCGAGCGCAAGATTGCCGAAATCCGTCCGACCGTGCGTAACGATGCGCACAAGCTGATCGAGGAATGCATGCTGGCGGCCAACGTGGCCACCGCCGAATTCCTGAAAAAGCACGAAATCCCTGCGCTGTATCGCGTCCACGACGGTCCGCCACCGGAGCGTCTGGAAAAACTGCGCGCCTTCCTTGGCGAGCTCGGCCTGTCCTTGCACAAAGGCAAGGACGGCCCGTCGCCGAAGGATTACCAGGCCTTGCTGGCCAGCATCAAGGACCGTCCGGATTTCCACTTGATCCAGACCGTCATGCTGCGCTCGTTGAGCCAGGCGGTGTACAGTGCCGATAACCAGGGCCACTTCGGCCTGAATTACGAAGCCTATACCCACTTCACCTCGCCGATCCGCCGCTACCCGGACTTGCTCACGCACCGGGCGATCCGCAGCGTCATCCATTCCAAGCAGAACACCCCGCACGTTCGCCGTGCCGGCGCGATGACTATTCCGAAAGCGCGCATCTATCCATACGACGAAGCGGCGCTGGAACAGCTCGGTGAGCAATGCTCGATGAGCGAACGCCGTGCCGACGAAGCCACTCGCGACGTGGTGAACTGGCTCAAGTGCGAGTTCATGAAAGACCGTGTGGGCGAATCGTTCCCGGGTGTGATCACCGCAGTGACCGGTTTTGGTCTGTTTGTCGAGCTGACCGACATCTACGTCGAAGGCCTGGTGCACGTCACCGCGCTGCCGGGCGATTACTACCACTTCGACCCTGTGCACCACCGCCTCGCCGGTGAGCGTACCGGTCGCAGCTTCCGCCTTGGCGACACCGTTGAAGTGCGCGTGATGCGCGTTGACCTCGATGAGCGCAAGATCGACTTCGAGATGGCGGAAAAAACCATCAGCGCGCCGATCGGCCGCAAAAAGCGCGGAACTGAAAAGACCGAGCCAGCCGCCAAGACATCGGCCAAAACCGCAGCAGAACCGGCACCGGCAAAAACCGGTCGTCGTCCTGCCAAGGAAAAGGCTGTCGAAGCCTATCGCCCAAGCGATGCTGCGGCGAAAAATGCCGAGCTGCGTAAAAGCCGTGAATTGAAACAGGCGTTACTGTCTGAAGCAAAAAGCGGCGGTAAAGCGGCGTCTGGGGGAAAGACCGGACGGTCGGCGCCTGACAAGGCCCCCGGCAGCAAGCCAAGCAAACACCGTAAAGGCCCGCCGAAAGCGGGTTCGGCCCCAGCCAAAAGCGGCGGTGCGCGTAAACCTAAGGCCAAGTCATGAGTAATCTGGAAAAGATCTACGGCGTGCACGCTGTAGAAGCATTGCTGCGTCACCACCCGAAACGCGTCAAGCAAATCTGGCTGGCTGAAGGCCGCAGTGATCCGCGGGTTCAGACTCTGATCGCCCTGGCTGCGGAAAATCGCGTGGCCGTCGGCCAGGCCGAGCGCCGTGAGCTGGATGCCTGGGTTGAGGGCGTGCACCAGGGCGTCGTGGCGGATGTGAGCCCGAGCCAGGTCTGGGGCGAAGCGATGCTCGACGAGTTGCTCGATCGCACCGAAGGCGCGCCGCTGCTGCTGGTGCTCGACGGCGTGACCGATCCGCATAATCTGGGCGCTTGCCTGCGTTCGGCCGATGCGGCCGGTGCGCTGGCGGTGATCGTGCCGAAGGACAAGTCAGCCACCCTGACCCCGACGGTACGGAAGGTGGCTTGTGGTGCGGCGGAAGTGATTCCGTTGGTCGCCGTGACCAACCTGGCGCGAACCCTGGAAAAACTCAAGCAGCGTGGCTTGTGGGTTGTCGGTACGGCGGGCGAGGCTGAGCAGAGTCTGTATCAGCAAGACATGACCGGCCCGACCATCCTGATCATGGGCGCGGAAGGCAGTGGCATGCGTCGCCTGACTCGCGATCTTTGCGACTACCTCGTGCATCTGCCGATGACGGGCAGCGTCAGCAGTCTCAACGTGTCTGTGGCGACTGGCGTTTGCCTGTTCGAGGCCCAGCGCCAGCGCAGCGTCAAAGCGGCGGCGGGCGGCAAGAAGTCTTAAGCCGGTTGTAATCCCTGTGGGAGCGAACCTGCTCGCGAAAGCGGAGTAACATTCAGCATCAATGTTGAATGTCATGCACCCTTCGCGAGCAGGCTCGCTCCCACAGTGGTTTGTGTCAGGGCGAAAAGTTGCGGTGCGAACGAACTGTTCAAATAATCACCAATTGCCTTGCACCTCTTCTATCCCTTCTCTACAATTGCGCCCCTTGCTGTGACGGCAGGCACTCACGTGTCTATCGCAAGCAAGTCCATAAGTGTCATTCACTCCTTGTCTGACCGTTTTTGAACGGCAGGCTACAACCCGTAAGGAGCATTCATGCGTCATTACGAAATCATCTTTTTGGTCCACCCGGATCAAAGCGAGCAAGTCGGCGGCATGGTTGAGCGTTACACCAAGCTGATCGAAGAAGACGGCGGCAAAATCCACCGTCTGGAAGATTGGGGCCGTCGTCAACTGGCCTACGCAATCAACAATGTTCACAAGGCTCACTACGTGATGCTGAACGTTGAGTGCACTGGCAAGGCCCTGGCCGAGCTGGAAGACAACTTCCGCTACAACGATGCAGTGATCCGTAACCTGGTCATCCGTCGCGAAGAAGCCGTTACCGGCCAATCCGAGATGCTCAAGGCTGAAGAAAACCGCAGTGAGCGCCGTGAGCGTCGCGACCGTCCTGAGCACGAAGGCGCTGAAAGCGCTGATAGTGATGACAGCGACAACAGCGATAACGCTGACGAGTAATCCACGGACCTTTTAAGGAGCCTATCAAATGGCACGTTTCTTCCGTCGTCGTAAATTCTGCCGCTTCACCGCTGAAGACGTGAAAGAGATCGATTACAAAGATCTCAACACTCTGAAAGCCTATGTATCCGAGACCGGCAAAATCGTTCCAAGCCGCATCACCGGTACCAAAGCTCGTTATCAGCGTCAGCTGGCCACCGCTATCAAGCGCGCCCGCTTCCTGGCCCTGCTGGCCTACACCGACAGCCACGGCCGCTGAGACCGGGCAGTCGACACGTAGCAAAGGATTGAATGCATGCGCGCCTTAGCTGAGTTCATCATGCGCGGCCGTATGCAGGCCACTCTGGTAGTGGCTGGATGCGCAATACTGCCGTTGTTGTATTGGTTGGGTGCTGCCGCCGGATGCCTTGTGCTCCTGCGGCGCGGATTGAAGGACGCCATTGGCGTACTTGCTCTGGGGCTGCTGCCGGCGTTGATCTGGTGGCTTTACTCCGATGACCCACGGGCACTTCTGGTGCTGCTGGGGTCTTCGAGCCTTGCGTTGGTTTTGCGCGCAAGCGAGTCCTGGAACCGCGTGCTGCTGGTCAGCATAGCGATGGGAGTGGTGTTTGCAGTGGTGCTGGGGACAGTTTTTGCTCCCCAAATCGAGATGCTGGCGCAGGCTTTGATAAAAGTCATGCCGTCGCTACTCGGTGATGTCTACCAGAAGTTGTCGGTAGACGAGCAAGCGCATTTTGCGTCCCTGATTGCACCGGTCCTGACCGGCCTGATTGCGGCCTTGTTGCAAATCGTCAGTGTGCTGAGCCTGATTGTCGGGCGCTACTGGCAGGCGTTGTTGTACAACCCGGGTGGTTTTGGTCGCGAGTTTCGCGCCATCCGATTCCCGCTTTTACCAGCGATGTTGCTGCTGGCGTTCATGCTTCTGGGACCGAATATCGGTCCACAGATGGCCATGTTGACGCCGTTGTGCAGCGTACCGCTGGTGTTCGCCGGGCTGGCCCTGATTCACGGGCTGGTGGCGCAAAAGCGACTGGCCAGGTTCTGGCTGGTGGGGTTGTACGTCACGCTGTTGCTGTTCATGCAGCTGATCTATCCGTTGCTGGTGGTCTTGGCCATCGTCGACAGCCTGATTGATTTTCGCGGTCGTTCGACGCCGAAAGACGTCGATAGCGCGAACGGTGAAGGTTAAAAGTTAAGAGGATTTTCACATGCAACTGATCCTTCTGGAAAAAGTCACCAACCTGGGCAACCTGGGTGACAAAGTAAACGTTAAGGCTGGTTACGGTCGTAACTACCTGCTGCCTTACGGCAAAGCTACCGCTGCGACCGCTGCCAACCTGGCTGCGTTCGAAGAGCGTCGCGCTGAGCTGGAAAAAGCCGCAGCAGACCGTAAAACTTCGGCTGAAAGCCGTGCCGCCCAACTGGCTGAGCTGGAAGTGACTATCACTGCCACCGCTGGTGACGAAGGCAAGCTGTTCGGTTCGATCGGTACTCACGACATCGCTGATGCACTGACCGCCTCTGGCGTTGAAGTGGCAAAAAGCGAAGTTCGTCTGCCGAACGGCACCATCCGCAACGTAGGCGAATTCGACGTAGCCGTGCACCTGCACGCCGAAGTTGAAGCCACCGTACGCGTTGTCGTGGTAGCAGCTTAAGCAGCACTTGTCGGCTGGCACCCTCGGGTGCTTGCCGGTAACATCGGGCACGATCCTGTTTACAGGTCGTGCCCTTTGTCTTTCTGAAACCCCCAATTTCTAGTGGCCATGAACGATATCTCCGCTCCCGAGCAATACGATCTGCAAACCGCTGCCCTGAAGGTGCCGCCGCATTCCATCGAGGCCGAACAGGCCGTGCTCGGTGGTTTGATGCTGGACAACAACGCCTGGGAACGCGTGTTGGATCAAGTGTCGGACGGCGATTTCTATCGGCATGACCACCGTTTGATCTTCCGCGCGATCGCCAAGCTCGCCGACCAGAACTCCCCCATCGACGTCGTGACCCTTGCCGAGCAATTGGACAAGGAAGGTCAGACCTCGCAGGTCGGTGGTCTCGGTTACCTGGGTGAGCTGGCGAAAAACACGCCGTCCGTCGCCAACATCAAGGCTTATGCCCAGATTGTTCGTGCGCGGGCAACCTTGCGCCAACTGATTGGCATTGCCTCCGAAATTGCCGACAGTGCCTTCAACCCGGAAGGCCGTACCGCTGAAGAGATTCTCGACGAAGCCGAGCGCCAGATCTTCCAGATCGCTGAGGCCCGGCCAAAGACCGGCGGCCCGGTGAGTGTGAATGACCTGTTGACCAAGGCTATCGACCGCATCGACACCTTGTTCAACACCGACAACGCCATTACCGGCCTTTCCACCGGTTACACCGACCTCGACGGAATGACCAGTGGCTTGCAACCGTCTGACCTGATCATCGTCGCCGGCCGTCCATCCATGGGTAAAACCACCTTTGCGATGAACCTGGTGGAAAACGCCGTGTTGCGCAGCGACAAGTGCGTACTGGTCTACTCGCTCGAGATGCCAGGCGAATCGCTGATCATGCGTATGCTGTCGTCCCTCGGCCGTATCGACCAGACCAAGGTCCGTGCCGGTCGCCTGGACGACGACGATTGGCCGCGCCTGACCTCGGCGGTCAACCTGCTCAATGATCGCAAACTGTTCATCGACGATACGGCCGGCATCAGCCCGTCGGAAATGCGTGCGCGTACCCGACGCCTGGTGCGTGAGCACGGCGACATCGCCCTGATCATGATCGACTACCTGCAATTGATGCAGATCCCGGGTTCGGGCGGTGACAACCGGACCAACGAGATTTCCGAGATCTCCCGTTCCTTGAAGGCCCTGGCCAAGGAATTCAACTGCCCGGTGGTGGCGTTGTCCCAGCTCAACCGCTCCCTGGAGCAGCGACCGAACAAACGCCCGATCAACTCCGACCTCCGGGAATCCGGAGCGATCGAGCAGGATGCTGACGTGATCATGTTCGTTTACCGGGACGAGGTGTACCACCCGGAAACCGAGCACAAAGGCATCGCCGAGATCATCATCGGCAAGCAGCGGAACGGCCCGATCGGCACGTCGCGGCTGGCGTTCATCGGCAAGTACACCCGCTTCGAAAACCTCGCACCGGGCAGCTACAACTTCGACGACGAGTAACGCCCAGGCAGGACGCTTGCCTGTGGCGAGGGAGCTTGCTCCCGCTCGGCTGCGCAGCAGTCGCAAAGCTGAGGAATGCGGTCCGTCTGGAAAAATTCGGTCGAAGGTTTTGGGGCCGCTTCGCTGCCCAGCGGGAGCAAGCTCCCTCGCCACAAGGGTTGCGCCTGGCCTCTGGATCTTTGCGCGAAACGGGCGCCGCAATTTCCGACCATAGCCGTCGGAATTGGTTGTTTTTTGTGCTATATTCCGCGCCCGCGATTTTTCATCTCAACACCGGTCATCGTCATGCAAACAGCCAAGCCGTTATTTGACTATCCCAAGTACTGGGCCGAATGTTTCGGCCCGGCGCCATTCCTGCCGATGAGCAGGGAGGAGATGGATCAGCTTGGCTGGGATTCCTGCGACATCATCATCGTCACCGGTGATGCGTACGTTGACCATCCGTCGTTCGGCATGGCAATCATCGGCCGGCTGCTGGAGTCGCAAGGCTTCCGCGTCGGGATCATTGCCCAGCCAAACTGGCAGTCCAAAGACGACTTCATGAAGCTCGGCGAGCCGAACCTGTTCTTCGGTGTCGCGGCCGGCAACATGGATTCGATGATCAACCGCTACACCGCCGACAAGAAAATCCGTTCCGATGACGCCTACACCCCGGGTGGCCTGGCGGGTAAACGTCCGGACCGCGCGAGCCTGGTTTACAGCCAGCGCTGCAAGGAAGCCTACAAGAATGTACCGATCGTGCTCGGCGGCATCGAAGCTTCCCTGCGTCGCATCGCCCACTACGATTACTGGCAGGACCGGGTGCGCAACTCGATCCTGATCGACGCCTGCGCCGACATCCTGCTCTACGGCAACGCCGAGCGTGCGATCGTCGAAGTCGCCCAGCGTCTGTCCTTCGGTCACAAGATCGAAGACATCACCGACGTGCGCGGCACCGCGTTCATCCGTCGTGACACGCCGAAGGACTGGTACGAAGTCGATTCCACGCGCATCGACCGTCCGGGCAAGGTCGACAAGATCATCAACCCGTACGTGAACACCCAGGACACCCAGGCCTGCGCGATCGAGCAGGAAAAAGGTCCGGTTGAAGACCCGAGCGAAGCCAAGGTCGTGCAGATCCTGGCCAGCCCGAAAATGACCCGCGACAAAACCGTGATTCGTCTGCCTTCGGTCGAGAAAGTCCGTGGCGATGCGGTTCTGTACGCTCACGCCAACCGCGTGCTTCACCTGGAAACCAACCCGGGCAACGCCCGCGCCCTGGTGCAGAAGCATGGCGAAGTCGACGTCTGGTTCAACCCGCCGCCGATTCCGATGACCACTGAAGAAATGGACTACGTGTTCGGCATGCCTTACGCACGGGTTCCGCACCCGGCGTATGGCAAGGAAAAAATTCCTGCCTACGACATGATCCGCTTCTCGGTGAACATCATGCGTGGCTGCTTCGGTGGCTGCACCTTCTGCTCCATCACCGAGCACGAAGGCCGGATCATCCAGAACCGTTCCGAAGAGTCGATCATTCGCGAAATCGAAGAGATCCGCGACAAGGTCCCAGGCTTCACCGGCGTGATTTCCGACCTCGGTGGCCCGACTGCGAACATGTACCGCATCGCCTGCAAGAGCCCGGAAATCGAATCCGCGTGCCGCAAGCCGTCGTGCGTGTTCCCGGGCATCTGCCCGAACCTGAACACCGATCACTCATCGCTGATTCAACTGTACCGCAGCGCCCGTGCCTTGCCGGGTGTGAAGAAGATCCTGATCGCGTCCGGCCTGCGCTACGACCTCGCGGTCGAGTCGCCGGAATACGTCAAAGAGCTGGTGACCCACCACGTCGGCGGTTACCTGAAGATCGCCCCGGAACACACCGAGGAAGGTCCGCTCAACCAGATGATGAAACCGGGCATCGGCAGCTATGACAAGTTCAAGCGCATGTTCGAGAAGTACTCCAAGGAAGCCGGGAAAGAGCAGTACCTGATTCCGTACTTCATCGCCGCCCACCCGGGCACCACCGACGAAGACATGATGAACCTGGCCCTGTGGCTCAAGGGCAACGGCTTCCGCGCCGACCAGGTGCAGGCGTTCTACCCGTCGCCGATGGCCACCGCCACCGCGATGTACCATTCGGGCAAGAACCCGCTGCGCAAGGTCACTTACAAGAGCGACGCCGTGACCATCGTCAAGAGCGAAGAGCAGCGTCGCCTGCACAAGGCGTTCTTGCGTTACCACGACCCGAAAGGCTGGCCGATGCTGCGTGAAGCGTTGACCCGCATGGGCCGCGCCGACCTGATCGGGCCGGGCAAGAACCAGTTGATCCCGCTGCATCAGCCGGCGACCGACAGCTACCAGAGCGCCCGTCGCAAGAACTCGACGCCGGCCGGCAGTCACAAGGTTGCAGGGGAAAAGACCACCAAGATCCTGACCCAGCACACCGGCCTGCCACCACGTGCCAGCGATGGCGGCAATCCGTGGGACAAGCGTGAACAGGCCAAGGCGGCGGCATTCGCCCGCAACCAACAGGCGGCCAAAGATCGCAAGGACGCGGCCAAAGGCAAGGGGCCGAAGCCTGCGCGTAAGCCGGTAGTGCCGCGCTAAACGCTGACCGCTGATAACAGAACGCCAACCTTCGGGTTGGCGTTTTTTATTGTCTGCTGATCGTTCCCACGCGCTGCGTGGCAATGCCTCAAGGGACGCTCCGCGTCCAGTGACGCGGAGCGTCACGGACTGCATTCCCACGTAGAGCGTGGGAACGATCGCAGGTATCTCGCCACATTTGCGTGCAATCCTCTCAAACCAATTTCCCGCATCGCCCGATTTTGGTGCTGTACTGCCTCAAGCAATCGAAGAAAGCGCCAGCGCTGCTGGATGGCATAAGTCTTGCGCGCTTTCCCAATACGCTTAAGGCTCGCAGGAGGCACGCCGTGTCGATTCATGTCGCATTGCACCACGTCACGCATTACCGCTACGACCGCGCCGTCGAGCTCGGTCCGCAGATCGTTCGCCTGCGCCCGGCCGCCCACAGTCGCACGCGGATTCTGTCCTATGCGCTGAAAGTCTCCCCCGAGCAGCATTTCATCAACTGGCAGCAGGACCCCCAGGGCAATTACCTGGCGCGGTTGGTGTTCCCGGAGAAAACCGCTGAGCTGCGCATCGAGGTCGATCTGCTGGCGGAGATGGCGGTGTTCAATCCGTTCGACTTCTTCCTTGAGCCCTACGCGGAAAAGATCCCGTTCACCTACGCCTCGGATGAGCGCAAGGAACTGGCGCCGTACCTGGAAACCTTGCCCCTGACGCCGAAGTTCAAGGCCTATCTGGACGGCATCGACCGCACGCCGCTGCCGAGCGTCGACTTCCTCGTGGCGCTCAATCAGCGCCTGAGCGAAGACATCGGCTACCTGATCCGCATGGAGCCGGGGGTGCAAACCCCTGAGCACACCCTTGAACATGCGTCCGGTTCCTGCCGTGACTCGGCGTGGTTGCTGGTGCAGTTGCTGCGTAACCTCGGGCTGGCGGCGCGCTTCGTCTCTGGTTATCTGATCCAGCTGACCGCCGACGTCAAAAGCCTCGACGGTCCCTCGGGCACGGAAGTGGACTTCACCGACTTGCACGCCTGGTGCGAGGTCTATTTGCCCGGCGCCGGCTGGATCGGCCTGGACGCGACGTCAGGGCTGTTTGCCGGTGAAGGACACATTCCGTTGGCGTGCAGCCCCGATCCGGGCTCTGCGGCACCGATCAGTGGCCTGGTGGAACCGTGCGAGTGCGAGTTCACCCACGAAATGTCCGTGGAGCGGATCTGGGAAGCGCCGCGAGTAACAAAGCCCTATACCGAAGATCAGTGGTTGGCGATCCAGGCGCTGGGGCGGCAGATCGATGCCGACCTGCTGGAGGGCGACGTGCGCCTGACCATGGGCGGCGAGCCGACGTTTGTTTCCATTGACGATCCGGACGGCGCCGAGTGGAACACCGCCGCACTTGGCCCGGACAAGCGTCGGCTGTCCGCCGAGCTGTTCCAGCGCATGCGCAAACACTACGCGCCCAAAGGCCTGGTGCATTTCGGTCAGGGCAAGTGGTATCCCGGCGAACAACTGCCACGCTGGTCGCTGAACTGCTACTGGCGGCGCGATGGCGTGCCGATCTGGCACAACAGCGCACTGATTGCCGATGAGCAGGAAGACTACGGCGCCGATGGCGAACTGGCCGGGCGTTTTCTGTCGAGTGTCGCCGAACGCCTGAAAATTCCGACACGCTTTGTTTTCCCCGCCTACGAAGACAATTTCTATTACCTCTGGCGCGAAGGCACGTTGCCGCTGAACGTCAGCGCCGAAGACTCGCGTCTTGAAGAACCGCTGGAGCGGGCCCGCCTGCGTAAAGTCTTCAGCCAGGGCCTGGACAAGGTGATCGGTCAGGTCCTGCCGCTGGCGCGCACCGCCAAGGGTGATCAATGGCAGAGCGGTCGCTGGTACCTGCGTGACGAGCACTGCCGACTGGTGCCCGGTGATTCACCGTTGGGCTATCGGCTTCCGTTGGGCTCGCAGCCATGGGTAAAAGCGGCGGAGTATCCGTTCATCCATCCTAACGATCCGAATCAGGCATTCCCCTCGCTACCAGACACTCAGCAGTTGAACAGTCCGGGAGCACCGGCCGAAGCGGTCGAGCGGGAACTGAAAGTCGATGAATCCGCCGACTGGCTGACCCGCACCGCATTCTGCGCCGAGGCACGGGAAGGTCGGTTGTACCTGTTCATGCCGCCGCTGGAACGGGTCGAAGATTATCTGGAACTGGTCACCGCGATCGAGGCCACGGCGCAGGAACTGCATTGCCCGGTGCTGCTGGAAGGCTACGAGCCGCCGAGCGATCCGCGCTTGAGCAACTTCCGTATCACCCCTGACCCGGGCGTGATCGAGGTCAATGTGCAGCCGTCCGCCACGTGGGACGAGCTGGTCGAGCGCACCGAGTTCCTCTACGAAGAAGCGCGCCAGACCCGACTGACCACCGAGAAATTCATGATCGACGGCCGGCACACCGGCACCGGCGGCGGCAACCATTTCGTCCTGGGTGGCGCGACGCCGGCTGACTCACCGTTTCTGCGCCGTCCCGACCTGCTGCGCAGCCTGATCAGTTACTGGCATAACCACCCTTCCTTGTCCTACCTGTTTTCCGGCTTGTTCATCGGCCCGACGTCCCAGGCGCCGCGTGTCGATGAAGCGCGCAACGATGCCTTGTACGAACTGGAAATCGCCTTCGCCCAGATGCCGGAGCCGGGCGAGGAGTGTGCGCCGTGGCTGGTCGACCGGTTGCTGCGCAACTTGCTGATCGACGTGACCGGCAATACGCACCGCGCCGAGTTCTGCATCGACAAGCTCTATTCGCCGGATGGCGCGACGGGGCGGCTTGGATTGCTTGAGTTGCGCGCCTTTGAAATGCCACCGCATGCGCGCATGAGCCTGGCGCAACAGTTGCTGCTGCGGGCGCTGGTGGCGCGGTTCTGGCGCGAGCCGTATGCGCCGCCGAAACTGGCGCGCTGGGGCACTGAGCTGCATGACCGGTTCCTGCTGCCGCACTTTATCGAGCAGGATTTCGCCGATGTGATCGTCGATCTCAATGCCGCCGGTTATCCCGTGCGCGCAGAGTGGTTCGCCGCGCATCTGGAATTTCGTTTTCCCAAGGTTGGCGATTACGCGGTCAGTGGCATCGAACTGGAAGTGCGTCAGGCGCTGGAGCCTTGGCATGTGCTGGGTGAGGAGGGCGCGGTCGGCGGCACGGTGCGCTACGTGGATTCGTCGCTGGAACGCTTGCAGGTGAAGCTCACCGGTCTGGCACCGCAGCGTTATTTGCTGACGTGCAATGGCGTTCCTGTGCCGTTGCAGCCGACCGGCCGCGTCGGCGAGTTCGTTGCCGGCGTGCGTTTCCGCGCCTGGCAACCGGCCAACTGTCTGCAACCGACCATCCCGGTCCACGCGCCGTTGGTGTTCGACCTGCTCGACACCTGGATGCAGCGTTCGCTGGGGGGCTGTCAATACCACGTCGCCCATCCGGGCGGGCGTAATTACGACAGCTTGCCGGTGAATGCCAATGAGGCCGAGAGCCGACGGATGGCGCGTTTCTTCCGCATCGGACACAGCCCGGGGAAACTTCCGATACCGATTCTGGAAATTAATGACGAGCTGCCGATGACGCTCGATTTACGACGTTTCTAAACCGTACACGACGCTCGGATTTTTCGTCTATCCGGGCGTCATGAGCCTGCGTTAGTCTGACCGTTCTTTGCTGTCTGCCGAGCTTTCCATGCCTGACCTGCTTGACCGCTACCCGCTGACGGCGGGCACTTATCACGAACTGCTCGACGACAGCGGCGCCGTGCGCCCCCACTGGCGCCGGTTGTTCGACCAATTGCAACGCAGCACGCCAGCGCAATTGGTGCAGCGTCAGGCTTTGTTGACCCGGCAGATCCAGGAAAACGGCGTGACCTACAACGTCTACGCCGACCCCAAGGGCGCGGATCGGCCGTGGGAGCTTGACCTGCTGCCGCATGTGATTGCGGCAGATGAGTGGCAGCAGTTATCGGCCGGGATTGCCCAGCGAGCTCGGCTGTTGAACGCCGTGCTGGCAGACCTTTATGGCCCGCAG
Organism: Pseudomonas sp. SJZ077; assembly: GCF_007993905.1. Classification (NCBI taxonomy): domain Bacteria; kingdom Pseudomonadati; phylum Pseudomonadota; class Gammaproteobacteria; order Pseudomonadales; family Pseudomonadaceae; genus Pseudomonas; species Pseudomonas sp. SJZ077. The sequence goes on from NZ_VIUJ01000024.1 coordinate 55,081, forward strand.
CGATTGATTGCCGAAGGGCTGTTGCCGGCGGAACTGGTATTTGGCCACAACAATTTCCTCTGGCCCTGTCAGGGCATTACGCCGCCGGACGGGGCTTTTCTGCATTTGTACGCCGTGGATCTGGCGCGCACGCCGGATGGCCGCTGGTGGGTGACGGCGGACCGGACTCAAGCGCCTTCCGGTGCCGGTTATGCGCTGGAAAACCGCACCATCGTGTCCCGAGCCTTTCCCGAGTTGTATCGCGACCTGAAGGTGCAGCATCTGGCCGGGTTCTTCCGCACGCTCCAGGAAACCCTCGTCCGCCAGGCGCCAAACGATGAAGACGCGCCACTGATCGTGCTGCTGACGCCGGGACGTTTCAACGAAAGCTATTTCGAACATCTCTATCTGGCGCGTCAGCTCGGTTATCCACTGGTGGAAGGCGGCGACCTCACGGTGCGCGATGCCACGGTCTACCTGAAGACCCTCAGTGGCCTGCGTCGGGTTCACGCGATCATGCGTCGGCTCGACGATGACTTCTGCGATCCGCTGGAACTGCGTACCGACTCGGCACTCGGTGTGCCGGGCTTGCTCGAAGCCGTGCGGCAGGGGCGCGTGCTGGTGGCCAATGCCCTCGGCAGCGGAGTACTCGAGTCGCCGGGGTTGCTCGGCTTTTTGCCAAAGATCAATCAATTCCTGTTCGGCGAAGAACTGATCCTTCCGTCCATTGCGACGTGGTGGTGTGGCGAAGCGCCGGTGCTTGCCCAGGCGCTGGAGAAACTCCCGGAATTGCTGATCAAACCCGCCTTCCCGTCGCAAAGCTTCGCCCCTGTATTTGGCCGCGATTTGAGTGAAAAACAGCGTCAGGCCTTGGCTGAGCGCATGCAGGCGCGGCCTTATGCGTATGTTGCGCAAGAGTTGGCGCAATTGTCCCAGGCACCGATCTGGCAGGCCGAGGACGGTCAGCTGCAACCGCGAGCCATTGGGATGCGTATGTATGCAGTGGCCAGTCAAGACGGTTATCGGGTGTTGCCGGACGGATTGACCCGGGTGGCCGCCGAAGCGGATGCGGAAGTGGTGTCGATGCAGCGCGGTGGTGCGAGTAAGGACACCTGGGTATTGGGGGATCGTCCGCCGAGCGGCGAGCAATGGAAAACCCAGCGCACGATCGGTGTGCATGATCTGGTTCGGCGCGATCCGTACCTGCCGTCGCGGGTGGTCGAGAACCTGTTCTGGTTTGGCCGCTATTGCGAACGCTGTGATGACAGCGCGCGATTGCTGCGGATCATGCTGGCGCGCTACGTCGATGGCGATGACCCGCAGGCCCTGGAAGCGGCGGTCGACCTCGGCGAGCGCCTCAATCTGTTGCCAGACGAAGGTGAGTTGCCCGAGCGGTTGTTGGCGGCGTTACTCGGCGATGATTGGCCCTTCAGCCTGCGCTCCAATTTGCAGCGCTTGCAGTGGGCCGCCTCGCAAGTGCGCGGCAAGCTCTCGCGGGAAAACTGGCAGGCGCTGGTGGAATTGCAGCGCGAAGCCATGGAGCTGGAAACCGAAGAGCCGGATTTCGGTGAGTTGCTGGACTTCCTCAACCGGCTGGTGATGTCCCTGGCGGCACTGTCCGGTTTTGCCCTGGACGACATGACCCGAGATGAAGGCTGGCGTTTTCTGATGATCGGTCGGCGGATCGAGCGTCTGCAATTTCTCAGCGCCAGCCTGGCGGCGTTTCTGCGCGGTGCCGGTGCCTTCGATCAGGCTGGGCTGGAATGGCTGCTGGAACTGGGCAACAGCAGCATCACATACCGCTCGCGGTACCTGGCGGTGGCGCAGTTGATTCCGGTGCTCGACCTTTTGCTACTCGACGAGCAAAACCCTCATGCGGTGCTGTTCCAGTTAAAACTGGTGACCCGCACCCTGAAACGCTTGAACGATGATTTTGGCGTGCCTCGCGAAGCCGGTCTGCCGCAACTGGTAGAGCGTCTGACGCGGTTCGATCTGGGTTGCCTGGAGAATTCGTTGTTCGGCGAAGCCAGCGTTCGCGCCGCCATCAACGGTCTGGCCGATCTGCTGCAAGAGATCGCCGATGCCAGCGGGCAAGTGTCGGATCGTCTGGCCTTGCGCCATTTCGCCCATGTCGATGATGTCAGCCAGCGCACGGTGTCCGTCTGATGAGCGCCCGTTACCAGATTCTCCACGACACCCATTATCACTACGACAGCCCGGTGTCCCTGGCACAGCAACTCGCGCACCTGTGGCCACGGGCCTGTGCCTGGCAGCGCTGCACCGAACAACACTTGCAGATCAGTCCCGACCCGACCTCACGCCGGGATGAATTGGATGTGTTTGGCAATCCGCTCACCCGGTTGGCGTTTGAGCGGCCGCATGATGAATTGCTGGTCAACGCCCGGCTTACGGTCGAGGTGCTGGCCCGGCCAACGCTGGATTTCAATCAATCCCCCGCGTGGGAAGAAACCCGCAATGCGCTGACCTATAGCAGTCAGCCGCTTTCTACAGATTTACTGGAAGCGTGCCGTTACCGGTTTGAATCGCCCTATGTGCATCTGAAGCGCAACTTTGTCGAATTCTCGGAAAGCTGTTTTCCACCGGGACAGCCTTTGTTGCTGGGCGTCCAGGCGTTGATGGAGAAGATTTTCAGCGAATTCACTTTCGACGCCGAGGCGACTCAAGTGGCAACGCCGCTGGTGGAGGTGCTGGAGCGTCGGCGCGGGGTCTGTCAGGACTTCGCGCACCTGATGCTCGCTTGCGTGCGTTCCCGTGGACTGGCGGCGCGTTACATCAGCGGCTACCTGCTGACCCAGCCACCGCCCGGCCAGCCACGACTGATCGGCGCCGATGCCTCGCATGCCTGGGTTTCGGTGTTTTGCCCGGTGCTGGGCTGGGTGGATTTTGATCCGACCAACAATGTGCAACCGGCGTTGGAGCACATCACCCTGGCCTGGGGACGGGATTTTTCCGATGTGTCGCCGTTGCGTGGGGTGATTCTGGGGGGCGGTAATCACGACCCCGAGGTCCGCGTCACCGTGATGCCCCTGGACTAACAAAATCCCCTGTAGGAGCGAGCCTGCTCGCGATTGCGGTGTGTCAGTCGATATGAATGTTGAATGACACACCGCAATCGCGAGCAGGCTCGCTCCTACAGGGGTTGGTGTAAGTCAGTTCGGGATGGGGTGTTTCTGATTGGCCTGTGAGGGTCAGCAAGGAACTGCTGACCCTGGACACAGATCCGGTGGGCCTGATCAGATCATCGGGCCCTGAGGGTCTCAGGCGTCGGGCGCCTGATCTTTCGGTGCTTCAGTTTCGTCTGTAGCCACTTCGCCTTCGGCATCCGGGTTCAGTGCTGCTGCTTCTTCTTCAGCTGTAGCTTTCTTGCGCTGAAGCTTTTCCTCTTTCTTCTGCTCCTTGGCCAAGTCTCTCTGACGTTTGGCGAAGGAATAATTAGGTTTAGCCATGGGCGATCCTCTGGGGTCGAAGGTGAGGTTGAGCGGCGCATATTCTGCCCTGTATCGGGACCGAGCCGTTAGCTGGGTTTTTGCTCTGTCCATTTGGGCACCACTGTCGGCTGCCAAGCGTCCAGCGCATCGATCAGGGTTTGCGGCGATTCGCTCACTTGCAGCATGTCACGGTGCGCTTCGCGAACGAAGCCTTCGCCGACGATATGATCAAGAAAACCGGTCAATTTGCTATAGAAACCGTTCACTTCCAGCAACCCGAGCGGTTTGCCATGGTAGCCGAGCTGGCCCCAGGTCCAGACTTCGAACAATTCTTCCAGGGTGCCCAGGCCTCCGGGCAGCGCGATGAAGGCATCGCTGAGCTCGGCCATTCGCGCCTTGCGCGCATGCATGCCGTCGACCACTTCCAGACGAGTCAGGCCGCTGTGGCCGATTTCCTTGTCTTTGAGGCTTTGCGGAATGATCCCGATCACTTCGCCGCCGGCCGCCAGTGCCGCATCGGCGACGATGCCCATCAGCCCGACGGCACCGCCGCCATAGACCAGGGTCAGCTTGCGCTCGGCCAGTGCTCGCCCGAGGGCGACAGCCGCTTCACGATAAGCCGGACTGGTGCCGGTGCTGGCACCGCAAAATACACAAACGGACGCTAAAGACATGCCTTACTCCACGGTCAGGATGGCCATAGAGTAAAGGCAGGCGGGCGGCGCTCCAAGGTCTAAACTTCGCGTTCAGGTGTTTCGTAGGTGCCGCTGGCGCCACAGGCATAAGCGGCGAGCAAACTGCGCAACAGGCTGTTAAAGGACATGACAGGCGCTCCAGATCAGGGATGACGGCCTGATGATAGGGCCGGGCCAGACGTCTGGCTGGTAGATTGTTTCGATAGGTGTCATAGCCCGAAAGTTGTATACAATTTTTGATTCAGGTCATAGGAACTTGCGCAGTTTTCAGGCAGTCTTCTGTCCATTCGCACTTTTGTTAACCCCTGCCTTGGAGATTCACCATGTTTGCCAAACTTGTTGCGGTATCCCTGCTGACACTGGCCAGCAGCCAACTGATGGCTGCTGAATGCAAGGCCACTGTCGACTCCACCGATCAAATGACCTTCAACACCAAGGCCATCGAAATCGACAAAAGCTGCAAGACGTTTACCGTAGAACTGACCCACTCCGGCAGCCTGCCGAAAAATGTCATGGGCCATAACCTGGTGATCAGTAAAGCGGCAGATATGCAGCCGATCGCTACCGATGGCCTGGCAGCCGGTATCGACAAAAACTATCTGAAAGACGGTGATGATCGCGTTATTGCTCATACCAAAATCATCGGAGCCGGAGAGAAGGATACGGTGACCATCGATGTATCGAAGCTGACAGCGGGCACCGATTACGGCTTCTTCTGCTCGTTCCCGGGCCACATCTCGATGATGAAAGGTACGGTTACCCTGAAGTAATCGATTCGAGTACATAAAAAAGCGTCCCGATTGGGACGCTTTTTTGTGCCTGACGAAAGACCGAGTCATCGTTCATCGTCGGAACGCCGCCCGGAGCCGGTTCGCCCCAACAGGTACAGCGTTGTCCTTGTGGGAGCGAGCCTGCTCGCGATGGCGTCAGTACAGACGCCGCAGCTTCAAGGCGCGAACGGCATCACGCGCTTGTGATGGGTCTTTTTATACGTATCGCAAATAATCCTGAACGCTTCCTCACGCACCGGCTGACCGTGCAGGAACGCGTCGATTTCGGCATAGGTCACGCCGTGGGACGCTTCGTCGGGTTTGCCCGGCGACAGGTCTTCAAGGTCGGCGGTCGGGATTTTTTCCACCAGCGATTCCGGCGCGCCGAAACTGCGGGCGATGTCTCGAACCTGGTTTTTCACCAGGCCACTCAACGGGGCGAGGTCGCAGGCGCCATCACCGAACTTGGTGAAGAAACCCATCACCGCTTCCGCCGCGTGGTCGGTACCGATGACCAGCCCGTGCGCCGCGCCGGCGATGGTGTACTGGGCGACCATGCGCATCCGCGCCTTGGTGTTGCCGAGCACGAAATCCACCGAGACCGCGTGCTTGCCCTCGAAGGCCGCCACTTCATTGGCCAGGGCTTTCACCGCCGGGCCGATGTTCACGGTGTGACGTTCGTCCGGGGCGATGAAATCCACCGAGGCCTGGGCATCGTGTTCATCGAACTGGGTTTCATAAGGCAGGCGCACGGCGATGAACTTGTAGCTTTTGTCGCTGGTTTGCTCGCGCAACTCACGCATGGCGCGTTGGGCCAGCAGGCCGGCGGTCAGCGAGTCGACGCCGCCGCTGATGCCGAGCACCAGGGTCTTGAGCCCGGAATTGACCAGGCAATCCTGAATGAAGCTGACCCGCCGGGCGACTTCGGCCTCGAGGGCGGCGTGGTTGGCGAATGGCGGCTGAACCTTGAGCTGCTCAGCAATCTCACGCTGTACGGCTTGCATGAATTCACTCCTTGCTAGTGGTGCCAGATGTGCTGGAAAGGGCGGCAGGTACTTTGAAAACGTGTCGCAAATAGGCGACGAAATTCGGGTCTTTGCAGTGAGTCTTGCCAGGCTCATCGGAAATCTTTGCCACGGGCTGGCCGTTGCAGGCCGCCATTTTAAGCACGATGCTCATCGGTTCGACACCCGGAATATCGCACGTCAGGTTGGTGCCGATCCCGAAGCTGACATTAATCCGACCGCGCAACGCCCGAAATATTTCCAGGGATTTTGGCAGCGTCAGGCTGTCGGAGAACGTCAGGGTCTTGCTCATCGGGTCGATGCCCAGCTTTTGATAGTGGGCGATCGCCTTTTCTGCCCAGATCACCGGATCGCCGGAGTCATGGCGCAGGCCGTCGAAGAGCTTGGCAAAGAACAGGTCGAAGTCGTTGAGAAAGGCATCCATGGTGATGCAGTCGGTCAGGGCGATCCCCAGCAGCCCCCGATACTCGCGCACCCAGCAATCGAGGGCGGCAATCTGGCTGTCGATCAGTCGGGGACCGAGTTGCTGGTGCGCCATGATCCATTCGTGGGCCATGGTGCCCAAAGGTTTCATGTCCAGTTCCCGTGACAGATGCACGTTGCTGGTACCGACGAAACGCCCGGGGAAATCGTGCTTGAGCACGTTCACCACTTCTTCCTGCACGCGGAACGAGAAGCGACGGCGTGTGCCGAAATCGGCTACCTGCAGTTCGGACAATTCGTCGCTGCTGGCGTTGGCGGTCAACCAGTCGAACTTGCGGTAGAGCTGCTCGCGAGCCTGTTCCAGAACAATTTCGCGGTAGCGATAGCGGTTGCGCACTTCGCTGACGATGGAAAGCAGCGGTACTTCAAACAGAATCACATGCAACCACGGCCCGCGCAGGCGGATGAACAGCTCGCCGTTTTCGATACCCGTGTGGACGTAACGCAGGTTGAAGCGGAACAGCCCGAGAAAGCGCAGGAAATCCGGCTTCATGAAGCTGATGCGTTCCATGAAGCTCAACTGGTCGGCGCTCAGGCTCAACTCGGCCAGGCGTTCGATCTGGAAGCGGATTTCTGCCAGATACGGGCGCAGATCCTCACTGTTACGGCAACGAAACTCCCATTCGACTTCCACGTTCGGGTAGTTGTGCAGCACCGCCTGCATCATCGTCAGTTTGTAGAAATCGGTGTCGAGCAGGTTCTGCACAATGCGATCGCCAAACACGCTCTCGCTCATAACGGGGTTCTCCAGGCGGGCCGCGGCCTGTGGTCGCGACGTTTCAGCTGTTTCTATGAATGGGGCTAGTGGCGCATAACAGGGGTGGGGATTACCAGTTTTTTTTTGTGTTCATGACGGATTAATCACGGGTGACCAGCCTTTAAAACAAGCACCAGAGGTTTGTCAGTTATCGGGTGTTGCCTCAAGCGCTGCCTGGATGACGAGCGCAAGGCTATCCCAACTTTTTATATAGGCTTCAAGGTGGGAGTGACGAGGAATAAGCCCCGTTTCAATTGCTTTTATCAGGGCTGCTTTTATCATTTCAGGAGTCGCTGATCCGGCCATGATCTACAGTCCTTTAATTGTAATTTGATCCAGCGCGTCGACACCGTCCTGTAGCAATAAGTAGGCTGGAAGTATCAACCGGGAAAAGTCAGCATCATTAGTATGTTTAACGGTTACAGAGGTCAGCGCCTCTAAAAGACCAGTGGCAGCACGTATTCTGAAGCAGGCATCTTCAAACAGCAGATGGGGGGCGGCATGCGTGTCTATATAAAAAGTTGGGGTGGTTGATGCGCTGGCTTTAAGCGGTTGATAGCGATTCACAGACGAACTCCTAGAGCGCGCGAGGGGTTAAAGGCGCGAGTTTTTTATTAGTTGGAGATTATGGTGTCAGGGCATTGCTTAACGACTGAACCACCGCTGAAACGCAATGGCTCAGGGTTCATTCGAATTTACGCGACCTGAGATTTAGCTGGGCCCCGTTCCGTACAGGCAGGCTTCTTCGGTTGCAGTGGATTCGTTATCGCGGGCCAGGCCATCAAATCGAGGTCCAGATCGGTAAATTTGCTTGAGTCAAAAACGGGCTTTTTGGTTCCTGTGCGACGTTGTTCATCGTAGTCGGCCAAGATTCGCATACAGACTTTGAATAGCAATGTCATCGCTACGAGGTTGACCAATGCCAGAAGTGTCATGGTGATGTCGGCAAACGCGAGCACCGTAGTGAGGTCTTCAACCGAACCCCAAAAGACAAGTATCAAAACCAAAATGCGGTACGCAATTAATGATTTACGAGGTGCGGCAATGATGAATCGTAAGCTGTTTTCTCCCAAGTAGTAGTTGTAAAGCATTGCTGTGAACACGAACAGTGCAAGTACCACACTGATAAACATCCGGCCCCAATCACCTACTACCGCCGCCAGCGAATTTTGTGCCAACGCAATGCCGTCACCTTCGAAGCCGGGAGTATAAAAACCGGATAGCAAAATGATCAGCGCAGTACACGTGCAAATAACGATCGTATCGATGAAGACACTGAACGCCTGCACCACGCCTTGTGCCACCGGATGGGCAATCTTCGCCGTGGATGCGACGTTAGGTGCGCTGCCCAGTCCTGCTTCATTGGAGAACACACCGCGCCTGACCCCCATCATGATTGCGCTGCCGACGAGCCCGCCAAACGCTTGATCCAAACCGAAAGCGCTATTGACAATACTGATCAGTACGCCGGGAACCTGGTCGATTTGCAACAGGATGACGTAAAGCGTTACGCAGATGTAGGCGATGACTTTAAGCGGAACCAATAGATCGGCCACCTTCGCGATCCGCTTTATACCACCCACAAACACTATGCCCAGCAACAACGACAGCGTTAGTCCAGACCAAGTCGTAGATAAACCAAAGGCATTGTTGAGAGAGTGTGATACGGCATGAGACTCAAGGCCATTGATAGCAAACCCGAAAGTCACCAACAGCAGGACTGCAGCAATCGTTCCGAGCCAGCGTTTGCCCAGCCCATGCTGGATGTACCAGGACGGGCCACCACGATATTGCCCATTTGCATCGCAGCGTTTGTAGAGTTGGCCCAGTGAACATTCGAAGAAGCTGCTCGACATTCCCAGCAGGGCGGTCATCCACATCCAGAACACCGCACCGGGACCCCTCATGCTGACTGCAATGCCGACGCCCACAATATTACCGGTTCCGACCCGTCCAGCCAGGCTGAGCGTCAGCGCCTGCAAAGAGCTCAAGTGGTTGCTGCCAATGTGCGAACTGCCACGTAACACAGTGATCATGTGTACAAAGTATCGAAGCTGTACAAATCGCGACCGGATGGTGAAGTAGGTTCCAAGTCCAAGAACCAAAGGTATCAAAACCTTTCCAGAGAGAAAGTCATTGATGACGTCAAGCATTCAAAGCTCCTTGCTGTTTTAAGAGTGCTGGCGAGTCGAGGGTGTATTGGACCCTGAAGTCCTTAAGGTTCCGTAATATCAGGTCATCTATCATTTTTCGCAATTTCGCAAGTTGCTTAAATGTGATGCGAGTAGCTGCTATGGTTGCGCCTTCTAGCGCTTCTTTAATGGATTAATATGCGTGATTTTCTACCTGCTAACTTAAGATTACTGTGTAGTCACTACCGATCTGTCGCTGAGGTCTGTAGGAAACTTCGGATTAATCGTGGGCAATTTAATAAATACCTGTGCGGGAATAGTATTCCCACGGCTTTTAACCTGAAGCGGATTTGTGATTTTTTTGGAGTGGAAGAATTCGAAATTGGGCTGCCGACCGATCAATTTGTCAGCCTTATAGGTGGTAAGACAAAGCTGGTAGGTCTTCCGCGTGAGGAGTCGGCCCCAGAACGAATACTTGGACACCTTCGGCAGCAGTCCTCCCTCCAACTTAAAGCCTACACGGGATACTACTATGAGTATTACCATGCGATGACAGAACCCGGTTCTATTATTTGCGCTTTGGTGCGTGTGTATGAAGAAAACCAGCACTTCGTGTACGAGCGAAATGAGCGTTTACAAATAGTCGGCGTGGAAGATGAGTATGAACAGTATCGGTATGTGGGGGTTGCCTACTATCTGCAGGATCGATTGTTTCTCATCGATTATGAGTCGCTGACGTCCAACGAAATCAGCCAAACGATCCTTATCCCTAGTTTCAAAAGTTGTATCACTCGGCTCAATGGCTTGAAAATGGGCGTTTCTGCTGCAGACCACCGCACTCCAGCGTGTTCGCGTGTTGTTTGGGAATATCTCGGTCAGGAAGTCAATCGAATCGATGCGTATTGCAAGGTGCGGCTTTACAGAATGGACGATCCCGTCATTGATGATGACCTACGCGGACGCCTCGCGCAGACCAGCGTTGTTGACGGGCTCTTTGTTCTTTCCTAAGGCCGCAATGGACCTGGCGAAGCGGGTTGGCCGTTTAAAGGGCCGCTCCGCGACCCAACGGGGCGATGCGGCGTTCCGACAAGCCCCCTCGCCACAGGGTTTGAGTGAAACTTTAGATTTGTGCCTCGTCCGGGCTGTCGATCTGCTCCAGCATCCACTTCACAAAATCGCGCACCTTGGGCACTTCCGCCGAGTGCTCGGGATACGCCAGGTAATAGGCATCCGTGCTTGGCATCGCGTGTTTCCAGGGGATAACCAGTTTGCCGTCCGCCAACTCTTCTTCCACCAAAAACCTTGGCAACAGCGCCACGCCGCAGCCGACCTGGGCGGCGCGGATGCACATATAAAACGTTTCGAAGCGCGGGCCGTGGTAGCTGTGTTCGGTGTGGTAGCCCTGACTGTCGAACCAGTCGTGCCAGGCCTGGGGCCGCGAGGCGTTTTGCAGCAGGACGAGGTCAGCGAGCTGCGTAGGGTCGGTGAACGGCGTGTCCGGCAGGCTGCCCGGCGCGCAGACCGGCACCAGCTCCTCGCCAAACAGCTTCAGGCATTCGGTGCCGGGCCGCGAGCCTTGGCCGAAGTAGAACGCCAGGTCGCTGCGACCTTGCAGCAAATCGTCGGCTTCCTGCTCGCTGCACAGGTCCAGATGGATTGACGGGTGGCGCAGGCGCCAGCCTTTCAGGCGTGGCACCAGCCAGCGCGCGCCGAAGGTCGGCGGCGTCGAAACCCGCAAGACTTCGGTTTCGCCGCCGTAGGAACGCAGGTAATGGGTCGACATCTCGACCTGGGTGAGGATTTTTCGTACTTCCACCAGGTACAAATCACCGGCCGGAGTCATTTGCAGACGTCGGCGCACCCGGCGGAACAGCAAGTGCTGCAACAACTCTTCGAGTTGCGCGACCTGTTTGCTGACGGCGCTCTGGGTCAGGTTCAGCTCTTCGGCGGCCCGGGTGAAGCTCAAATGCCGGGTCACGGCCTCGAAACACTGCAGTGCGGTGATCGACGGCAAATAGCGTTTATTCAGCATGGACGGTCCTTTTTCTTGTTTCTTTTACTGCCAGCAATTCAAAGCATGAATAAACGGAATGATATCTCTCTTAAAGGTCGTTTGTTGGGTAACCTCCGGGGAGCTAAAACTACAGGTCTGATCAGCCGTGAATGTCCGGCTGTACGTTTTCTGTTTTTTGCTCGAGGAGTGACCCATGGTTGCCGCATTGCTTGATCGTCTTGGTGTGAACCCGGCCCTGTACCAGAACGGCAAAGTGCCGGTGCATTCGCCGATCGATGGCAGCCGGATCGCTGCCGTGAACTGGGAAGGCGCCGCTGAAGTCGAGCAGCACATCAGTCGTGCAGATCATGCGTTCGAATTGTGGCGCAAGGTCCCGGCCCCGCGCCGTGGCGAACTGGTGCGTCAACTGGGCGACATCCTGCGCGAATACAAGGCCGACCTCGGCGAGCTGGTGTCCTGGGAAGCCGGCAAGATCACGCAGGAAGGCCTGGGTGAAGTTCAGGAAATGATCGACATCTGCGATTTCGCCGTCGGCCTGTCCCGTCAGCTGTACGGCTTGACCATCGCGTCCGAGCGTCCTGGCCACCACATGCGCGAAACCTGGCACCCGCTGGGCGTCGTCGGCGTCATCAGCGCCTTCAACTTCCCGGTTGCGGTCTGGGCCTGGAACACCACGCTGGCGCTGGTCTGCGGTAACCCGGTGATCTGGAAACCGTCCGAGAAAACCCCGCTGACCGCACTGGCTTGTCAGGCGCTGTTCGACCGCGTACTGAAGAACTTCAGCGACGCACCTCCACACCTCAGCCAAGTGATCATCGGCGGCCGCGATGCCGGCGAAGCGCTGGTCGATGACCCGCGTGTCGCGCTGATCAGCGCCACTGGCAGCACCCGCATGGGCCGTGAAGTGGCGCCGAAAATCGCCGCCCGTTTCGCCCGCAGCATTCTGGAGCTGGGCGGCAACAACGCCATGATCCTCGCCCCAAGCGCCGACCTGGACATGGCCGTCCGCGCCATCCTGTTCAGCGCCGTCGGCACCGCCGGTCAGCGTTGCACCACGTTGCGTCGCCTGATTGCCCATGAGTCGGTGAAGGAAGAAATCGTCACTCGCCTCAAGGCTGCCTATTCCAAGGTCCGCATCGGCAATCCGCTCGAGGGCAACCTGATCGGTCCGCTGATCGACAAAAACAGTTTCGAAAACATGCAGGACGCGCTGGAACAAGCCTTGAGCGAAGGCGGCCGGGTGTTTGGCGGCGAACGCCAGCTGGAAGACAAATACCCGAACGCTTATTACGTCTCGCCGGCCATCGTTGAAATGCCGGAGCAGAGCGATGTGGTCTGCAATGAAACCTTCGCACCGATCTTGTACGTGGTCGGTTACAAGGACTTCGACGAAGCGCTGCGTCTGAACAACTCGGTGCCACAAGGCCTGTCCTCGTGCATATTCACCACCGACGTGCGTGAAGCCGAACAGTTCATGTCGGCGGTGGGCAGCGACTGCGGCATCGCCAACGTCAACATCGGCCCGAGCGGTGCGGAAATTGGCGGCGCGTTCGGTGGCGAGAAAGAAACCGGTGGTGGGCGTGAGTCGGGCTCCGATGCATGGCGCGGCTACATGCGCCGCCAGACCAACACCGTGAACTACTCGCTGGAGTTGCCGTTGGCGCAGGGTATTACGTTCGACTGATCCTCGAGTCGAACAGTGATCCCCTGTAGGAGTGAGCCTGCTCGCGATTGCGGTCTATCAGTCAACATAGATGTTGAATGTTAAATCGCTATCGCGAGCAGGCTCACTCCTACATTTTGAACTGTGTGTTGGTTAGGTTTCTGTTGGAGTCTGGCAATGCCGTTACGCGAAGAGTGTCTGTGGGAAAAACTGACGCCGCAAAGGCCCGACAATGCCGCGCTCAAGGGCGAAGTTACCGTCGATGTCTGCGTCATTGGCGCCGGTTTCACCGGCCTGTCGGCGGCGGTGCATCTACTTGAAAAAGGTAAAAAGGTCTGCGTGCTCGAAGCCCATCGCGCCGGTCACGGCGGTTCGGGGCGCAACGTCGGTCTGGTCAACGCCGGGATGTGGATTCCACCGGACGAGATCGAAGCCGGGTTCGGCGAAGCGGTGGGCAGTCAGCTCAATCGCATGCTGGGTGCAGCGCCATCGCTGGTGTTCAGCCTGGTCGACAAATACAACATCGATTGCCAGTTACGCCGCGAAGGCACGCTGCACATGGCGCACAACGCCCGTGGCGAAGCCGATCTGCGCAGTCGCGAAGAACAATGGAAACGTCGCGGAGCACCGGTCGAACTGCTGACCGGGCAATCCTGCGAACAAGCGACGGGTACCAAAAAGATTGCTGCCGCGCTGCTCGACAAGCGTGCCGGCACGATCAATCCGATGGCTTACACCACGGGGCTGGCCAAAGCGGCCATCAGCCTCGGGGGCCAACTGTTCGATCATTCTCCGGTGACCCGACTCGAACGTCAGGGCCAACGCTGGTCGGTGCAAACCGCTCAGGGATCAGTGCTCGCCGAGCAAGTGGTCATCGCCTCCAACGCTTATACCGAAGGTGACTGGACGGCGTTGCGGCGCAATTTCTTCCCCGGTTATTACTATCAAGTGGCGTCGGTCCCGCTGACCGAAGACGCCGCGCAGCAAATTCTGCCCGGCGGCCAGGGTTCCTGGGACACGCGCCAGGTACTGAGCAGTATTCGTCGCGACAAAGACGGCCGTCTGTTGCTGGGTAGCCTCGGTAACGGCAATCAGAAACCGGCCTGGTTCCTCAAGGCCTGGGCCGATCGGGTGCAGCAGCACTATTTCCCCTACCTCAAACCCGTGGAATGGGAATGCACCTGGACCGGTTGCATCGCGTTTACCCCGGACCATTTGATGCGTTTGTTCGAGCCGGCGCCCGGTTTAGTGGCAGTCACCGGTTACAACGGCCGGGGCGTGACAACGGGGACGGTGGTCGGCAAAGCCTTTGCCGATTACCTGTGTAACGGAAATCCTGAGGCGCTACCCATTCCCTTTGCCCCCATGCAGCCATTGGCCGGGGTGGGTTTGCGCAGTTGTTTGTACGAGGCCGGTTTCTCGCTGTATCACGCAGGCCAGTGCTTGCGGATCGTTATTTGATTGTTGAAATTTGTTGCTGGGAGCGGCGCTTTTTCGCGCAGCGACTAGCCTGTAAAAGGTGCGGGTTGTAGCAGTTCCGCACCAGCAGTGTGCACTTCGGTGACGTACGTTGTTACAGGCTGGTTGCACGTCGTTTGGCGCCGCGGTTGCAATGATGGCGCACGCGGGTTGCGCCTTTAAAAATAAATGGTTTCACCTTCTGCGGTTTAGACGGTTGCACGCCCAATGAAAATGGGATCGAAACAGTCGAAATAACAATAAAGCAGCGACTTTTTTCAGAATAAAAAACCGATGGCACGGCCCTTGCTCTGAGCATTCAGAGAAGTCGCAGTGCCAACTAAAAAAAACCTTGGAGCACCACCTCATGTCCCAGACGTTTTACAAGAAAGGCTTTCTGGCCCTCGCAGTGGCAACTGCGTTGGGTGTTTCTGCGTTTGCACAGGCTGATGTGAAAATCGGTGTGGCGGGTCCGATGACAGGTGCCAACGCGGCATTTGGCGAGCAGTACATGAAGGGTGCACAGGCTGCAGCCGACGCGGTCAACGCGGCGGGCGGCGTTAACGGGGAAAAAATCGTACTGGTGAAGGGCGATGACGCCTGCGAACCGAAACAGGCTGTGACGGTCGCCAAGGACCTGACCAACCAGAAAGTCGCCGGCGTAGTCGGTCACTTCTGCTCCTCGTCGACCATCCCGGCCTCCGAGATCTACGACGAAGCGGGCATCATTGCAATCACTCCGGGTTCCACCAACCCAGCGGTTACCGAACGCGGCCTGAGTGCCATGTTCCGTATGTGCGGGCGTGACGATCAGCAAGGCATCGTGGCCGGTGACTACATCGTCGACGTGCTCAAGGGCAAGAAAGTCGTTGTCCTGCACGACAAGGACACCTACGGCCAAGGCCTGGCGGACGCTACCAAGGCCCAACTGGAAAAACGCGGCGTGAAGCCTGTGCTGTATGAAGGCCTGACCCGTGGCGAGAAAGACTTCAGCACCATCGTCACCAAGATCCGCGGCGCTGGCGCCGATGTCGTCTACTTCGGCGGTCTGCACCCGGAAGCCGGTCCTCTGGTCCGTCAACTGCGTGAGCAAGGCCTCAAAGACGTCAAGTTCATGTCCGATGACGGCATCGTGACCGACGAACTGGTTACCACTGCTGGCGGTCCGCAATTCGTTGACGGCGTGCTGATGACCTTCGGCGCCGACCCACGCCTGCTGCCAGACAGCAAAACCGTGGTGGACGAGTTCCGCAAGAAAGGCACCGAGCCTGAAGGCTACACCCTGTACGCCTACGCTTCGGTCCAGACCCTGGCCGCAGCTTTCAACGGTGCCAAGTCCAACAGCGGCGAGAAAGCCGCCGAGTGGCTGAAGAAAAACCCGGTCAAAACCGTGATGGGCGAGAAGACCTGGGACGCCAAGGGCGACCTGAAAGTCTCCGACTACGTCGTTTACGAGTGGGACAAGGACGGCAAATACCACCAGCTGGAAAAACAGAAGTGATATGACCTGATCTGCCCGGTGCCTGTTGCACCGGGCAGTCTATGAACATGTCCGTGCAGTACCTGTCTTTTCTCGTAGAGCTGCACACAACCGTGTTGCCCCGGCGGCTGAACCCCGGTCCGTTGCACCCGGCTTCTGTGCAGTCTCTCAAATGCGTGAGATTGCGTTATGGATGGTATTTTCCTGCAGCAACTGGTCAACGGCCTGACCCTCGGGTCGGTCTATGGCCTGATCGCCATCGGCTACACAATGGTCTATGGCATCATTGGCATGATCAACTTCGCCCACGGCGAGGTTTACATGATTTCCGCTTACCTCGCGGCAATCAGTCTGGCTCTGCTGGCGTACTTCGGTATTGAATCCTTCCCGCTGTTGATGCTCGGCACCTTGATCTTCACCATCGTGGTCACGGCGGTGTATGGCTGGGTCATCGAGCGCGTCGCCTACAAGCCCCTGCGCAACTCCACCCGACTGGCACCGCTGATCAGCGCCATCGGGATTTCGCTGATCCTGCAAAACTATGCCCAGATCGCCCAAGGTGCCAAGCAACAAGGCGTTCCGACCTTGTTGACGGGGGCCTGGCGCGTCGAAATCGGCACCGGCTTCGTGCAGTTGACCTACACCAAGGTGTTTATCCTGATTGCCGCATTCGCCGGCATGGCCCTGCTGACCTACATCATCAAGTACACCAAGCTCGGCCGCATGTGCCGCGCCACCCAGCAAGACCGCAAGATGGCCTCGATCCTGGGGATCAACACCGACCGCGTGATTTCCTACGTGTTCATCATCGGTGCAGCGATGGCGGCCCTGGCCGGCGTGCTGATCACCATGAACTACGGCACGTTCGACTTCTATGCCGGCTTCATCATCGGCATCAAGGCGTTCACGGCCGCGGTACTTGGCGGCATCGGCTCGCTGCCTGGTGCGATGCTTGGCGGGATCATTCTCGGGATCTCCGAGTCGCTGTTCTCAGGTTTGGTCAACTCGGACTACAAAGACGTTTTCAGCTTCTCGCTGCTCGTTCTCGTTCTGGTCTTTCGGCCCCAAGGCCTGCTCGGCCGTCCTCTTGTGTCGAAGGTGTAAGCGATGTCTTCAACCACTAAAAAAACCATTGATCTCAAAAGAAGCCTGGTTGACGCGATTCTTGCCGGCCTTGTCGCCCTGATTGTGTTCGGCCCGATTGTCGGCGTGGTCCTCGACGGCTACGGCTTCAATATGGAAACGACCCGGGTGGCGTGGATTGTCGCCATCGTCATGGCTGGCCGCTTTGCCCTGAGCCTGTTCCTGCAAACGCCCAAGGGCCTGAAGATTCTTGAAGGCTTTGAAAGCACCGGCTCCGGGGTTCATGTACTGCCGCCTGATTACAAATCCCGGTTGCGCTGGATCATCCCGCTGGTGATCCTCGTTGCTGTGGTGTTCCCGTTTTTCTCCAACTCTTACCTGCTGGGCGTGGTGATCCTCGGGCTGATCTACGTATTGCTCGGCCTGGGCCTGAATATCGTGGTCGGCCTGGCCGGTCTGCTCGACCTGGGTTATGTGGCGTTCTACGCCATCGGTGCCTACGGCCTGGCGCTGGGTTATCAATACCTCGGGCTGGGTTTCTGGACGGTGCTGCCGCTGGCAGCGATCACCGCGGGCCTGGCCGGTTGCATCCTCGGGTTCCCGGTGTTGCGGCTGCACGGTGATTACCTGGCGATCGTGACCCTCGGTTTCGGTGAAATCATTCGCCTGGTGCTCAACAACTGGCTGTCCCTGACCGGCGGCCCGAATGGCATGGCGGCTCCATTGCCAACCTTCTTCGGCCTCGAGTTCGGCAAGCGCGCGAAGGAGGGGGGCGTCCCGTTCCATGAGTTCTTCGGCATCGCCTATAACCCGGACGTGAAGTATTACTTCATCTATGCGGTGTTGTTCCTGGTGGTGCTGGCCGTGCTGTACATCAAGCATCGTCTGGTCAAGATGCCGGTCGGCCGCGCTTGGGAAGCCTTGCGTGAAGACGAAATCGCCTGCCGCTCCATGGGCCTGAACCACGTACTGGTCAAGCTCTCGGCGTTCACTATCGGTGCCTCGACGGCCGGCCTGGCCGGGGTGTTCTTCGCCACGTATCAAGGCTTCGTCAACCCGACCTCGTTCACCTTTTTCGAATCGGCGCTGATCCTCGCCATCGTGGTCCTCGGCGGCATGGGCTCGACCATCGGCGTGGTGATTGCAGCCTTCGTGCTGACCGTTGCCCCGGAACTGCTGCGCGGCTTTGCGGAATATCGCGTGCTGCTGTTCGGCGTGCTGATGGTGTTGATGATGATCTGGCGACCGCGCGGCCTGATTCGGATCAGCCGTACCGGTGTGACCCCGCGTAAAGGAGTAGCGCCATGAGCGAAGTCGTACTCTCGGTCGAGAAGCTGATGATGCACTTCGGCGGCATCAAGGCGTTAAGCGATGTCAGCCTCAAGGTGCATCGCAACTCGATTTTTGCCCTGATCGGCCCCAACGGCGCCGGCAAGACCACCGTGTTCAACTGCCTGACCGGTTTCTACAAGGCCTCCGGTGGCAGGATCGAACTCAATACCCGCGGCGAACGCACCGATGTCATCCAGCTGTTGGGCGAATCGTTCAAAGCCACGGATTTCGTTTCGCCGAAAAGCTTCATCACCCGGATGCGCTACAAAATGTTCGGCGGCACCCACCTGGTGAACCGTGCCGGGCTGGCGCGCACCTTCCAGAACATTCGCCTGTTCAAGGAAATGTCGGTACTTGAAAACCTGCTGGTAGCCCAGCACATGTGGGTCAACCGCAATATGTTGGCCGGCATCCTCAATACCAAGGGCTACCGCAAGGCTGAAAGCGACGCGCTGGACCACGCCTTCTACTGGCTGGAAGTCGTGGACCTTGTGGACTGCGCCAACCGTCTGGCCGGTGAACTGTCCTACGGCCAACAGCGCCGCCTGGAAATCGCCCGGGCCATGTGCACTCGGCCGCAGATCATCTGCCTCGACGAACCGGCGGCCGGCCTCAACCCTCAGGAAACCGAAGCGCTGAGCGCGATGATCCGTTTGCTGCGCGACGAGCACGATCTGACCGTGGTGCTGATCGAACACGACATGGGCATGGTAATGAGTATTTCCGACCACATCGTGGTGCTGGACCACGGCGTCGTCATCGCCGAGGGCGGACCTGAAGCGATTCGCAACGACCCGAAAGTGATTGCGGCCTATCTGGGCGCTGATGAAGAGGAAGTGGTGCTATGAGTCAACCCATCCTCGAACTCAAGGATCTGGATGTGTTTTACGGGCCGATCCAGGCTCTGAAAAAAGTCTCGCTGCATATCGAAGAAGGTGAAACCGTCAGCCTGATCGGCTCCAACGGCGCCGGTAAATCGACCTTGCTGATGTCGATCTTCGGCCAGCCGCGAGCGGCTAGCGGGCAGATCATTTATCAGGGCGTGGACATCACCCACAAGTCGTCGCACTACATCGCGTCCAACGGCATCGCACAGTCGCCTGAAGGCCGACGGGTGTTCCCCGACATGACCGTCGAGGAAAACCTGCTGATGGGCACCATCCCTATCGGTGACAAGTACGCTTCCGAGGACATGCAACGCATGTTCGAGTTGTTTCCACGGCTCAAGGAGCGCCGTAACCAGCGGGCCATGACCATGTCCGGCGGTGAGCAACAGATGCTCGCCATCGCTCGTGCGTTGATGAGTCGGCCCAAGCTGCTGTTGCTCGATGAACCGAGCCTTGGACTGGCGCCGATCGTGGTGAAACAGATCTTCGCGACCCTGCGGGAACTGGCGAGTACCGGCATGACCATCTTCCTGGTCGAGCAGAACGCCAACCACGCGTTGAAGCTGTCGGACCGGGCGTACGTGATGGTCAACGGCGAGATCCGCATCACGGGCACCGGCAAGGAGCTGCTGGTCAACGAGGAAGTGCGTAACGCCTATCTCGGCGGGCACTGACACGCTGCCGAAATATCCACAGCCCCGACGAGCAATCGCCGGGGCTTTTTTACACCTCGAATACATCACTAATCCCCCTGTGGGAGCGAGCCTGCTCGCGAAAGCGGAGTGCCAATCGACAGGTGTTTCACTGGCCCACCGCTTTCGCAAGCAGGCCCGCTCCTGCAAGGGCCAAGTGTGCTTTCCGGAAATTGTGGAAAACAATATTCACAAGCTCTCAAAGCGCGACATAAAGCCGCTGCAAATAGTTGTTTTGTCACGCTTTTGACTTGTCCCCGTTTACTGTGGAACTGGCTGTGAATAACGTGGGAGTAGCTGTCTGAGAGCCTTTGAATCCGTGGCTTGCAGCGATGTGGTTGTTTTTTGATCAGGCGTTTTTGCTTGACCCGGAACAGGCTTTGTCAACCTTTTTGTTGGATGGCAAAGTGGCTGGAAATGTAATGGGCCAGCCTGTGGATAAGTCTGTGGTTAAACTCTGGAAAGACTCGGCTGAGGGCCGTAGTTACTGGCTTGGCGCCATCGTCGGTTTGCCCATCACATCGTGCAAAATGCCATGGGCTACACAGCTGGTACCCGAGGGTCAAGCAAAAAACTTTGTAATCTACCCGCAAAGCCTTGTGGATAGCGGCTTGCAGCTTTTCCACTTGCCCCCGGAAACTGTGGACCGGCCTGTGGATAAGGTGCGTGTACATGGCTGCAAGCCACGGTGCCTGTGGCTTTGGAAGGTCTGGTTGTTTTTTGTACAGTTTTTGCGGCGGTTGCCGCTGTGGGCAAGGCCGGGCATGCTGCCAGCTGATTTTCTATTCCAATGGCTGTCGATCAGCCGAAGCAAGGAGAACACGATGTCCAACACCCTGTTTATTACCGGAGCGACCTCTGGTTTTGGTGAAGCCTGTGCCCGTCGTTTTGCCGAGGCCGGCTGGAAACTGGTGCTGACAGGCCGTCGTGAAGAACGCCTCAATGCCCTGTGCGCCGAGTTGTCGAAGCAGACCGAGGTGCATGGCCTGGTGCTCGACGTGCGTGATCGCAAGGCCATGGAGGAGGCGATCGCCAACTTGCCGCCGTCCTTTGCCAAGCTGCGCGGGCTGATCAACAACGCCGGTCTGGCGCTGGGCGTTGACCCGGCACCGAAGTGCGATCTCGACGATTGGGACACCATGGTCGACACCAACATCAAAGGCCTGATGTACGCCACTCGCCTGCTGTTGCCACGCCTGATCGCCCACGGCCGCGGTGCCGGTATCGTCAACCTCGGCTCCGTCGCCGGCAACTATCCGTACCCGGGCAGCCATGTTTATGGGGGGACCAAAGCATTCGTTGGCCAGTTCTCGCTGAACCTGCGTTGCGACCTGCAAGGCACTGGCGTGCGTGTCAGCAATATCGAGCCGGGCCTATGCGAGAGCGAGTTCTCGCTGGTGCGTTTCGCCGGTGACCAGGAGCGCTACAACGCGACCTATGCCGGTGCTGAGCCGATCCAGCCGCAGGACATCGCCGATACCATTTTCTGGGTGCTTAATGCCCCGGCGCACATCAACATCAACAGCCTGGAATTGATGCCGGTGAGCCAGACGTGGGCCGGGTTTGCGATTGAGCGTAACGCCAAGGGTTAAGACCGCATAACGGCTTTCGCGGGCACGCCGCGCTCCCACAAGACTTGTGTTGAATCGTCATTTCGCGAACGACAAAAAACCTGTGGGAGCGGCGGTGCGGCGATCCGAATTGCCCGCGATAGCTATCTGTCAGTCAGCCGAGATAATCGACCAGCCCTCGATAGCAAGTGGCCAAGTGATAAGGCGTGGTCGATGGCATGTCCTTGCGGCTGACTTCGCCCTGCTCGTCGCGACATTCATACCACCCTCCCGCATGCAAAAAGCGTTGCTGCAATGCCTGCAACTGGCGTTGCACCGAGCCTTCGCTATTTGGACGCAAGGTCAGGGCGCGCAGGTATTCAGCCTGGGCCCAGATGCGTTGAGTGGCATCCTTGGCAGAGCCATTCAGATCGAGCATCGCCGTCACCGCACCCGTTTGTGGATCAACGCCCAGTTGTTCGGTGAGTACAAACGCGCGCTCCAGCGAAGCATGCAGTTTTGAGCCGTGCAGCAGTGGCGAAGACTCCAGCAGGAAATACCACTCGAACTGATGCCCCGGTTCAAACCAGTTATCCACAGCGCCCAGCGGTTTTTCCATCAGCACGCTGTGGTGCGGGTCAATAAAACGCTTCTGCATGGCTGTGCATAACTCGACCAGCGCGCGCTGTACGGCGGTGTCTTCTCGCACCGACAGGGTCGCGAGGAAAGCTTCGGCCAGATGCATCAAGGGATTTTGCAGGGGGCCGGAGTCGAGCGAGGACCAGTCGCGGTCGAGGCTGGCTTCGTACAGGCCGTCGCCTGTGGCGAAGCGCTGCGCCAGCACTTCCAGTGTCGCGTTGAGGACCGATTCCACTAGCGGCTCGCGCACCTTGCCCCAGTAATGGGCGCAGGCGAACAGGATAAAGGCGTGGGTGTAGAGGTCTTTGCGCTGATCCAGTGGCGCACCTTGCGGGTCGATGCTGTAGAACCAGCCACCGTGCTCGGCGTCGTGAAAATGCTGTTGCAAGGAACGGAACAGCGCCGCGGCGCGTTCCTCGGCGGCCGGCACCTGGCCGATCAGGCTGGAAAACAGATACAGCTGCCGCGCGCAGGCCATCGCTCGATAGCGTTGGGGCGGCAGCGGTTGATGCCCGGCGTCCAGCGCTTCATAAGGCAACGCCATGTCGGCATTCCAGCCGGGGCCTTGCCAGAGCGGCACGATCACGTCCTGGAAATGCTGTTGCACCGAGGCGAACAGAGCGGTCAATTCAGGCTGGGAGGCGGAGCGGGAAACAGGCGGCATTGGCTGGCGTCGTCACGGCAGGGTTGATTGCGCGACATGTTAGCAGGCCTGAGAGATGCGGTGTCTGTCAGGCCGTCTTCGCGAGCAGGCTCGCTCCCACAGGTGTACGCATTCCAATGTGGGAGCGAGCCTGCTCGCGAAGGGGCCATCACAGGCAATAAGAGATCAACCTGCGAGCAACCACGCACCAGTCGCCGCCGAAGCCGCACCGGCCAATCGAACCAACGGCGCCGCCGCTTGCGGCAACACGCGCACCACGGCATAACCCGCAGCATGCAACGCCGCCGTCGCCGCCACAAACCCTGCGGCATACGCCCAAGGGCTCGACATGTCCGGCAACTCCAGCCCATGGGCCACACCATGGAACAGCGCAAACAAAGCCGTCGCACCGACCGCCACGCTCAGCGGCGGACGCACGGCCAGGGCCACGGCCAGGCCCAGCGCCAGCACCGACGCCGCAATGCCGCCTTCCAGCGCCGGCAGGTTCAATCCTTCAAAACCCAGCAGTCCGCCAATCAGCATGGTGCCCACGAAGGTGCACGGCAGCGCCCAGCGCGCGGCGCCTTTTTGCTGCGCCGCCCACAAACCCACCGCCACCATCGCCAGCAAGTGATCAAGGCCGCCAATCGGGTGGCTGATGCCGGCGATCAAACCGTTGTCGCCATGACCCGGGTGCGCGAAGGCGATGGCCGGGGTCAGCAGCAGGGCCAGGGTGCCCAGGATGCGTTTCAGTGTCATGGATAAGCTTCCTTGTTGATAAGTCGTGATCAGGCTGCGGTCAGCAGGCCTTGGCGTTCGATGAAGGCGATGATTGCTTCCAGGCCCAAGCCGGTTTTCTGATTGCTGAAGACAAACGGCTTGCCGTTGCGCATGCGCGTGGTGTCGCTGTCCATCAGTTCCAGCGACGCGCCCACCAGCGGCGCGAGGTCGACCTTGTTGATCACCAGCAAGTCGGACTTGCAGATCCCCGGCCCGCCCTTGCGCGGCAGCTTGTCGCCCGCCGAGACGTCGATCACGTAAATGGTCAGGTCGGACAGTTCCGGGCTGAAGGTCGCCGACAGGTTATCGCCGCCGGACTCCACCAGAATCAGATCCAGCCCCGGAAAGCGGCGGTTCAGTTGATCCACCGCTTCGAGGTTGATCGAGGCGTCTTCGCGGATCGCCGTGTGCGGGCAGCCGCCGGTTTCCACGCCGATGATGCGCTCAGGGGCCAGGGCTTCGTTGCGCACCAGGAAATCGGCGTCTTCGCGGGTGTAGATGTCGTTGGTGACGACGGCCAGGTTGTAGCGGTCGCGCAGGGCCAGGCAGAGCGCCAGCGTCAGGGCGGTTTTACCGGAACCGACCGGTCCGCCGATGCCAACGCGCAGGGGTTGTGTGTTCATGTGATTCTCCAAGTAAAAAGGCCCTAGGAACGGAACAGACGGCTGTACTGGCGCTCATGGGCCATGCACGCCAGGGACAGGCCGAACGCGGCGCTGCCGTAGTGTTCGGGGTTGATTCGGGTGGCGTCCTGCTGGGCTTGTTGCAGCAGTGGCAGCAGTTCGCTGGTCAGGCGTTGCGCGGCTTGCTGGCCGAGGGGCAGGGTTTTCATCAGCACCGCCAATTGATTTTCCAGCCAGCTCCAGAGCCACGCCGCCAGCGCATCTTGCGGGCTGATCTGCCAGGCGCGAGCGGCAAGCGCCCAGCCGAGGGCCAAATGCGGCTCAGGGCGCTGCTGGAGAAAGGCGCGGGCCGGCGCATCGAGTTCCGGCAAGCCGTTGAGCAGTTGTTGCAATGAATAGCCCATCTGCCGGCTTTCCTGATGCAGTTCGCGGGTTTCCCGGCTGGCACGATGTTCTTCGCAGCGTTGCAGCAACTGGCCCCAGTTCTCATCAAAGGCAGCGGTGCAATGGGCGAGCAGCAGCGGCGCTTCGAAGCGTGCCAGGTTCAGCAACAACTGATCGCTGATCCAGCGTCGGGCGCTGTCTGCATCGTTCACCCGGCCGTTATCCACCGCCATCTCCAGGCCTTGCGAATAGCTGTAGCCGCCAATCGGCAGTTGTGGACTGGCCAGGCGCAACAGCGCCCAGGCCGGGTTCATAACCGGACGCCGAACTGGTGCAATTTCGGCGGGTAGTTGAAGTCCTCGTCGCCGTGGCGGGAATGGTGATGGCCGCCCCCATAGGCGCCGTGTTCCGGCTGGAACGGTGCCTCGATGTTGTCGACGTTGGCCTCCAGCTGTTCGAGCATGGCTTTGAGTACGTAATCATCGAGCAGGCGCAACCAGCCATCACCGACTTGCAGGGCGACGTGGCGATTGCCCAGGTGATAGGCCGCGCGAGTCAGTTCGAACGCGTTGGCGCACGTAACATGCAGCAATTGTTCGGGGCGGGCGCAGACGCGGACGATGCGCCCATCTTCGGCTTGCAGGCACTCACCGTCATACAGTGGCGGCTGACCGCGCTCCAAAAACAAACCGACGTCCTCGCCTTCGGCACTGAAACAGCGCAAACGGCTTTTGCTCCGGGCCTCGAAAGTCAGGTGCAACTCGGCGGCCCAGACGGGTTGAGGGTCGATTCTGCGATGAATCACCAGCATCGGAAGGCTTCCAGCAATGGACGATGTTCAGGCTAGAGCAAGGGGCTTGCCAATCGGGCGATACGTAGGAAATACCTGTCGGAGCGTAGTGGGTGGCTCAGGCTGTTGCGGGATTTTGAACTGGAATGGTGCGGGGATTTTTCGGTGGCACCAAATTGATGCCTTGACTGGTTTTGTGGACGTGAGCCTGCTCGCGATAGCGTCGGCACAACAACATTTGATGTGGCTGACATTCCGCTATTGCGAGCAGGCTCGCTCCTACAGGGTTTATTCAGTGCTGCCGAGGCCTTGCCAATGCTTGAGACCGATGAAGATGAAGCGCAGCTGTTGAGTGATTTTTGCCTGTGGCGTCAGGTGCTCAGGTAGCGCCTCGGCCGGTGGATCGATAATGTCCGGCAAGGTCGCGAACACACTTTTGACGATCAGGTCCGCCATGACGCTGAGGCCGGCGATGTCCAGATGCTGCAATTTCGGCATCAAGGACAGGTCGGCCGCGAGGTCCGAGCTGATGTCTTCCCGCAGGCGACCAATGGCCTGGCGCACGAGCAGCGATCCGCCGTACTGCTCCCGGGCCAGAAACAGGAACTGCGAGCGATTGGCCGAGACCACGTCGAGAAAGATCCGAACCGAAGCGTCAATGATGCCGCCCATGACGAACTCGTTATGGCGCACCAGGCGAATGGTTTCGCGAAAGGTCTGGCCGACTTCGCTCACCAGTACCAGGCCCAGTTCGTCCATATCGGCGAAATGCCGGTAGAAACCGGTGGGCACGATCCCGGCGGTTTTCGCCACTTCGCGCAGGCTCAGGCTGCCGAATCCTCGACCACATTCCATCAGGTGACGGGCAGCGTCCATCAGGGCGTTGCGGGTTTGTTGTTTCTGTTCGGCGCGGGGCAGCATCGCAAGGGTGTTTTTCTGGACAGGGACAGCGGCGCACTCTAGCAAATCGGCTTCGCTGGCGTCGAACGACTATCGGGGGATCAAGCGGGGATGTGCAACTTCCAATGAGGCAAAACCCTATAAAGTCAAAAGCCCAATCCAGGGATTGGGCTTTTTTTCAGGGCCGCCATGGGCTCAGCTCACAGCGCTGTTGCGTTCGATGACACGGTCACCACCACCTTCGGCGAGTGTTTGGCCTGGGGTGCGATCGGAACCATCGGCAGCCAGTGTTTGGCCTGGAGTGCGATCGGAACCATCGGCAGCCAGTGTTTGGCCTGGGGTGCGATCGGAACCATCGGCAGCCAGTGTTTGACCTGGGGTGCGGTCGGAACCATCAGCGGCGAGAACCTGGCCTTGTGGCGTTTTGTCATAACCGTCTTCAGTGATCAGGCCTTTTTCTTTCAAGCGATCATTGCCACCTTCGGCAAGGGTCTGGCCTTGTGGAGTGCGGTCGGAACCATCGGCAGCGACGGTTTGGCTGAACACCGAGCGGCTGTCTTTGACTTGTGGAGTGGCCTGGTCAGCAGCAGGCAGAGCGAAAGCGGTGCTGGCCAGCATTGAGAGGGTAAGGCTAAGCAGTAATTGGCGTTTCATGATGGGTTGCTCCTTGGGAGGGCGATAAAGTGGGTACGAGGGCAATGCTACTCTCGATAAGTCGATATAAAAGTTCATAAACGCAATGGTAATAATCAACGGAATTGATTGTTCTGCCGAAGCGCTCTAGAACGGGTGTCTCCGGCGATCGCTTTTGCACTGGAGTGGGTATTTTCGACCCACTGATGCCGCACAAAAGTGCGGGGGGCGGTAACGCTGGATTCGGGGGCAGTCTCTCCCCGGTCGATTATTTGAGGATTAATCGATGTTTCGGTTAAACCTGCGGGCCGTTTTTCAGTCGTAGATTCCATGGCAGGCCGGTTCTGGCCTGTCGTTTCACACGTGCGTCGCAGTCAGGGCGCTCAGTCGTATCAGGAGCCCTGTGCAATGACGCGCACTCGTAAAATTGTTACCTGGACCTTCGCCAGCCTGATTATCTTGCTGGCGGTATTGGTTCTGATCATCGCGTTCTTCGATTGGAACCGGATCAAACCGCCCCTTAATGCCAAAGTTTCTGAAGAGCTGCATCGTCCGTTCGCCATTAATGGCAACATCGCGGTGGTCTGGCAGCGCGAGCCCGACGAGGGCGGTTGGCGGGCCTGGGTGCCGTGGCCGCACGTGGTGGCCGAAGACCTGAGCCTGGGCAACCCGGACTGGTCGAAAAAACCACAGATGGTCACCCTCAAACGCGTCGAGCTGCGTATTTCACCCTTGGCATTGCTGGCGCAACGGGTGGTGATCCCGCGTATTGACCTGACCGAGCCGAATGCCGACCTTCAGCGCCTGGCCGATGGCCGTGCCAACTGGACGTTCCAGTTCGACCCCAAAGACCCGAACGCCGAGCCTTCGAGCTGGGTGGTGGACATCGGTGCCATCGGCTTCGACAAGGGCCACGTCACCCTCGATGACCAGAACCTCAAGACTCAGCTCGATGTGCTGATTGATCCGTTGGGCAAACCTATTCCGTTCAGCGATATCGTCGGCGACAAAGCCGCAAAAACCGCGCAGGAGAAAGGCGCGGCTCCCCAGGATTACGCGTTCGCGCTGAAGGTCAAAGGCCAATACCACAATCAGAAACTCGCGGGCGAAGGCAAGATCGGCGGGTTGCTGGCATTGCAAGATGCGGCCAGGCCGTTCCCGCTCCAGGCGCAAGTGAAGATCGCCGATACCAGTGTCGAACTGGCCGGAACGCTGACCGATCCGCTGAACCTCGGCGCCCTGGACCTGCGCCTGAAACTGGCCGGTACCAGCCTGGGCAATCTCTATCCGCTGACCGGTGTGACGCTGCCGGATACGCCGCCCTACGAGACCGACGGGCATTTGATCGCCAAACTGCATGAGCCGGGTGGTGCGGAGTTCCGCTATGAAGCATTCAACGGCAAGATCGGCGAGAGCGACATCCACGGCAGCCTGGCCTATGTCGCCAGCCAGCCGCGGCCGAAACTCAGTGGTTCGCTTGTTTCCAATCAACTGCTGTTCGCCGACCTGGCCCCGTTGATCGGCGCTGACTCCAACGCCAAGCAAAAGGCCCGTGGCGGCGAAAGCAAGCAGCCGACGGATAAGGTGTTGCCGGTCGAGGAGTTCAAGACCGAGCGCTGGCGTGACATGGACGCCGACGTCGAATTCACCGGCAAGCGCATCATCCACAGCGAAAAATTGCCGTTCAATGACCTCTATACGCACCTGGTGCTGACCGACGGTGTTCTCAGTCTGGAGCCTCTGCGTTTCGGCGTGGCGGGCGGCAACCTGGATGCGCAGATTCGCCTCAATGGCCGCACCGAGCCGTTGGAAGGCCGGGCCAAACTGACCGCGCGCAAGTTCAAGCTCAAGCAGCTGTTCCCGACCTTTGAACCGATGAAAACCAGTTTCGGCGAACTCAACGGCGATGCCGACATCACCGGCCAGGGCAACTCGGTGGCCAAGCTGTTGGGCAGCGCCAATGGCAACCTGAAAATGCTGATAAACGATGGCGCCATCAGCCGCGAGTTGATGGAGCTGGCCGGGCTCAACGTCGGCAACTATGTGGTGGGCAAGATCTTTGGCGACAAGGAAGTGAAGATCAATTGCGCGGCGGCCGACTTCGATATCAAGACCGGTTTGGCCACCACCCGACTGTTCGTCTTCGATACCGAGAACGCGATCATCTATATCGACGGCACGGCGAACATGGCGACGGAGCAGCTGGACCTGACGATCACCCCGGAATCCAAAGGCTGGCGGTTGATTTCGTTGCGCTCGCCGCTGTACGTGCGGGGCAAGTTCATCAAGCCGGATGCGGGCGTGAAGGCGGTGCCGCTGATTTTGCGTGGCGCCGGGATGGTTGCGTTGGGCGTGATCGCAGCGCCGGCGGCGGGGCTGTTGGCCTTGATAGCACCGAGTGGGGGTGAGCCGAATCAGTGTGCGCCATTGTTGGAACAGATGAAGGCGGGCAAGGCGCCGGTGACCGTTAAACCAACGAAATAATGGGGTGTCAGTGTGGGGGCCTTCGCGGGTAAGCCTCGCTCCTTCAGGAAAATACTAAACCTGTAGGCGCGAGGCTCGCCCGCGAAGGCGATCTGAAAGGCGCTAAAGATCTTTCAGAATGTCAGCCATGTCATCCGCATGCTCTTCTTCCTGAGCCAGGATGTCTTCAAAGATGCGCCGGGTGGTCGGGTCTTTTTCGCCGATGTACTGAATGATCTCGCGGTAGCTGTCGATGGCAATCCGCTCGGCGACCAGGTCTTCGTAGACCATCTCTTTCAGTGAATTGCCCGCCACATACTGCGCGTGGGAGTTTTTCGACAGCAGGTCAGGGTTGAACTCCGGCTCACCGCCCAGTTGCACGATGCGCTCGGCCAGTCGGTCGGCGTGCTCGGCTTCCTGGGTTGCGTGCTCGAGGAATTCGTCGGCCGCGACGTTGGCTTTCAAGCCGCTGGCCATGAAGTAGTGGCGCTTGTAGCGCAACACGCAGACCAGTTCCGTGGCCAACGACTCGTTCAGCAGGCGCAATACTTCTTCACGGTCAGCGCTGTAGCTTTCGGTCACCGCGCCGTTCTCGACGTTCTTGCGGGCCCGTTCGCGAAGGGTGGTTACGTCAGACAAATGCATGTCACTCATCTCGTTCTCCTGGAGGCTAATCCGGTTTGCGTCACCTTCTGGGGAAGTGATCGCTACTTAAGGTGTGAGTGATGAGCGCGGCGAAAAGTTTTATGCCATTTGTCCATCGTAAAAAGCGCCCGAAATGGTCACGCCAACCCATGCCCGGACAGCAGCGCCTCCTCGCGCAGCCACGCAAAAAACGCCCGCACCGGCGGATGCCGTTCGCGTCCCGGCACACAGAGTGCGCTATAGCCGGCGCCATCGACCTGGACCTCGCCCCGGTAGGCGACCAGTAAACCGTTGGCCACGCTTTCCGACACCAGGATATTGCTGGCCAGCACCAGCCCCTGCCCGGCGATCGCGGCTTGCAGGGCGTAATGCTCTTCGTCGTATTCACGGACCGCCGGTTGCCCTGTCAGCCAACTTTCGCCGGACTGCGCGCACCAGGCCGCCCAGCCGTGGGCATAGAGTTTGGAGTTGTGCCAGCGCACGCTGATCAGCGTGGGTACCCGCTCAGCCGCCAGGGCCACCTGCCCGGGCGAGCCATAGACGCCGAACGATTCGTCGAACAGGCACAGTCCATAAAGGTTCGGGTAATCACCCAGGCTGTAGCGCACCACCAAATCGACGCTGGCGTCCTGATGCAGATCGATGACTTCGCAGTGGGTGTCCAGGCGCAGGTTGATGTTCGGATGGCGGGCGTAAAACCGACCCAGACGCGGCACCAGCCACAACGCCGCGAAGGCCGCCGTGGTGGAGATCGTCAGGCTCGCGCCGCTGCGTTGCGGGCGCAGGGTATCGATGCTTTGCGCCACTTCCAGCAGCGCGCCGTGCAGGCTGCGGAACAACCGTTCGCCGCCGTCGGTGAGGCGCACCTGCCGTGGCAGCCGCTCGAACAGCGGCACGCCGAGCCAGTTCTCCAGCGAACGAATCTGGTGCGACACCGCTGTGGGCGTCACCGAAAGTTCTTCGGCGGCGGCCTTGAAACTCAGCAGGCGCGAGGCGGATTCGAAGGCGCGCAGGGCGGTGAGCGGCAACGAGGCAAACATTCAAATACTCCATGGATGAAATGGATTCATCCAGACTGATTTCTACTCAGTTGAAGAAGGGCGGCTGTGAGCTTCAATCTGCAAGCCACAGGCAGTTTAGCCCTTAAGGAGATTCAGATGAGCAAGATTCTTGCGATCCATGCCAGCCCCCGTGGCGAGCGTTCCCATTCCCGGCGTCTGGCGGAAGTGTTTCTTGGCGCTTGGCAAGCGCGACATCCTCAGTCGCAGCTGACTCGCCGGGAAATCGGTCGGGCATTGATACCGCCGGTTAACGAGGCCTTTGTGGCCGCGGCCTTTTACCCCGAGCCCCAAGCGCGTCCCTTGTCGATGCAGGCCGACCTGGCGTTCAGCGATGAGCTGGTCGGCGAGTTGCTCGGTCACGATTTGCTGGTGATTTCCACGCCGATGCACAACTTCAGCGTACCCAGCGGCCTCAAGGCCTGGATCGATCAGATTGTGCGGCTCGGGCTGACGTTCAATCACACCCTGGACAATGGCGTGGCGCAGTACGAGCCGTTGGTGCACGGCAAAAAAGCCCTGATCGTCACCAGTCGCGGCGGCTTCGGTTTCGGGCCGGGCGGCGAGCTGGAGGCGATGAACCATGCCGATCCGTTGCTGCGCACCGCGCTGGGGTTCATCGGCATCACCGACATCACCGTGGTGGCCGCCGAAGGCGAAGAGTCGGCCGAGCGCACGTTCGAGATTTCGCGGGCCGAAGCCGAGCAGCGTTTGCTGACGCTGGCCCGGGAGTTCTGATGGCCTGGCTGTTTCTGCTGATCGCCGCCGGGTTCGAAGTTACCTTCGCCATGGGCATGAAGTACGCCGAAGGCTTTACCCGACTCTGGCCATCGCTGATCACGGTGGTGGCCGCCGTCGGCGGGATTTACTTCCTGACCCTGGCCATGCGCGAGTTGCCGGTGAGCATCGCCTACCCGATCTGGACCGCCATCGGTTCACTGGGCACGGTGTTTCTCGGCTTTGCGCTGCTGGGTGAAAGCCTGACGGCGATCAAACTGGTGTCGGTGGGGCTGATCGTGGCAGGCGTGGTGGGGCTGAAGTAGGGTGGATGTCATAGACTGGTCGTCGAGTTGTCATCTTGGGTGACGATGCTTGGCTGACGTCTTGCATCGCGCCTTGCTTCATCTCACCGATCACAAGGATGTCCGTCCATGTCGCAAGGTTCTGCCACGCGTTATCCGTTGGTGCTGGTCCCGGGAATGCTCGGGTTTATCCGTCTGGTGCTGTATCCGTACTGGTACGGGATCATTTCGGCGTTGCGCCGGGGCGGGGCGACGGTGTTTGCGGTGCAGGTCTCGCCGCTCAATTCCAGCGAGGTGCGCGGCGAGCAGTTGCTGGCGCGGATCGAGGAGATTCTGCGGGAAACCGGGGCCGAGAAGGTCAACCTGATCGGCCACAGCCAAGGCTCGCTCACAGCCCGTTACGCGGCCGCCAAACGTCCGGATCGCGTGGCGTCCGTCACGTCGGTCGCAGGGCCGAATCATGGCTCGGAGCTGGCGGATTATCTGGAAAAGCATTACCCGGCCGACACGTTCAAAGGACGGGTTCTCAGCGTGTTGTTGCGCTGGATCGGCGCGTTGATGAGCCTGCTGGAAACCGGCTATCGCGGGCCGAAGTTGCCTGTGGATATCCCGGCTTCGCACCATTCGCTGACCACTCAAGGCGTGGCGCTGTTCAATCAGCGTTATCCACAGGGCCTGCCTGAAACCTGGGGCGGGCACGGGCCGGAAGAGGTCAACGGCGTGCGCTATTACTCCTGGTCCGGGACGTTGCAACCGGGCAAGACGGACCGCGGCGGTAACCGGTTCGACGGCACGAACCGCAGTTGCCGGCTGTTTGCCAGAACCTTTGTGCGCGAAACCGGGCATTGCGACGGGATGGTCGGGCGTTACAGCTCGCACTTGGGGACGGTGATTGGCGATGAGTATCCGATGGATCACTTCGACATCGTCAATCAGTCGCTGGGGCTGGTGGGGAAAGGAGCGGATCCGGTGCGGTTGTTTGTCGAGCATGCGGCCCGATTGAAAGCGGCTGGCGTGTAAACGTCAGTTGGACCGCGAAGGCGTCGGGTCAGGCAACGCTGACCTTACGGCCCAACACGGTAGTCCAGCGCTCCGAAAGCACCACCCCACCCAGCGTCAACACCCCACCCACCAGGTGATACATCGCCAACTGTTCATTCAGTACCACCGCCGCAATCAACGCCGTAATCAACGGCAGCAAATTGAAAAACAGCGTGGTCCGGCTCGGTCCCAGGCGCACCACGGCCTGCATCCACGCCAATGGCGCCAGCATCGAAGCCAGCAAACAGGCATAAAGCACCAGCGGAATATTCTGCAAGGTCGGTCCGACCTTCGGTGAAGCGACAAACAGCGGAAACAGCACCACCACCGCCACCAGCACCTGCAAATACAACAACACCAGTGGCGGCAAGCGCAGCTGCCATTTTTTCAGCAGCGTGCTGTAGATCGCGTAGGCCAGCGTGGCGATCAGCATCATCGCGTCGCCCAGGTTCACGCCGTGCTCAAGCAGTGCGCCGAGGCTGCCGGACGACACCACCACCAACACGCCGGCGAACGACAACACCGCGCCGGCCAATGCGCCCGCAGTCAGGCGCTGACCGAGGCTAACAATTGCCATGGCCAGCGACATCAAGGGCATCAGCGACAAGATGATCCCCATGTTGGTGGCTGTAGTCAGCGTTGCGGCGAAGTACGCCAGGCTCTGATAGACGGCCATGCCGAGCACGCCAAGGATGAAAATCTTGCCCAGGTTCGGGCGAATCTGCGGCCAATGCGCGATCACCGGTTTGAGCATGAACGGCGTGAACAGAATCCCGGCCAGCAGCCAGCGATAGAAGCCGATTTCCGCGGGGAAGATCGCGCCGACCGCCAGTTTGTTGATCACGGTGTTGCCGGCCCAGATGAAAATGGCCAGCAGGGGATAAGCGTATTGCATCAGAAAAACCATCAACGTTAGTGAGGAGCGATTATCCGCCTGTCTGGATGCAAGCCTATACTTCAATCCAGACAACCTGCCCTTGATGACGGACAGCATGACCAGTAAACACATCGACCTGCTCGATTTCGCAGAATTGCCGTCCCCGGTCTATTTCCGTTATGCCGACTTCGACACCCATGAATACGCCTCGACCCACCGTCACCCGTGGGGCACCCTCGAGTATTCGGCCAACGGTGTGTTGCACATGGAAATTGGCAGCAGCCGCTTCATGTCGCCGCCGCAATACGCGGTGTGGGTGCCGCCACAGACCGAGCACAGTTTCTACAGCAATCAACCGATCAACTATCGCGCGGTCTGCCTGGCGCCGGTGTTGTGCACCGCGTTGCCACAACAAGCGTGCACGCTGGCAATCAGCGACATTCTCAAGGCGATCCTCAAGGACTTCGCCGCCCGCGACGTGAAAATTCCCGACCAGGATGCGGACAAACGTCTGGCGCAGGTGTTGGTGGACCAGTTGCAACTGGCACCCATCCAGGAGTGTTTTTTGCCTTACGCCAGCAGCTCGGGATTGCTCGTAATACTTGAAGCCCTGCAAGCCGAGCCCGGGGACAATCGGCCATTGGCGCACTGGGCCGCGCAGATTCATGTCAGCGAACGCACCTTGGCGCGGCAGTTTGTCCGTGAGCTGGGCATGAGTTTCGGCGAGTGGCGGCAACGCTTGCGTTTCCTCGCGGCGATCGAAGCGCTGGACAGTCAACGCAGCATTCAAAACATTGCCTTCGACATGGGTTACAGCACCGGTTCGGCATTTATTGCGATGTTTCAACGCCAGGCCGGGTGTACGCCTGAGCAATATCGTCGGCAACGAATTATCTGAGATAAATAAGTCAGTGGGTGTTAGAAGTTTTAAGTGGTGAAGTTTCTTACAGGCTAATCGGAATTGAACTTCATTTGATTGAGTGATTAACGTTGTACGCTAGTTGCATGAGCCGTTTCTGTTCAGCAAACTTATGCAGAGTATCAATGTGACCACTTCAATCCGGATCGATGAAATATCAGCAACCGCAATACAACAAAAAAGCATACATCACGAACTTATAAAAAATGCTATCCCGGAATGGATGCGCCAAACTTCACCCCACAGAATCAGCGCGTTAAAAACCGTGATAGCCCCACTTCCGGAATGGATTATCACCGCTTCACCGATGCAGCTCGCAGCCCTGCAGCGCGCCTCGGAGGAAAGCTGGCGGGCACAAAACGATGTCGACCAGATGCTGAGCGAGGCGCAAGATGTCTACGCCTTTGCTGAACCGCTGCTTCGTCAGGCGCTGAAAGATCAATACGGTGTAGACGTCGATGTAAAGGAAACTTTCTTGCAGTTGTTTTCTCCGCCCCATTTATCCCCTTGGGCCAACAATTTCAATAACGGCGTGGAATCGCGCATTGTTTCTCTGCTGGATGCGGCATTACATAATTTTTCAGATAAAGAAGTATTAACCTCTGATTCGCAGTTTATTACCCGGCCGGACAAATCGAATCGATTCGATATAACCGGTGTTCGTAACAATATGAGTGTCGACCAATTCAAGACGCTTTGCCGCACTCTGGATATCGGCGCTCACTATAAAGCCCATCTTGAAGGCTATGTGCGCCCTGTCGACGGGCTGGCGCGTAGTGTGGTGCAGCAAACAGTCATAAAAAGCCAAAAGGCTGCGTTAAAAGCAGCCCTGTATCTGGCCAGCCTTAAAAATGACATCTCGGCCAGTGGCTACCTGGCTGTACAAAGCCTGCTCAAGGATATTAAAGCGTGGAAGATGGATGGCCTTCCCGTTCATTACTATCAGCTGAAAATTCTCGATGTCCAGTTGAGAGGCATCGTGCTGATCGCCCCTGATCTGCATATCCACGACAGCGCCGCCCGGCGAGTCATTGTCTATGTGCCGCATGACCCGGAGCATCCACTGAAAGAGTACGCCTCGAAGGCCGAGTTCGCCCGTGAGCTCACTCGCCAATTGCGGGATGCCCCAAGGAATTCCACAAACAGTTATCAGCAGTTCTTCAGCCGTTTTGTCGACCATCAACAACGGGGGCGCTTCTTCTCGGCACTCAATGCCGCGCTGGTGGAAATAACCCAACACGACAAAGTTCCGGGCGTCGATCAGCCGGTATGGCGCGAAACGCCCATCGAGAATCCGCGCCTGCACTTTGAGCACGTTCGGTTCGAG
Organism: Pseudomonas sp. SJZ077; assembly: GCF_007993905.1. Classification (NCBI taxonomy): domain Bacteria; kingdom Pseudomonadati; phylum Pseudomonadota; class Gammaproteobacteria; order Pseudomonadales; family Pseudomonadaceae; genus Pseudomonas; species Pseudomonas sp. SJZ077. The sequence goes on from NZ_VIUJ01000024.1 coordinate 91,274, forward strand.
AACGACATCCATACCTTTTTTACGGGCGACCCTTGGCTTTATCTCTACCAGCAACAGCAAAACAAAATCCTGAACGACGCCCGGGAGATGGTCATCTCGACGCAAGATGCCGATCGTATGGAGCGCTGGGCGTGGTTCGACAACCTGGAAAAAATGCTTTCCGACGTCTTCAATGCCGCGTTAATGGTGGTGGGGCCTTTCATACCCTTTGTGGGCGAGGTAATGATGGGTTACATGGTTTATCAGTTGGTCAGCGAGGTCGTCGAAGGCATTGTGGATCTGGCTGAAGGTCTCTATCTGGAAGGGGCCGAGCACATCATTGGGTTTGTCGAAAGCCTGGTCCAGTTGGTGGCCTTCGCCGGCGGCATGAAAATCGGCAGTGAGGTGGTACTGCCCAAGTTGTCATCGTTCATCGAGTCGACAACACCGGTCACGCTCGCCAACGGCGCCAAACGCCTGTGGAGCCGCGACCTTGAGCCCTATCAAAAACAAAACCTGACTCTGACTGCGGATTCAAAGCCTGATGAAACCTGGCTGCACCGGCACGAGGGCAAGCCGATTCTCAAACTGGACACCCGGCACTTCGAACTGACGAAAGATCCACAGAACGGAAAACACAGGGTTAAACATCCGACCCGCTCCGACGCCTATCAACCCGTGGTGGAGAGCAACGGCGAAGGTGCCTTCGTGATTGAAGGCGAGCAACCCCATAGGTGGGATGACTCGACCTTGATGGCGCGACTCGGCCCGGACATGGGTGAGCTGGCCGACGCCTACGGCGACATCCGCACGGTCAGCCAGACCGATGCCAGCGCGATCCGCCAAATGTATGCCGACAATGAGCGGCCATCGCCGTTGCTCAGCGATACCGTGACCCGGTTTCGTATCGACCGTGACATTCAGACCTTCATCGAGCAGATGGGCAGCGAGCGTGCGCAAGATTACTCAAGCGCCGATCCCGAGATGCAATTTCAGCTGCTCGATGGTCTGTGGCCCGGCAATGCGATTGAGCTGGTAGACGCCAGGGGCGAAGTGCTTCGGGTCATCGGTCGCGCGGGCGGGCCGGGTGTCCAGATAAACAGCAATCGTCTGGCTGACGTCGATCTGCTCAAGACGCTGTTATCGCACCTGGATGAAGCACAACTGAACACCTTGTTGGACGTCGAGTTTCATATCACGCCCAGCACGCTGGAACTGAACGCCAAAAATCTGCGGGCCGAGTTGGCGATACGGGCCAGGAGCAAGCGCACGTCGCTGTTCGATGCACGTTATCGTCGTGTCGAAGCTGCCACGAGTGACAGCGCAAAAACGATCCAGGCCCAAGTGCCGGGCCTGCCTGGTACTGTCGCCCGGGAGTTGCTGTCCATCGCCACGCCCTCCGAAGTCCAGGCGATTGAGCGCGGGCAGTTGCCCGCAAGGCTGGAAAACCTCGCGCGTTGGGCGCTGCGAGACGTGCGCATGAGCCGTGCTTATGAAGGTTTTTACCTCGACTCGGTCGACAGTCCCGACATGGACCGGCTGGCGCTGCACTCCCTTGAGCATCTTCGCGGCTGGAATCCCGATGTGCGCATTGAGGTCCGACGGTTCGAGTACGACGGAACCCTGCTCGACAGTATCGGCCAGGACGACGCAGGGATTCGCCGTACGCTCGTCGAGCTTCATGACTCGACATTCGTCGCTTATGACGAAGACGCAAATGCCCTGCATTCGGGCATGGATCTGTTTTCCGCTATTTTGCAGGCGTTGCCGGACGCCGAGCGTAACGCGCTGAACATCTATATCGGCCAGGGGGCCAAACTGAAGCTGGCCCTGCGCGACAACGCATTGCAGCCCTATCAGTTGCTGAAGGTGCTGGACGGTCTGCCGGTTCTTGATCCGCTCACTTACGATCCTCAATTGATGCGTCTGCGTGGTGGCTCGCCGGGCGCGGGCGGCGAACGTGCAGTCCTGGAAGACATCGGCGGCCAATACAGCGACCTGGTCACGGTAGCGTTCCATCCTTCTGTTTCGGCATTCAAGCGATTCGATTATCTGCGCGGCCTGAAACTGATTCACGACAGCCTTCCACAGGATTATCTTTTCGACCTTTTCGAGGCGCTGAACGCAGCCAATGCGACCGGAGAGGCCGGGCCAGGCCTGCGGATCGTCCAAAGTATCGAGGCGTTGCCTGATCTGCAGAAGCTGATGCTGCCAGAGCAGTTCAACGCGTTGACCGGGCGCCTGTTTACCAAAGAGGGCCTGGTGCCGCTCACTGAACTGGAACGAAACCTGGGGTTGAATGCGCGCAATCTGGAACAGACCGGGCGGGCCAATGCCTACCAGGCGCTGCTACATTCAGTCCGGGAGAACGGTGTAACGTCAAGTCCGGAGCTGGCTGATTTAAGCAGCTATGGGGAGTGGTTTTCCCAGGCCTTGGTCGAGACCGAAGGGCCGGTTCAGGTATCGCCTCAAACCATGGCCAATTTGAAAATGGCGCAGGACGCGATCTATCGAGCCAAGGAGCTCCTGCCGTTATCGGGGAATCAGTTGCCAAGCATGTGGGAAAACGGCGGTTCGGCGATTGCCAAAATCAAAGGCCTGCGAGGGATGGACCTTGAGGAGGGCGGGTTCTCTGCAAAATTGACCACCGCTGAGGCCGCTCGCAAAGCCATTGATATCAAGGGCGGGAATTGTTCGGAGAACTCGAAGGTCACGTTTTCGATTCTCGCCAGCCAGCCCCGGACGTCCAGCATTCACATTGTCCGGGCCACCCGTTTTGATCATCAATATGTAGTGATAGGAGATGATCTGAGCAATCTCGATGCACTGGTCGTCGCTGACTCGTGGCCGGAATTTCCCGCAGCGCACTTGGCCAGCAATGCACACTTCAATTTCGAAATGCCGCCGGTGACCACACTGACCCCCGGGCCGGCCGTGGCCGAGTACGCCTTTATCAATGAAGCCGCGCCAGGGCCGGCGGTATTGCCTGCGGTTTCCGAGGCGAACACGTTCCGGCAGATAAAAATCAACAAGCTCTATGAGGAGGGTGCGGCATATGCCCAATGGACGTCGCTGCGTGAGCTTGGACAGACTTATGCGGCCGAGGGGGGCACGCCGGTCTTGTTCGAGCGGATGCCCGCGTCGGTCATTGATAACCGGGTTGATGCTTATCAGCGATACCGGGAAGCCTTTAAAGATCTTCTGGAATCGGAGGTTGATTGACGGCCATCGGTTGCGTCGGTGGATGAATGTGTAACAGGGGTTGTCTACACTCCAGATTGAGGCCGCACCCCTCGGTGCGGCAACAAGGAGAAAACTCCATGATGATGTTGCGTGTCCCTTTGTTGATGATCGGTTTGCTGCTTAGTGCCCAGGGCTTCGCCGCCACTGAGCAACAGAACAAGATGACCACCTGCAACGCTGACGCTACCGCGAAAGGCCTCAAGGGCGACGAGCGCAAAGCCTTCATGAGCACCTGCCTCAAGGCGGCACCGGCCGCCAATGACGCCAAGACCTTGACCCCTCAGCAAGAGAAAATGAAAACCTGCAACGCCGATGCGGCGACCAAAGCGCTTAAGGGTGATGAGCGCAAAGCATTCATGAGTGATTGCCTGAAGAAAAAATAAATAACAGAGTCATAACGGGCGGCAGATTGTGGTGGCTGTGAGGGCCCCTTTGCGAGCAAGCCCGCTCCCACAATGGAACTGTGTTCGCAGGACTGATGTGGGAGCGAGCCTGCTCGCGAAGGGGCCAGCATGGCCGCTATAAAAAATCGCCCACGCCCCACTAAGGTCGCCCTACACAATCCCTAGTGCTGGCCTGCGAACGCTGGCAGACTGCCAATCCTTTTACGTCGTTCGTTTTGAGGCTGTATGCCAACGTTTTCTCAACGCCACGTTTTGCTGCTGATCAGTTGGGTCATCATCTTTGGTGGTTTGCTGCTGGTGATCCCGCTGCGACTGCTGCCTAGCCTGCTGGCCGGGTTGCTGGTGTTCGAACTGGTCAACATGCTCACCCCGCAGTTGCAGCGGCTGATCGAAGGTCGACGCGCGCGCTGGCTGGCGGTGGCGTTGCTGGGGACGTTAGTGGTCAGCGTGTTGACCCTGATTTTTGCCGGCGCCATCAGCTTTTTGCTGCACGAGGCGGAAAACCCGGGCGCATCGCTCGACAAATTCATGCACGTGGTTGACCGCGCGCGCGGGCAGCTGCCGCCGTTCATCGACGCCTATCTTCCGGCCAGTGCCGCGGAATTTCGCGTGGCCATCGGCGAGTGGATGAGCAAGCACCTGAGCGACTTGCAACTGGTCGGCAAGGACGCGGCGCACATGTTTGTGACGCTGCTGATCGGCATGGTGCTCGGGGCGATCATCGCCTTGCAGCGCATACCGGACGTGACCAAGCGCAAGCCGCTGGCTGCCGCGTTGTTCGACCGCCTGCACCTGCTGGTCCAGGCGTTTCGCAATATCGTCTTCGCCCAGATCAAGATTTCCCTGCTCAACACCTTCTTTACCGGGATCTTCCTGGCGGTGATCCTGCCGATGTTCGGCGTCCAGCTGCCGCTGACCAAAACCCTGATCGTGCTGACCTTCCTGCTCGGTCTGTTACCGGTGATCGGCAACCTGATGTCGAACACGCTGATCACCATCGTCGGCTTGTCGCTGTCGATCTGGGTCGCCATGGCGGCGCTGGGTTATCTGATTTTTATCCACAAGCTCGAATACTTCCTCAACGCGCGCATTGTCGGCGGGCAGATCAGTGCCAAGTCGTGGGAGTTGCTGCTGGCAATGCTGGTGTTCGAGGCCGCGTTCGGCCTGCCAGGGGTGGTGGCGGGGCCGATTTATTACGCGTACCTGAAGAGTGAGTTGAAGCAGGTGGGGATGGTGTAACCACCCCATGATCGTTCCCAGACCAGAGCGTGGGAACGATCACTTCCTCGGGTTGCGAATCAGTCCATCGTGCCGTAACGCTTCATCGCCTCGATCGCCAACCCGCTGCCGATGCTGCCGAAGATGTTCCCTTCCACATGCCGCGCATTCGGCAACATCGCCGACACGCTGTTGCGCAGCGCCGGAATGCCGCTCGAACCGCCCGTGAAGAACACCGTGTCGACCTGATCGACCCGCACGTTGGCGTCGTTCAGCAGTTGGGTCACGCTGTTGCGCACGCGCTCCAGCAGGTTGTCGATGGCCGACTCGAACAGCGCGCGACTCAGCTCAACGCTCAAGCCCGGCTCGATGCGGTCCAGCGGCACATGGCGGCTGTCGGCGTGGGTCAGCTGGATCTTGGTTTCTTCCACTTCCATGGCCAGCCAGTGTCCGGCGCGCTGGTCGATCAACTTGAACAGGCGATCGATACCGCCGGTGTCTTCGATGTCGTAGCGCATGCTGCCCAGGGCCAGGGTCGACTTCTGCGAGTACACCGAGTTGATGGTGTGCCAGGTCGCCAGGTTCATGTGGTGGCTGGTGGGCATGTAGGCGCCGCTCTTCATGCGGCTGCCGTAGCCGAACAACGGCATCAGGCCTTGCAGGCTCAACTGCTTGTCGAAGTCGGTCCCGCCGATGTGCACGCCGCCGGTGGCGAGGATGTCGTCGTGACGGTTGTCGTGGGTGCGGCGCTCCGGGGACAGGCGCACCAGCGAGAAGTCGGAGGTACCACCGCCGATGTCGACGATCAGCACCAGCTCTTCCTTTTCGATGGTCGACTCGTAGTCGAATGCCGCCGCAATCGGTTCGTACTGGAACGACACATCCTTGAAGCCGATGGCGCGCGCCACGTCCACCAGGGTGTTCTCGGCTTCCTGGTCGGCCATTTCGTCGTCATCGACGAAGAACACCGGGCGGCCCAGCACCACTTCCTCGAATTCCCGACCGGCGGCCGTCTCGGCGCGCTTCTTCAACTGGCCGATAAACAGCCCGAGCAGGTCCTTGAACGGCATCGCCGTGCCGAGGACGCTGGTGTCGTGCTTGATCAGCTTGGAGCCCAGCAGGCTCTTGAGCGAGCGCATCAGTCGGCCTTCGTAGCCTTCCAGGTACTCGTGCAGCGCCAGCCGACCGTACACCGGGCGGCGTTCTTCCATGTTGAAGAACACCACCGACGGCAGGGTGATCTTGTCGTCCTCCAGCGCGATCAGCGTTTCCATGCCGGGGCGCAGCCAGCCGACGGTGGAGTTGGACGTGCCGAAGTCGATACCACAGGCACGGGCTGGAGATGCGTTTTTCATGACTTTCAGGTTCCGGTTAAAAAACGGCCGCGCAGTGTATGTCAGTGCGGCGCAGATTCGAAGGCCGACTATCCGCTAAATACACCAATGGCGCCTTGATAAGATGGCCGGATGCCCCAAACTTGTCTGCATTGAGCCTGGCAGCCATCGGTCGGTCGCAAGAACCGCCCACTGCTGCCGATAAACTTCTGACGCGCTACCCGGTCACAAACTTGAGATCGGTCAACCCGGCGCCTGGAAATACGCGCAGACTACGGTGACGGCGCGATATCGATAACGGATGGTGATCCTTAGATGGACTTCAAAGACTATTACAAGATTCTCGGTGTGGAACCGACCGCGGACGATAAGACGATCAAGGCGGCTTATCGGAAACTGGCGCGCAAATACCACCCCGATGTCAGCAAGGAAAAGGACGCCGAGGCCAAGTTCAAGGACGCCTCGGAAGCTTATGAAGCGCTGAAAAGTGCCGACAAGCGCGCCGAATATGACGACTTGCGCAAATACGGCCAGCACGGCCAACCGTTCCAGGGGCCGCCAGGTTGGCAGGGCCGTGGCGGCGGTGGGTTTGGCGGTGGTCAGGACACGGGCGATTTTTCGGACTTCTTCAGTTCGATCTTCGGCAACCGTGGTCCGGGTTTTGGTGGTGGACAGTCGGGCCGCAGTGCCGGGCGCCGAGGGCAAGACGTGGAAATGGAACTACCGATTTTTCTGGAAGAAAGCCTGTCGAACGAGTCGAAGAAGGTCTCCTTCCAGGTGCCGCAGTACAACGCGGCCGGCCAGCACGTCAGCAACACCAGCAAAAGCCTGAACGTGAAAATCCCGGCCGGTGTGACCGACGGCGAGCGCATCCGCCTCAAGGGCCAGGGGGCGCCGGGCATCGGTGGCGGGGCCAACGGCGATCTGTTCCTGATCATTCGCTTTGCGCCGCACCCAAAATTCGACGTCGAAGGCGAGAACCTGATCATTACCTTGCCGCTGGCGCCCTGGGAGTTGGCGCTGGGTACCGAAGTCGCCGTGCCTACACTGACCGGCAAGATCAACCTCAAGGTGCCGGCCGGCAGCCAGAACGGCCAGCGCATGCGCGCCAAGGGGCACGGTCTGCTGAACAAGGCGGGCGAGCGTGGCTACCTGTTCGTGCAATTGAAAGCCGTGATGCCCAAGACTTCGAGCGACGAGGTCAAGGCGCTGTGGGAAGAACTGGCGAAAAAAGCCGCTTTCGACCCGAGAGAAAATTTCTGATCCAAGAGACGGAGTAGCCCATCATGAGCAACCCCCTGATCGTTCAACTGGACATGGCAGAATTCTGTGAGGCGACCGAGCTGTCGGACGTCTACGTGATCGAAATCGTCGAGCACGGCATCCTCGAACCTCAGGGCAAGCAGCCCAAGGATTGGGTTTTCAACGATTACGAGCTGGCTCTGGCCAAGCGCGCCGCCAAGCTGCGGCGCGATCTGGAGCTGGAGTGGGAAGGTGTCGCCCTGGCGCTGGACCTGCTTGAAGAGGTCCAGCAGCTGCGGGCGGAGAATCGCATGCTCAAGCAGCGGTTGGGGCGGTTGGTCGTCGAGTAGTGTTCTGCTGGTTTTGTGTCGTTTGACACGGCCCCTTCGCGAGCAGGCTCGCTCTCACATTGGATCGGGTTCTTCCAGAAGGAATACGGTCAACTGTGGGAGATTCTATGGTTGAGGGGAAACCCTCAACTGACCTTTGACTGATATTCGCTTTGCCCTTTCAGCAAGGCGAATGCCACCCGCGCAAG